>NZ_JACKSY010000119.1:0-35379 GCF_025821985.1 Mycobacterium timonense | reverse complement strand
CTGCCTGGCGCGACGCCGTACCAACGTCCTTTACGCCCTCATCCGTGACAACCGCACCTGGCAACCCGAATCACCCCCGATCACCAAGTCGGCGGCTTGACATCTTCATTGAGAGTCCTTTCGACCCGAGACCGACAACGTGACGGTAAGCGCCCGCCCGTCGCGCCGCACGATAACGGCAACAATTGCCGCCGCCCGGTGCCGAGCTAACCGGCGTGCTGATTCTCTTCGGCCAGCCGGAAAGTGAATTCTTGCTCGCAGATCCGGATGCGGTCGCCGTCCTGCAGGACGGCGACCGAGTGGATTCGTTGGTCTTGCACGTGCACGCCGTTGGAGGATCGCAGGTCGTTGATGATGTAGCTGGTTCCGGTGTCGACGATGACGGCATGGTGCCGGCTGACCCTGGGAGAGTCGAGGACGATGTCGTTGTCGTCCAGGCGCCCGATCGTCGTCGAGCCGCGCAGCGGAAACGCCCGCCCGGCCGCGTCGTGCAGCAGGGCTCCGGCGTTCCTGCCGGACGCCAGGGTGTAGTGCTCGAGCACGGTGACGGTGACCGCGGCGGTCGTCATGGCATTCTTCTTGGCGTCCAGCGGTTCCTGGCGCAGGATCCGGTCGTTGAGCATGCGCAGGTTCTGGCCCGGGTCGATCCCCAGGTCGTCGGCGAGTGACTTCTGCACGCGCCGATACGCGGCCAACGCGTCGGACTGACGGTCGGTGAGGTAGTACGCCGTCATCAACTGCGCCCACAGCTGTTCGCGGTAGGGATGTTCGCGGGTCAGCGATTCCAGTTCCGTGATTACGGAAAACGCACGGCCACAAGCTATTTCGGCTTCTGCCTGCGCGATGTGGGTCAGGATCTTCTCCTCCACCAGCGAGGTGGCGAAGGTGCCGACGAACCGGAACTCCGCCAGGTCTTCGAGCACCGGGCCGCGCCACTGTGCCAACGCGGCCGCCAGGTGCGCGCCGGCCTGTTCGAAGCGGCCGGAGGCCGCCGCCTGCACGCCGGCGGTCTTCTCGGTGATGAACCGACCGAGATCGCAACGGTCGTCGGGGATGTTGAGTCGGTAGCCCGGCGGCGCCGCGACCAGCACCGTGCGCGGGTCGACCCCGGCGTTGCTGAGCAGCTTGCGCAGGTTGGATACGTAGGAGTGGAGGCTGGCCCGCGCCCCCGACGGCGGCGACTCGTCCCACAGTCCGGTGATCAGCCGATCGATGCCGACGGGGTTGTTGCGGTTCATCAGCAGCATGGCCAGCACCGCGCGCTGCTTGGGCGTGCCCAGGGGCACCAGGTCGCCGTCGACGGTCATCTCCAGCGGTCCGAGCAGGCCGAACTCGAGACGCTTGGCCATCATCGGGGTCGACCTGCCGTGCGGGGGGTCGGGTGGCAGGGAGGTCACAGGGGAGATTGTGACGCCCGGCGGCAGGATTCGTTGCGAATCCGAAGGGCCCGCGCGCGACCGGCTAGGCGGGCTGGCCGGAGAATTGCGGGCAGTAGGCCTGTGTCGCGGCGGTGACCAGGCCGGCCGCCTGCGGGGGAGTCAGGTTGGTCTGCCGGAAGACGGCGACGGTGACGGCGGTCGGGGTCTTGCCGGCGGACAGTTCAGCGCATACCTGGTGGCCCTCCCGCACGGCCTCCTGCGGCGACGGGAAAGAGACGCCGAGGCTTCGCATCTGGGCGAGGAACATCTCATCGCCGGTCTGCACGGTGCGGGCGGCGGCGGGTCCGGCCAGTCCGACGGCGGCGAGCCCGATGGCGGCGGCGGTGGTGAGCACGGTGATGATGCGGCGCGAGAACATTGTTGCCACCCCTTTCAGTTATCGAGTAGGACGATCCCAGCGTCGCGTTTGTTCCTTGGAAACTTCTCAATAACTTCTTGGTACCGAACGCGATTGCTTATCGATGCGCAGATCGCGGTGCCCGTCGTCGCTGTGTCCGCCCACCGCTATGCCTGGGTCATCGCGTAGTACACACTGCGCCGGGCCAGCAGTTCGGCGTGAGTGCCCTGTTCGACGATCCTGCCCGCCTCGATCACCGCGATGCGATCGGCATCGCGGATGGTCGAAAGACGGTGCGCGATAATGAAACTCGTGCGATCCCGGCGCAGTTCGCGGGTCGCGTGCGCGATCAGGGCCTCGGTGCGGGTATCGACCGAGCTGGTCGCCTCGTCCAGGATCAACAGCTGCGGACGGGCCAAAAACGCGCGCGCGATGGTGATGAGTTGCCGTTCACCGGCGCTGAGGTTGCCGCCGTCGCCGCTCACCCGGGTGTGGTAGCCGTCCGGCAGGGTCTGGACGAAGCGGTCGACGTAGGCGGCCCTGGCGGCCGCCACGATCTCGTCGTCGCCGGCGCCGGGGCGCCCGTAGCCGATGTTTTCCGCGATCGTCCCGTCGAAGAGCCAGGTGTCCTGCAGCACCATGCCGATTCGCGACCGCAGCGCCCGCCGTTCCATCGTGGCGATGTCCACGCCGTCGATCGAAATCCGGCCGGCGTCAACGTCATAGAAGCGCATCAGCAGATTCACCAGCGTGGTCTTGCCGGCCCCGGTGGGGCCGACGATGGCCACCGTGCTGCCCGGTTCGGCCACCAGTGACAGGTCGTCGATCACCCGGATGCCCGGGCGGTAGGCGAAGCTCACGTGCGCGAACTCCACGCGTCCGCCTGCTCCTGCGTCGCGGCCGGCGGGCCCCGGCGCGGCCGGCTTCTCCTCCGGCGGTGCGTCCGGCGGTTCCTCGGGCTCGTCGAGCAGGGCGAAGACGCGTTCGGCGCTGGCCACCCCCGACTGCAGCGTGTTGTACATTCCGGCCAGTTGGCTCAGCGGTGAATTGAATTGCCGCACATATTGAATGAAGGCCTGGATGTTGCCCAGGGTGATCTGCCCGGTGGCCACCTGCAGGCCGCCCAGCACGGCGACCGCGACGTAGCCGAGGTTGCCGATCACCGCCGTCGCGGGCGCCACCAGGCCGGAAAAGAATTGGGCCCCGAAACTGGCCCGATAGACCTCGTCGTTGAGGGCGCGGAAGCGGTCCCGGGCGGCGGCCCGGTGGCCGAACGTCTGGACCACCGTGAAGCCGCTGTAGGTCTCTTCGATGTGGGCGTTGAGCCGCCCGACGCTCGTCCACTGGGCGACGAACAGACGCTGCGAACGCCGCACGATCACCCGCGTCGCCAGCAGCGACAGCGGCACCGTCAGCAGGGTGATGCCGGCGAGCAGTGGTGAGATGGACAGCATCATCGCCAGCACCGTCAGCACGGTGAGCACCGACGTCAGCAGCTGGCTGATCGTCATCGACAGCGACGACTGGATGTTGTCGATGTCGTTGGTGACCCGGCTGAGTAGCTCACCGCGCTGACGCCCGTCGAAGTACGCCAGCGGCAGCCGGTGCACCTTGTCCTCGACGGCGGAACGCAGCGCCACCATGGTGCGTTGCACCGTGCGGTTGAGCAGCCGCGCCTGCACCCAAATCAACAGTGCCGAAACGAGATAGAGGAGCAGCGCCAGCGCCAGCGTGCGTGCGACCGCGCCGAAGTCCACCCCGCGGCCCGGCACCACGTTCATCCCGGACAGCAAGTCGGCGAAGGTGTTCTGCCCGCGGCTGCGCGCCGCGGCGACCGCCTGCGCCTTGCTGATCCCGGCGGGCAGTTGCCGGCCGACGACGCCGTTGAACAGCAGGTCGGTGGCGTGCCCCAGAATCCGCGGAACGATCACCCCGATCACCGTGCCGGCGATGCCCAGCGTGATCACCGCGGTGGCCGTCCGACGTTGCGGCGCAAGCTGTTTGACCAGCCGGGCGGCCGAACCCCAGAAATCGCGGGACCGCCCGGCGGGAGCCGGGGGCGCCGGGCGGGTGGTCGTCGTCATGGGGTGCCCCCGGTGTGACCCGACGGCACCGCCCCCACCGACTGCGAGTCGGCGAACTCGGCGTAGACGGCGCAATCGGTGAGCAGCGCATCGTGCGTGCCGGCACCCGCCACCTTTCCGTCGTCGATCACCACCACCTGATCGGCGGTCGCGGCGATCGAAACACGTTGCGTGACAACGATAACGGTGGCGTCACAGGTTATCTCGCGCAGCGCGGCACGAACCCGAGAGTCGGTGCGGGCGTCGAGCGCGGCGAACGAATCGTCGAACAGGTAGATGGCCGGGCGGCGGATGACCGCCCGGGCGATGGCGAGTCGTTGCCGCTGCCCGCCCGAGAAGTTGATGCCGCCCTGGGCGACCCGCATGTGCAGGCCGTCGGGGTGCGCACCCACGAAATCGTCGGCGGCGGCCACCCGCAACGCCTCCCACATCTGCTGCTCGGTCGCATCGGCCCTGCCGTAGCGCAGGTTGTCCGCGACCGTCCCGGAGAACAGGTAGCCGCGTTGGGGGACCAGACCGATCGCCGACCACAGCCGCTCGGTGCGGTAGTCACGCACGTCGATGCCGTCGATCTGGACGGCTCCGCCGGTCACGTCGTAGAGCCGGCAGATCAACGAGATCAGCGTCGACTTCCCCGAACCGGTGCTGCCGACGATCGCGGTGGTGGTTCCGGGTCGCGCGGTCAGCGAAATGTCTTGCAGCACCGGACGGTCGGCGCCGGGGTAGGTGAACGTCGCACGGTCCAGTCGCACGATCCCGGTGATCGCCCCCGGCGGGGACTTCGGGCTGGCCGGGTCGGCGACGGCGGCGCCGGTGGACAGCACCTCGGTGATCCGTTCGGCGCACACCGACGCGCGCGGCAACACCACCAGCGTCATCGTCGCCATCAACACCGCCATCAGGATCTGGGTGAAGTAGGCCAGGAAGGCGGTCAGCGAGCCGACCTGCATCTGGCCGTGGTCGATGCGCAGCCCGCCGAACCAGATCAGCGCGACGCTGGACACGTTGATGGTCAGGGTGGTCACCGGCAGCATCAACGCCTGCCAATTGCCCGCCGCCAGCGCGGTATTCGACAGCGTGGCGTTGGCCCGGTCGAAGCGGTCCCGCTCGAAATCCTCCCGGGCGAACGCCCGTACCACCCGCACACCGGACAGCTGGTCGCGCATCACCCGGTTGACGCCGTCGATCAGGGCCTGCATGCGGCGGAAGAGGGGAAGCATGTGCGACATCACCCAGTAGTTGGTCAACGCCATCACCGGGACGCTGATAAGCAGCAGCCAGGTCAGGGCGGCCTCTTGGTGGATGGCCATCACGATTCCGCCGAGGCACATGATCGGGGCGGTCACCAGCACGGTGGCCGTTATCTGCACCAGGTACTGAATCTGGCGCACGTCGTTGGTGCTGCGCGTCAGCAGGGTGGGCGCCCCGAAGCGGGCGGTCTCCCGCTCGGAGAAGGTGATGACGTGCTCGAACATCGCCGCGCGCAGGTCGCGGCCGAAGCCCATCCCGGTGCGCGAGCCGAAATAGACCGCGCCCACCGCGCACAACGCCTGCACTGCGGTGACCCCGAGCATCACCACGCCGAGCCGCACGATGGTGGAGGTGTCGCCCTTGGCGACGCCCTCGTCGATGATGGCGGCGTTGACCGTCGGCAGATACAGCGACGCCAGATTGCTGATGACCTGCAGCGCCATCAGCACCGCCACCAGCCGCCGGTACGGCTGGATGTACTGGCGCAGCAGTGCCAGGAGCATGGGGTAACTGTCGCACACCCCGCGCCCGGCCGGCCGCGTCGCCGCCGGATCGTCACCGCGTCAAGGCTCGTCGCCGGCGGCGCCGAAATACCTGCTCAGGCGCGTCGGTGGTTGACCCGCTGGGCGGCCGCTACAGTGCATCGTGTGGACCAGCAGCGGGCAGAACGGAAGCAGGGTGGCGGTGCGGCGTAACACGAGGGCGCTGGCTCTCGTCGCGTCAGCCTTGACGATCCTGATCCCCGCGACCGCGGCCTGCTCCGACTCCGGCGGCTCCAAACCCGGGGCGACGACGTCGTCGGCGCCGCAGAACGGCCAGGGCAACCACGGGCCGATGTTCCCGCAGTGCGGCGGCATCAGCGACCAGACGGTCGCGGAATTGACCAAGGTGAGCGGCCTGATCAACACCGCGCGCAACTCCGTCGGATGCCAGTGGCTCGCGGGCGGCGGAATCCTCGGGCCGCACTTCTCCTTCTCCTGGTACCGCGGCAGCCCGATCGGGCGCGAGCGCAAGACCGAGGAGCTCTCCCGCGCCAGCGTCGACGACATCAACATCAACGGCCACAGCGGCTTCATCGCCGTCGGCAACGAGCCCAACCTGGGTGATTCGCTGTGCGAGGTGGGCATCCAGTTCTCCGATGACTTCATCGAATGGTCGATCAGCTTCAGTCAGAAGCCGTTCCCGCCGCCCTGCGACATCGCCAAGGAACTGGCCCGGCAATCGATTGCGAACTCGAAATGATGGCCATGATGCGTCCCGGACCGCGCCGCAGCACCGCTCGCGCCGCGGCGACCGTGTTGTTCCTCGCGCTGCTGGTGCTGACGGGCTGTTCCCGCTCGATCGCGGGCAACGCCGTCAAGGCGGGCGGCAACGTTCCCCGCAACAACAATTCCCAGCAGCAGTACCCCAACCTGCTCAAGGAATGTGAGGTGTTGACCAGCGACATCCTGGCCAAGACCGTGGGTGCGGACCCGCTCGACATCCAGAGCACCTTCGTCGGCGCGATCTGCCGGTGGCAGGCCGCCAACCCGGCGGGGCTGATCGACATCACCCGGTTCTGGTTCGAGCAGGGCAGCCTGTCCAACGAGCGCAAGGTCGCCGAGTTCTTGAAGTACAAGATCGAGACCCGCAACATCGCCGGGATCGATTCGATCGTGATGCGCCCCGACGACCCCAACGGCGCCTGCGGGGTGGCGAGCGACGCCGCCGGGGTGGTCGGGTGGTGGGTCAACCCGCAGGCACCCGGCATCGACGCCTGCGGCCAGGCCATCAAGCTGATGGAGCTGACGCTGGCGACCAATTCCTAGCCTCACCTTGGCTCGGCCGATGAGCCTCAGCGCGCAACGACGAAGTCGCTCAGCGTCGCCGCCCCGAGTTCCAGCTCCGTCCACCGGCACGGCACCGCGAGCACCGCGATCGCCGACGTCGGAAACTTGTTCGAGATGCGTTCGGCCGCAGCGGGATTGGCGCCCCTGCCGCCGCCCAGGCCGAGCGCAAGGGCCGACATCGTCGGCTCGTGTCCGATGACGAGCAGCGTGCTGACGTCGTCGCCCACCGTGTTGATCTCGTCGATGACGATGCCCGGGGTGCTGGCGTAGAGCCGCTCGCTATATCGCACCGGCGCCTCGATGTGGGTGTTGCGCAGCGTCTCCCGGGTGCGCGTCGCGGTGGAGCACAGCACGGCATCGATGGCGGGCGCGCCGGCGCGCAGCCAGTCGCCGGCCAGGCCGGCCTGCCGGATGCCGCGCGGCGCCAGCGGCCGATCATGGTCGGCGACGCCGTCGGGGTAGTCCGACTTCGCGTGCCGCATCAACAGCAGGGTGCGTCGGCCGGTCACGGCCAATCAGATTAGACGGCGGCAGGGTCGATCAGGCCGCGTGGTCGTCACCCTGGTCGGCTTCTTGTTCGCCGTCAACTTCGTCCTCGCCGTACTCACCCCGGAGGAGTTTTTCGGGGTGGTGGAAGGTGTTGGTGCGGGGTTGGTTTCGGTCGAGGTGGGGTGGTGGGAGCCATTGGGTTTCGCCTTTGGCGTTTTTGTGGGTGGTCCAGGCGCCGGGTTGCAGGAGGCGGTGGTGGGGTCCGCAGGCGAAGGTCAGGTCGTTGATGTCGGTGGTGTGGCAGGTGGCGTAGTCGGTGCAGTGGTGCACTTCGGCGTAGTAGCCGGGCACGGTGCAGCCGGGGGCGGTGCAGCCGCGGTCTTTGGCGTATAACACGATGCGCTGTGCGGGGGAGGCCAGGCGTTTGGTGTGATACAGGGCCAGGGCTTTGCCGTGGTCGAAGATGGCCAGGTTGGCGTATAACACGATGCGCTGTGCGGGGGAGGCCAGGCGTTTGGTGTGATACAGGGCCAGGGCTTTGCCGTGGTCGAAGATGGCCAGGTAGTGGTGGGCGTGCCGGGATAGCCGGATCACATCGGAGATGGGCAGCAGGGTGCCGCCGCCGGTGAGCCCTTTGCCGGCGGCGGTTTCGAGGTCGGCCAGGGTGGTGGTGACGATGATGGAGGCCGGGAGGCCGTTGTGTTGGCCGAGGTTTCCTGAGGCCAGCAGGGCGCGCAGGCCGGCCAGCAGCCCATCGTGGTTGCGCTGGGCCGCCGAGCGGGCATCCCCCTCGATGGCGGTTTGACTCGGAGTGCCCTCCACGCACGGACTCTCATCGAGTGGGTTGCACATGCCGGGGGCGGCGAGTTTGGCCAGCACCGCCTCGAGGGTGGCGCGCAGCTCGGGGGATAGCCAGCCGCGGAGTTCGGACATGCCATCGGCGTGTTGGTTGCCCAGGGTGAGGCTGCGGCGGCGGGCGCGGTCCTCGTCGCGGTAGAGGCCGTCGGGGTTGAGGCAATCGGCCAGCGTGCCGGCCAACGCGGCGAGCTGTTCGGGCCGATACCGGGTGCCTTCCCTGGCGAGGTCGGTTTCGGCGCGCTCCCGGGTCGCCTGGTCGATCCAGCCGGGCAACTGGTGGCAGAACTTGCGGATCACGGCCACCTGCTCGGGACCCAACGACCCGGCCCGTTGTGCGGCCGCGGTGGCCGCCAGCACCGGCGGCAACGGTTCCCCGGTCAGCCCGACGCGGGGGCCCAGGTCAGCGGCGGTGTGCACCCGCCGGGCGGCCTCGGCGCGGCTGATCAGCGTCGCCTCGGCGATCGCATGCGAAAGCCGGCCACCCAACTCCGCCGGGCTGGCTTGTCGGGCAACGAGATTGATCAGCTGGTGTTCGGCGACGGGCAGGCGCCGTCGGGCTTTTTCGCAGCGCCCCAATAGCGCCAGGCATTCCCGCGGGGTCAAGCCGTCGAAACCGAGCGCCGCCACGCCGTCGAGCGCGGCATCGAGCGCATCGAAGGCCGCGCTGATCGCGTCCCGATCGATGATGCCGCCCGAACTCATGCCCCCGAAACTAGGGCAGCCCACCGACAGAAAAGCCCGCAATGTGACCACAGAAACGAAAGTGACATAAGAGATTTAGTCAGGCGCCTCCGAGCGTGCCGGTGGCCCACGACCCCAACCGGCGATCAAGCCCGCCCCATCGAGACCCGGCGGATTCTCCCTTCGAGACCTGCCGATCGACGTCCCGCGTCTTGTCGGTGCGCAGACCTAAACTCGCGATGCCCTGATAAACACGCACTTCGAAAGGGGGTCGCCGGCATGCGATTCCTGCACACCGCCGACTGGCAACTGGGCATGACGCGGCACTTCCTCGCCGGTGATGCCCAGCCCCGCTATTCGGCGGCCCGCCGCGACGCGGTCGCCGGGCTGGGCGCGCTCGCGGCGGAGGTCGGCGCCGAGTTCGTCGTCGTGTCGGGCGACGTGTTCGAGCACAACCAGCTTCCGCCGAAGGTGGTCGGGCAGTCACTGGAAGCCATGCGCGCCATCGGAATTCCGGTGTATTTGCTCCCGGGCAACCACGACCCGCTGGACGCCTCGTCGGTGTACACCAGTGCGCTGTTCACCGCCGAACGTCCCCACAACGTGACGGTGCTCGATCAGGCCGGCGTTCACCCGGTCCGCCCCGGGCTGCAGCTCGTCGCGGCGCCGTGGCGGTCCAAGGTGCCCACCACCGACCTGGTCGGCGAGGTTCTCGACGGCCTGCCCGAGACCGACGACACCCGAATCCTCGTCGGGCACGGCGGGGTTGACGTCCTGGACCCCGATCGGGACAAACCCTCGCTGATCCGGCTCGCCAAGCTCGAGGACGCGCTGACCCGCGGCGCCGTGCACTACGTGGCGCTGGGCGACAAGCACTCGCTGACCCAGGTCGGCCGCAGCGGCCGGGTGTGGTACTCGGGCTCGCCGGAAGTCACCAACTTCGACGACGTGGAAGCCGACCCGGGCCATGTGCTGATCGTCGACATCGACGAGGCCGATCCGCGCCGCCCCGTCTCGGTGACCGCCCGGCGCGTCGGATGCTGGCGATTCGTCACGCTGCACCGGCAGGTCGACAGCAGCCGCGACATCGCCGACCTGGACATGAATTTGGACCTGATGACCAACAAGGACCGAACCGTGGTGCGCCTGGCGCTGACCGGTTCGCTGACCGTCACCGACCGCGCCGCGCTGGACGCCTGCCTGGACAAGTATGCGCGGCTGTTCGCCCACCTGCGCACCTGGGACAGCCACACCGAGCTGGCCGTGATCCCGGCCGACGGCGAATTCAGCGACCTGGGCATCGGAGGCTTCGCCGCCGCCGCGGTCGAGGAGCTGGTGGCGACCGCGCGCCAACAGGATTCCGACACCGCCGCCGACGCGCAGGGGGCGCTGGCGCTGCTGTTACGGCTCGCCGATCGGGGCGCGGCGTGAAGCTGCACCGGCTGACCCTGACGAACTACCGCGGCATCGCGCACCGGGAAATCGAATTCCCCGACCACGGTGTGGTGGTGGTGTGCGGCGCCAACGAGATCGGCAAGTCGTCGATGATCGAGGCCCTGGATCTGCTGCTGGAGGCCAAGGACCGCTCCACCAAGAAGGAAGTCAAACAGGTCAAGCCCACCCACAGCGACGTGGGTGCCGAGGTTTCGGCCGAAATCAGTTGCGGCCCATACCGATTCGTCTACCGCAAACGGTTCCACAAAAAGTGTGAGACGGAGCTGACGGTGATCACGCCGTACCGCGAACAGCTGACCGGCGACGAAGCCCACGAACGGGTCCGGGCGATGCTGGCCGAGACGGTGGACAGCGACCTGTGGCATGCCCAGCGCGTGCTGCAGGCGGCGTCGACCGCCGCGGTGGATCTGTCGGGGTGCGACGCGCTGTCCCGCGCGCTCGACGTCGCCGCCGGCGACAGCGGCGGGCTGTGCGGCACCGAGCCGTTGCTCATCGAACGCATCGACGCCGAATACGCGCGCTATTTCACCCCGACCGGACGCCCGACGGGGGAGTGGGCCGCCGCGATCGCCCGGCTTGCCGACGCCGAGGCCGCCGTCGCCGAATGCGCGGCCGCCGTCGCCGAGGTCGACGAGCGGGTGTCCCGCCACGCCGCGTTGACCGAACAGGTGGCCGACCTGTCCCAGCGGCGCATCGCCGCCGGCCCGCGAGTGACGGCCGCGCGGCAGGCCGCCGACCGGATCGCCGAGCTCACCGCCCAGCGCCGGGAAGCCCAGCTGGTCGCCGAGGCCGCGGCGGCCACCAAAGCCGCGGCGGCCCAGGCCCACTCCGGCCGGCTACAACTGCTCGCCGACATCGACACCCGGGCCGCCGCCGTCACGCAGACACATGCTCAGGTCCAGCAGGCCGCGGCCGACCACGCGGTGGCCCAGGCCGACGCGCAGGCCTGCGACACCGCGCTGCAGCACGCCACCGAGGCCCTGGCCGAGCTGGAGCGCCGGGTGCAGGAGGCGCAGCGCACCGTCGAGCGGTCGGCCGGCCGCGAGGAGGCCGACCGGTTGGCCGCCCGGCTGGACAAAATTGATGCCATCCAGCGCGATCGCGAGCGCATCAGCGCCGAGCTGAGCACCATCGCGGTCACCGAGGAGTTGCTGCGCCGCATCGAGGACGCCGCCGCCGCGGTCGACCGCATCGGCGACCAGTTGGCGTCGACGTCGGCGGCCGTCGAATTCACCGCGGTAGCCGACATTCACCTGGTGATCGGCGACCGGCAGGTGTCCCTGCCGGCGGGGCAGAGCTGGTCGATCACCGCCGTCGGGCCCACCGCGGTCGAGGTTCCCGGTGTGCTGACCGCCCGCGTCACCCCGGGCGCGACCACCCTGGATGTGCAAGCGAAACACGCTGCGGCGCAACAAGAACTGGCCGCAGCGCTGACGGCGGGTGCCGTTGCCGACCTTGGCGCCGCCCGATCCGCCGACCAGCGGCGCCGCGAGCTGCAGGGCACTCGCGACCAGCTCGGCGCCACCCTGGCCGGATTGTGCGGCGACGAGCCGCTCGACGAGCTGCGGTCGCGGCTGGCCCGGCTGCGCGCCGAGCATCCGGAGCAGCCGGCCGCGCCGACGGGTGGGGCCGCCGACCTCGCCGCCGCCCGCACCGAACTCGAAGCGCTCGCGCAGGCCCGCGCCTGCGCGTCGGCCGAATGCGTCACGCGCCGTCAGGCCGCCACCGCAGCGGCCGCCAGGCTTGCCGAAACCGCCACGGCGGCAACGGTTCTGCAGAACAGGCTGGACACCCTGCGGGCCGAGCTGGACGCGGCCACCGGTCGGCTGGCCGCCGAGCGCGCGTCGGTCGGCGACGAGGAGCTGGCGGCGTCAGCCGATGCGGCGCTGCGCGCCGAGCAGGCCGCCGAACGTCGGGTCGCCGAACTCGCCGACGCCCTGGCCGCGGCGTCTCCGGACTCCGTCGCCGCCGAATTAGCCGATGCCACACAGGAATCCGAGTCGCTGCGGGAGCGCTACGAAGAAGCGGCCGGCGCGCTGCGCGAGGTGACGATCGAGCTGTCCGTCTTCGGCAGCGAGGGGCGCCAGGGCAAGCTCGACGCCGCGGAAACGGAGCGCGAGCACGCCGCCAGCGAGCACAGCCAAGTCGGCCGCCGGGCCCGCGCCGCCCAGCTGCTGCGCTCGGTCATGACGCGGCACCGCGACACCACCCGGCAGCGTTACGTCGAGCCCTACCGCGCGGAATTGCAGCGGCTCGGCCGTCCGGTGTTCGGCCCCACCTTCGAAGTCGACATCGACAGCGACCTGTGCATCCGCAGCCGCACCCTCAACGGCATCACCGTGCCCTACGAGTCCCTGTCCGGCGGCGCCAAGGAGCAGCTGGGCATCCTGGCACGGCTGGCCGGCGCCGCGCTGGTCGCCAAGGAGGACGCCGTCCCGGTGGTGGTCGACGACGCGCTCGGTTTCACCGACCCGGACCGGCTGGCCAAGATGGGGCAGCTGTTCGACAGCGTGGGAAGCCACGGGCAGGTGATCGTGCTCACCTGCAGCCCGGACCGGTACGACGGCGTCAAGGGCGCGCACCGCATCGACCTCAGCGCTTAGCCCGCGCGGCCGAGCCGCCGGCCGGCCCCGCCTGCAGAATGGGACCATGGCGGTCCGACCCGAATGACGATGAACGCAAAGCGGCGGCGCATGCAGCAGCGGCTGGCGAAACTGCCCGGTGTGCGCGCCGTGCGCCGGCCGATCTCGCCGGACACCGCCGACGAGTTCGACCTGTACTACGTGCGCGCCGGCCGCAAGTCCCGCCACCCGGTGGTCATCATCCCCGGCGGGCCGGGCGTGGCGTCGGTGCAGATGTACAAGGGGCTGCGCCGGCGCGCCGCTGCGGCCGGTCTCGACGTCATCATGATCGAACACCGCGGGGTGGGGATGTCGCGTCACGACGACGCCGGCGCCGACCTGCCGCCGGAGGCGATGACGGTCAATCAGGTGGTCGACGACGTGGCGGCGGTGCTCGACGACGCCCGCGTGGATTCGGCGGTGGTCTACGGCGCGTCGTACGGCACCTACATCGCGTCCGGCGTGGGCGTGCGTCATCCCGCCCGGGTGCACGGGATGGTGCTCGATTCGCCGCTGCTGTCCCGGCACGACATTGTGATCGTGCGCCGGGCGATTCGCCGGCTGCTGCTGCGCGGCGACAGCCCCGAAACCGCTTCGCTGGCACCGAAAATGCGCAAACTTGTCGACGCCGGGCTGATGACCGCGACGGCGACACAGGTGGTGGCGACGATCTACGGCTACGGCGGGGCGCGGCTGCTCGAGCGGCAACTCGACCTGCTGCTGGATGGCCGAAAACTGTTGTGGTGGACGCTTTCCCGCTTCACCACCCTGCGCAACCTGCCGTTTCGGTATGAAGAGGACCTGGTGAGCCGCATCGCGCTTCGCGAGCTGGACTATGCCGCCGAACCGGACGGTCTGCCGCTTGACCCCGCCGTGGCAGAACGCGAAGTACGCACGCAGACAGCGACTTTCGAGGACGAGCCCTACGACCTGCCGGCCGAGATGCCGAGCTTCGACTGGCCCACCGCGGTGGTGTCCGGCGGTCGCGACCTCATCACCCCACCGGCGGTCGCCGAGCGCGTCGCGTCGCTACTGCCCCATGCGGTGCTGCTGAGCCTGCCGGACATGGCGCACAGCGCGCTCGATTTCCACGAGGCCGTCGCGCTGGCCAGCGCCGACGCGGTGCTGCGCGGCGACCTGGCCGGACTCGCCGCCCGGGCCTGCACCCTGAACGCGCTTCCGCCACGCCCCGAGGTGCGGCTGCTGTGGGCCCTGATCGCGGCGGCCGCCATGATCGAGGGCGCGCTGCCGATCCCGGCGCCGCTGCGGCGCCGGCTCAGCTGCGGGTGAACCCGATCGCGGTGTAGTTCAGATCGCCCAGACCCGCGGCGCCGAAGTTCGCCAGCGTGCTGCGTACCGCGACGTCACCGGGCGACTGCGTCAGCGGCAGGCTGAACCCTTCCGCCCAGATCAGCTTGTCCAGGTCGTTGGCCAGGGCGCGCGCCTTGTCCGGATCGAGCTCTTGTAGGGTGCGTTCGATGGCGGCGTCGATCTGCGGGCTGCCGATCTTGCCGAAGTTGCTCTCCCCGTCGGACTTGTAGATCTGGGTCAGCGCCGAGAGCGGGAATGCGTCACCGAGCCAACCGAATTGGGCCATGTCGAAGGCGCCGACGTTGATGTAGTTGGTGAAGAATCCGCTGCCCGCGCGGGCGACGAGTTCGAGCCTGACGCCGATTTGGGCCAGGCTGTGCTGCGCGATCTGGGCGAACTGCCGGCTGCCCTGGGCGTCGTAGAAGAGATCGCGGATGACCAGCTGCCGCCCGTCCTTCTCGCGGAACCGGCCGTGCAGCTTCCAGCCCAACGCGTCGAGCTCCCGGCCGGCCGCGGCCGGGTCGTAGGGAACCGTCGTGCTGTTGTCCTGATAGCCCTGTTGTCCGGCGACGTAGATGTGATTGCCCAGCGCCACCGGGTTGCTGGTGAGGCCGTACTGCACCACCTTGGCGATGGTCTGCCGATCGATGCCCTTGGACACCGCGACGCGCAGCGCCCGGTCGGCCAGGATCGAGCCGGGGGCGCCGTTGAAGGTGAAGTGGGACCAGGCCGGGGCGGGGGCGCGCCGGATCGAGATGCCCGCGGTGTGCTCGGCGATGGTCAGCTGATCGAGGGTGCCGACCCCGGTGGCGTCGATCGTGTTGTTCTGCAGCGCCGGCAGCCGTGCGGCGTCGTCGAGTACCAGGTAGGTGATGCTGTCCAGGCGCGGCCGCGTCCCCCACCATTTCGGGTTGCGGCTCAACACGATCCGCTGCGTGGTGCGATCCAGTGACGACACGATGAACGGGCCGGCCGACGGTCCGGGCCCCTCGAGCTGACCCTTGTTGAACGCCTCCGGCGTGGCGGTCATGCTCTTGGGCAGCAGCATGCCGTTGCCCGCGAACATGCCGCGCCACTCGGCATACGGCTTGGCGAAGGTGACGACGGCCTGCCGGTCGTCGACGCCGCGGGTCACCGAGGCGACGCGCTCGGCCCCGCTGGACCCGGCGATCTCGAACGTCTTGTCGGCGCCGCTCAGCGCGTGGATCTGGCTGGCGATGTCCTCCCAGGTGATCGGGGTGCCGTCCGACCACACCGCCTTGGGATTGATCGTGTAGGTCACCACTTGCGGTGCGGTGCCGGTGAGTTCGACGCTGGTGAAGTAGTCGGTGTCCACCGTGGTCGAGCCGTCCGGGCCGATGACGAAGGCCCGCGGCAAGGTGGCCTTCATCATCGCCGAAACGTCGGCGGAGTTTCCGTCGATGTGCAAGATGTTGAAGTTGGGCGGGAAGTCGGTCAGCGCGAGGCGCAGGTTGCCGCCGTCCTGCAGGGTGGCCGGATCGCGCGGGTTGATGTCGCTGGTGGTGCCGATCCGCGCGTTCTGCCCGGTTTCGGGAACCAGGTTGATGGCCGGTGAGCAGCCCGCCACCGCCAGCACGACCGCGGCGACCAGCGCGGCCGGCCGAAATCCGCAGCGCCCCAAGCCAAGCCCGCTAGCCACGGCTGCCCGGATTCGGTTGTGGCACCGCGTCCAGCAGCCGCCGCGTGTATTCGTGTTGCGGGTTGCCGAAGACCTGACTGCTGTCGCCCTGCTCCACGATGGATCCGGCGTACATCACTGCCACGTCGTGGGCGAGATGCTTGACCACCGAAAGATCATGGGAGACAAACAGATAGGACAGTTGAAATTGCGCTTGCAGGTCCAGCAGCAGGTTGATGATCCCGGCCTGGATGGACACGTCGAGTGCGGAGACGGGTTCGTCGAGCGCGAGGATCTTCGGTTGCAGCGCCAGCGCTCGCGCGATACCGATGCGCTGTTTCTGCCCGCCGGAGAACTCCGCGGGGTAGCGGGCCGCGTCGGCCCGTCGCAGCCCCACAGTCTCGAGCAGCTCGGCGACGCGCGCGTTGGTGTGGTCCTTGTCGAAGCCGTTGGCCCGCAACGGTTCGGCGAGCAGCTCGAAGACCGGCAGCCGCGGGTCCAGCGACGCGACCGGGTCCTGGAAGACCACCTGGATGTCGCGTCGCAGCGAGCGTCGGCTCGCCGGGCTCAACGCGGCGACGTCGGTGCCCAACACCTCGATGGACCCCGATTGCGGCGCAACGAGTTCCAGGATCTCGTGCAGGGTGGTCGATTTCCCCGACCCGGACTCGCCGACGATGCCCAGGGTGCGGCCCTGTCGCAGCTGGAAACTGATCCGGTCCACCGCCCGCACTTCGCCGGCGCTGCGGCGTAACACGCCCTTGGTCAGCCGATAGGTCTTGGACAGCTCGCGCACCCGAACGACGACGGGCGAGTTGGCCGGCTCGCCCGGGTGGGGTTGGGTGCGCACCCCGTAGATGTCGGCCGCGCTGCGCCCGTCGACCTGGTCGGTGCGGATGCACGCCGCCCGGTGATCGGGGCCGACGGGCAGCAATTCCGGTTCCTGTGAACGGCATTCGTCGATCGCCAGCGGGCAGCGCGGGGCGAACGGGCACCCCGGATCCAGGCCGGCCAGCGACGGCGGCGCGCCCGGGATCGGCACCAACCGGGTGCCCTGGGCGGCGTCCAGTCGCGGCACCGAGCCCAACAGGCCCACGGTGTAGGGCATTCGGCGGTCCCGGTACAGGCTCGCCACCGCAGCCGATTCGACGACCCGACCGGCGTACATCACCAGCGCCCGGTCGGCGAGCTCGGCGACCACCCCGAGGTCGTGCGTGATGATCAGCACCCCGGCGCCGGTGATGTCGCGGGCCGTCTTGAGCACCTCGAGGATCTGCGCCTGCACGGTGACGTCCAACGCGGTGGTGGGCTCGTCGCAGATCAGCAGGTCGGGGTCGTTGGCGATCGCGATCGCGATGACCACGCGCTGTCGCTCCCCGCCGGACAGCTCGTGCGGAAACGCCCGGGCGCGTCGCTGCGGCTGCGCAATGCCCACCAGCTCAAGCAGTTCCACCGCGCGGTCGCGGGCGGCCTTCCTGCCCACCCGTGGCTGGTGGATCGTGATCGCCTCGGCGATCTGATCGCCGACGGTGTACACGGGCGTCAGCGCCGACATCGGATCCTGGAACACCATGCCGACCGCCCGGCCGCGCAACCGCGACATCGCGTCGTCGCCCAGGCCCAGCAACTCGGTGTCGTGCAACCGGACCGAGCCGCGTACCCTGGCGTGCTCGGGCAACAGTCCCATCACGGCCATCGCCGAAACAGACTTCCCCGAACCCGATTCGCCGACCATGGCGACGACTTCCCCCGGTTCGATGCGATAGCTGATGCCGCGCACCGCGGTCACCGGCGCATCGCCGGCCGGGAAGGTGACGGCCAGGTCGGTCACCTGCAGCAGCGGGCTCATCGGCGACCACCGCGGGCCGGCCCGCTGCCGGGGTCCAGCGCGTCGCGCAGGCCGTCGCCGGTCAGGTTGGCGCACACCAGGATCAGCACCAGGACGCCGGCGGGAAACAGGAACACCCACGGAAAGGTGGTCGCCGACTGGGTGCCGTTGGCGATCAACGTCCCCAGCGACACGTCCGGCGGCTGGACACCGAAACCCAGGAAACTCAAACCTGTTTCGGCCAGGATGGCCGAGGCGACGTTGAGCGCGGCGTCGATGATCAGGATGGACGCCACATTCGGCACCACATGCCCGACGATGATACGACGGCTGGACACACCCATATACCTTGCCGCCCGGATGAATTCGCGCTCGCGCAAGCTCATCGTCATGCCCCGCACCATGCGCGAGCTGACCATCCAGCCGAACCCGGCCAGCAGCAGGACGAGCATCAGGATATTGGCGGAGTTCTTGGTGCGCGGCGTCACGATGGCGATGAGGATGAAGCTGGGCACCACCAACAGCAGGTCCACCAGCCACATCAGCACCCGGTCGCGCCAGCCACCGAAATAGCCGGCGATCGAGCCGACGGTGGCGGCGATGCCGGTGGAGATGACCGCGACGCAGACACCGATCAGCATCGACTTCTGCATCCCGCGCAGGATCTGCGCCAGCAGGTCCTGTCCCAACGCGTTGGTGCCCAGCCAGTGGCGCGCGTTCGGCGGCTGCAGCAGCGCGTCGAAATCGAGGTCCTGATAGGAATATGGGAGCACCGCGGGCAGCGTGTAGCAGCCGACGAACAACAGCACCAACAGCGTCAGCGAGGTCACCGCCAACCGGTTGCGGCCGAACCTGCGCAGCACCAGCGTGCGCCGCGAGGCGAAGCCCGCCACTTCGTGGCCCGAAAAGCCGTGAGCACCATCGACATTCGCCTGGGCGGTCATGACACCCGGACCCGCGGATCAAGAGCGGCGTAGAACACGTCCGAGAGCAGACCGGCCAGCAGCACCACCGCGCCGGAGAACAGCGTGATCGCCGCGACGATGTTGGTGTCCTGCGTCGCGACGCCCTGCACCAGCCATTCGCCCATGCCGTGCCAGCCGAAGATCTTCTCCACGAACACCGCCCCGGTGACCAGACCGGCCACCCCGTAGGCGAACAGGGTGGCCAGCGGGATCAGCGCGGTGCGCAGGCCGTGCTTGACCAGCGCGCGCCGGCGGGTGAGCCCCTTGGCGCGGGCGGTGCGAATGAAATCCTGGCCGAGGACGTCGAGCATCGCGTTGCGCTGATAGCGGCTGTATCCCGCCGCGGCGGCCAGCGCCAGGGTCAGCGACGGCAGCACCAGATGCCGCAGCCGGTCGAGCAGCGCGGCGGCCCCACCGGTCACGCCCGGCGACGTCTCACCGGTGTAGTCGAAAACCTGTACGCCCAGGGCCCAGTTGACTCGCAGCGCGGCGAGGATCAACAGGCTGGCGATGACGAAGGTCGGGGTGCTCAGCACCAGCAGCGCCAGCATGGTGACCACGCGGTCGCTGAGGCGGTACTGCCGAATGGCGCCCCACGCGCCGGCCGCGATCCCCGCGACGGTGCCGATCAGCGAACCAATCACCAGCAGCCGCAGCGTCACTCCGACGCGGCGCCCCAGCGAGGCGCCCACCGGCTGCCCGGTGACGGTCTTGCCGAAGTCGCCGCGGACCGCGTGTGAAGCCCAGTGCGCGTAGCGGATTGGGATCGGCTCGTCCAGACCCAGGCTGTGGGCCTTCGCATCGATGACGGCCTGCGGGGGCCGCGGGCTGCGCTGCAACAGGCTGTCCAGCGGCTTGAACGCCACCGACGTCAGGCAGAACGTCAGGAACGACGCCAGCGCCAGCAGGACGAGGTAGTTGAGCAACCGGCGCGCCAGAAAGCGAGTCATGCCCCACCACAGTGCCGCATTGGGACAGGTTAGCCAGACGAACGCGAACCTTCCGATCGTGCTGATTGCCAACGGTGAAAATCAGGTACCCGATTGTTAAGATCCGTCGCGGCGGCAGTCCGCGTAGCAAATTTTCGAGGAGACTGGCATGGCGGTTACCGATGACTACCTGGCCCACAATGCCGGGTACGCGCGCAGCTTCGAGGGACCACTGCCGATGCCACCCAGCAAACACGTCGCGGTCGTCGCGTGCATGGACGCGCGGCTGGACGTGTATCGCATCCTCGGCCTGCGCGAGGGGGAGGCCCACGTCATCCGAAACGCCGGCGGCGTCATCACCGACGACGTGGTCCGCTCACTGGCCATCAGCCAACGGCTGCTGGGAACCCGGGAGATCATCCTGATCCACCACACCGACTGCGGGATGCTCACCTTCACCGACGACGACTTCAAGCGCGGCATCCAGGAGGAGACCGGGATCAAACCGCCCTGGGCGGCGGAGGCCTTTGCGGATCTGGCCGAGGATGTCCGGCAGTCGCTGCGCCGCATCGAGGCCAATCCGTTCGTCACCAAGCACGTCTCGGCCCGCGGATTCGTGTTCGACGTCGCCACGGGCAAGCTCGACGAGGTCAAGCCCTAGACCCGTCCAGCGAGCGTGTAGTCAGCGCGAAAAAACGGCCCGAACGTCACCGTGGGTGCACGCTCGGCCGACAACTCGAGCGCCGGCCGGCTCACCCCACCTTGTAGGTGGCCAGCGCCTTGGCCACCAGCGTGCCCTGCGGGTCGACGATCTCGGCCTCGCAGTTGACCAGCGACCGGCCCCGCCGCAGCACCCGGCCGACCCCGATCACGTCGCTGGCCCGGGCCGGGGCCATGAAGTCCAGGGCCATCGACACCGTCACCCCGCGCAGCTGCGGCGGCGCCTGGGCGCCGCACCACGCCGCCGCCATCACGGTGAGATCGGCCAGCGTGGCGATGGCGCCGCCGTGCACCATGTCGCCGATCGTCACGTTGGAGGGATCCCAGGGCAGCCGCAGCCGGACCTCGTCCTCGTCCAGCCGCTCGGCCACTATGCCGAGCTTGACGACGAACGGCGACTGGGGCAGGAACTGGGCGATCACGTCGCGACCGCTCGGGGCGGCGGCCGATTCGGAAGCGGAAGAAGTGGAAGAAGTCATCCGCCCATGTTTTCGCACCGCGCCCCGCCGGCAAAGCACCGCGCCCACTCCGGCGTGACGGTGACGCCGCCCGCGCCGGAGTTGACAGCGCCGGCGCCGGCTGGTCTCATAGATCGTTAAGATGCCAAATATGGTCAGTTCTGCCAGGTTTTATCTCCGACGTTGCCGAAGGAAGCCATGACCGCTGATCTGCAGACGGCGCCCGCCGCCGGACAGTACGAATTGAGCCATCTGCGCTCGCTGGAGGCGGAGGCGATCCACATCATCCGTGAGGTCGCCGCCGAGTTCGAGCGCCCGGTGCTGCTGTTCTCCGGCGGCAAGGACTCGATCGTCATGCTGCACCTGGCGTTGCGGGCCTTCCGGCCCGGACGGCTGCCGTTCCCGGTGATGCACGTCGACACCGGGCACAACTTCGACGAGGTGATCGCCACCCGCGACGAGTTGGTCAAGCAGCACGGCCTGCGCTTGGTGGTCGCCTCAGTGCAGGACGACATCGACGCCGGACGGGTGGTCGAGCCGAAGCAGGGACGCAACCCGATCCAGACCGTGACCCTGCTGCGCGCCATCCGCGAGAACAAGTTCGACGCCGCGTTCGGCGGGGCGCGTCGCGACGAGGAGAAGGCCCGCGCCAAGGAGCGGGTGTTCAGCTTCCGCGACGAGTTCGGGCAGTGGGATCCGAAGGCGCAGCGGCCCGAGCTGTGGAACCTCTACAACGGCCGGCACCACAAGGGCGAGCACATCCGGGTGTTCCCGCTGTCCAATTGGACCGAATTCGACATCTGGTCCTACATCGGCGCCGAGAACATCGCGCTGCCGTCCATCTATTACGCCCACCGGCGCAAGGTGTTTCGCCGCGACGGCATGCTGCTCGCGGTCGACCGGAACATGCAACCCAATCCCGACGAGCCGGTGTTCGAGGCGACGGTGCGGTTCCGCACCGTCGGGGACGTCACCTGCACCGGCTGTGTGGAATCGCAGGCGGCCACGGTGGACGAGGTCATTGCCGAGACCGCGGTGTCCCGGCTCACCGAGCGCGGGGCGACCCGGGCGGACGACCGGATCTCGGAGGCCGGCATGGAAGACCGCAAGCGGCAGGGGTACTTCTGATGGCCGCCCCAACCACGCTATTGCGTTTGGCCACTGCGGGATCCGTCGACGACGGCAAGTCCACGCTGATCGGCCGGCTGCTCTACGACTCCAAGGCCGTGATGGAAGACCAGTGGGCGGCGGTGGAGCAGACCTCGAAGGACCGCGGCCACGACTACACCGACCTGGCGCTGGTCACCGACGGCCTGCGGGCCGAACGCGAGCAGGGTATCACCATCGACGTCGCCTACCGCTACTTCGCCACGCCCAAGCGGAAATTCATCATCGCCGACACGCCCGGCCACATCCAGTACACCCGCAACATGGTGACCGGCGCGTCGACCGCGCAGCTGGTGATCGTGCTGGTCGATGCGCGGCACGGCCTGCTGGAGCAGTCCCGCCGGCACGCCTTCCTGGCCTCGCTGCTGGGCATCCAGCACATCGTGCTCGCGGTCAACAAGATGGACCTGATCGGTTGGGACAGAGAGAAATTCGAGTCCATCCGAGACGAATTCCACGCCTTCGCCGCGCGCCTGGACGTGCACGACGTGGCCACCATCCCGATTTCGGCCCTGCACGGCGACAACGTGGTGACCAAGTCGGATCAGACACCCTGGTACGAGGGGCCGGCGCTGCTGTCGCACCTCGAAGAGGTGTACATCGCCGGTGACCGCAACCTGGTCGACGTGCGGTTCCCGGTGCAGTACGTGATCCGTCCGCACACCCACGAGCATCAGGACCACCGCAGCTACGCCGGTACCGTCGCCAGCGGCGTGATGCGTCCCGGCGACGAGGTCGTGGTGCTGCCGGTCGGCAAGCGCACCCGGATCACCGCGATCGAGGGCCCGAACGGCCCGGTGCAAGAAGCGTTCCCACCGATGGCGGTGTCGCTGACCCTGGCCGACGAGATCGACATCTCGCGCGGGGATCTGATCGCGCGCACCCACAACCAGCCCAGGATCGCCCAGGATTTCGACGCGACGGTGTGCTGGATGGCCGACAACACGACGCTGGAACCGGGCCGCGACTACGTCATCAAGCACACCACCCGCACCACGCACGCGAGGGTGACCGGGCTCGATTACCGGCTCGACGTCAACACGCTGCATCGGGACAAGACCGCGACGGCGCTGAAACTCAATGAGCTGGGCCGTATTTCGCTGCGCACCCAGGTGCCCCTGCTGCTCGACGAGTACACCCGCAACCCCAGCACCGGCTCGTTCATCCTGATCGACCCGCACACCAACGGCACGGTGGCCGCGGGCATGGTGCTGCGCGACGCCTCGGCCCAGGCCGCGAGCCCGAACACGGTGCGGCACAAGTCATCAGCGATCGCCGCGGCGCGGCCCCGCGGCAAGACGGTGTGGTTCACCGGTCTGTCCGGTTCCGGCAAGTCGTCGGTGGCCATGCTGGTCGAGCAGAAGCTGCTCGAAAAGGGTGCGCAGGCTTATGTTCTCGACGGCGACAACCTTCGGCACGGGCTCAACGCGGACCTTGGTTTCTCCATGGCCGACCGGGCGGAGAACCTGCGCCGGCTCGCTCACGTGGCGGCGCTGCTGGCCGATTGCGGCAACGTCGTGCTGGTTCCGGCGATCAGCCCACTGGCCGAGCAACGCGAATTGGCGCGCAAAGTGCACGCCGACGCCGGCTTCGACTTCATCGAGGTGTTCTGCGACACCCCGATCGAGGAATGCGAAAAGCGTGACCCCAAGGGTCTGTACGCCAAGGCGCGGGCCGGCGAGATCACCCAGTTCACCGGCATCGACAGCCCGTATCAGCCGCCGGCGAAGCCCGACCTGCGGCTCACCCCGGACGGCACCGTCGAGGAGCAGGCGCAGCGGGTGATCGACCTGCTGGAATCACGCGGGTAGCCCGCCGGGTCAGCCAGGCTGCATCGAAATCGCCGCTCCGGGTGGCACAATCCTGAGGGTGCGGATGTCAGCGAAGGCGGAGTACGCCGTGCGGGCGATGATCCAGCTCGCCACGGTGCCCGACGGGACGCTGGTCAAGACCGACGATCTGGCCCAGGCGCAGGGCATTCCGCCGCAATTCCTCGTCGACATCCTGACCAATCTGCGCACCGATCGGCTGGTGCGCAGTCATCGCGGTCGCGAGGGCGGCTACGAATTGGCCCGCCCCGGCAAGGACATCAGCATCGCCGACGTGCTGCGCTGCATCGATGGGCCGCTGGCCAGCGTCCGCGACATCGGGCTGGGCGACCTGCCCTACTCGGGGCCGACCGCCGCGCTCACCGACGTCTGGCGGGCGCTGCGGGCCAGCATGCGGTTGGTGCTGGAGGAAACCACCCTGGCCGACGTCGCCACCGGAAGCCTGCCCAAGCATGTCGCGCAGCTGGCCGACGACTACCGCAAGCAGGAAAGCCAGCGGCACGGCACCGCGCGCACCGGCGACTAGTTCGCCGCGCCCGACCCGTACGGGCGGGTGAGGATCTCCATGGCGTGGCCGGAGGGATCCAGGAAGTACACCCCGCGCCCGCCGTCGTTGTGGTTGATCTCGCCGGGACGCCGGGCGCCGGGGTCGGCCCAGTGTTCCAGGCCGCGGGCGCGGATCTTGCCGTAGATGGTGTCGAACTCTTGCTCGGAGACCAAGAACGCGTAGTGCTGGCGCGGGATGTCCGCGCCGTCGGGGGCGTCCGCGTAGTCCAGGCTGGCGCCGTGGTCGAGTTCGACGACCATGAAGTGGCCGAACGGTTTTGGGCCGGGCAGGTCGAACAACTCGGCGAGAAACTCCGCGGATTCCCGTTTGTCGCGTGAGGCGACGATGGTGTGGTTGAAACTGATGGTCATGGTTCTGTCCAGTCAACCACCGCGCGGCCGCGGCGACAACGCGCCGGGCGGCTACTTCGGGGCGGTCAGCTCCAGGGCGATGTTGTCGGGATCGCGGAACTGCAGGATGTAGGCCGGGCCGATGTCCTTGACCGGCTCGTGAGCGACGCCAAGCTCGTCCAAATGCGCTGCGGCCGCATCCAATTCGTCCCTGCTGTCGAGCCGGAACGCGATGTGGTCCAGGCCGGTGCGGTCCTCGTCGAAGCGGTCGGTGGCCACCGGCCGCAGCCCCAGCAGCGTGCCGCCGAGGTCGTAGATGACACCGCCGAACAAAAAGCTCAACTGCTCACGAGTGGACGCGTCGGCGTTGTCGGGCACCTCCAGCAGCACCGGCCAACCGAACACGCTCTCGTAGAACCGCCGTGACTGCTCGATGTCGGTCACGGTCAGGCGCACATGCGCGATGGAGGTGTTGGTCAGACCCATTCGCCCCATGGTTCCACTGAAGGGCCGAATGTTAAACATGCCAGAATCCCCATCGTGCGGGTAGCGATGACCATGCCGGTGATGGAGCCGGATCTGGACGCGACGGTGCTCGAGACCTGGGCGCGCACCATCGACGAGGGCCCGTTCTCGTCGCTGTGCTGGGGCGAGCGCATCGCCTTCGACAACCCGGACAGCCTGACACTGCTGGGCGCGTTGGCCGCCTGGACCGAGCGGGTCCGGCTGCTGACCACGGTGATCGTGCCGCAACTGCACGACCCGGTGCTGCTCGCCAAGGGACTGGCGACCGGCGACCTGCTCAGCGGCGGGCGGCTGAGCGTGGGCATCGGCGTGGGCGGTCGGCAGGAGGACTACCACGCAGTCGGCGCCGACCCGGCGACCCAGACGATGCGCGGCATGGCCGAGCGGGTGGCGGTGATGAAGCGGGTGTGGGCGGGGGAGAAGCTGACCGAATCCGTGTTGCCGGTCGGGCCGGCGCCGGTGCAGCCCGGCGGACCGCCGCTGTTCGTCGGCAGCATCGGACCCAAGACCATTCGCAGCGCGGCCGCCTGGGCCGACGGGCTGGCCGGCACCACGCTGGACCTCGACGTCGCCAAGCAGCGCGAGCTGTTCGACGTGACCCGCGACGCCTGGGCGCGGGCCGGCAAGCCCGCGCCCCACCTGATCACCTCGTTCTGGTTCGCGTTCGGCTCGGCCCGAGGCGCGCGCGAGCAGATCCACCGCCACCTGCGGCGCTACATGAACTGGATACCGGCCGACTACGTCGACGCCATGGCGCCGATGACGGGCTGGGCCGGTGACGAGGACGAGCTGGCAGAGGTGCTGCGCAAATTCGCCGAGATCGGGGCCGACGAGGTGCAGCTGATCCCGACCAGCTCGGACGTCGGCCAGCTGCGCCGTGCGGCCGACGTCGCCGCCCGGCTGTAGCCGGGTCCGGGCGCGTCGGGGTGAATTGCCGGGCCGGCGCGGCGGCGATTTGATTGGTGGCATGACGCAGCAGGAATTGCCCGCCCCGCTGGCCGAACTGACCGGGCTGTTGACCGAGTGCACGAACAAGGGCGATTTCGTGGGGGCCGCGCGACAGGCCGGTGAGCTGGTCACGCTGTGCCGGGCAACGCTGGGCGAACGCCATCCCACCGCCCTGGAACTCAAGGTGTCGCTGGCCACCCTGCAGCTGCGGGCGGGCGAGCGCGCGGTGGCCTACGAGGAGTTCGAGCGGTTGATACCCGACCTCGTCGAGGTGCTCGGCCCCGATCATCTGAGCACCCTGACCGCGCGGCACCTGTTGGCCAGTCGGCAGCAGGCCGCGTTGTCGTCGCTGGCCGAATGGTCGCAGCTGTTCGCCGACGAACAGCGGGTCTGGGGCGCCGACCACGAGAACACCCTGGTGGCCCGCGAGAAGATCGCCGAGAAGCGTTGGGAGATAGGCGATTTCGTCGGCGCGATGGCCGAGGGCGAGCAGGTGCTGGCCGCGCGGCGCCGGGTGCTCGGCGCCGATCACACCGACACCCTGGGCACGCAACTGATGTTGTCGATCTGGCGGGGCCGCGCCGGCGACGTCCCCGCAGCCGTCGCCGAGCTGGAGCCGCTGATCGGTGAGCTGCGCGAGAAGCTGGGAGACGACCACGCGCACGTGCTGATGGCGCGGCACATGTTCACGCTGTGGGCGCCGGAGCGGGCCGGTGTCACCGACGCGGTCGCGGCATGGGAGGCACTGGTCGAGGAGGAGAGCCGGGTGCTCGGTGACGAGCACCCGGTGACCCTGGCGGCCCGCCAGGAGCTGGCCGGATGGTGCGCCCGGCGCGACGGCCAGGCGGGCGGCGCCGGCGCCCAGGGGTCGCTGGACTGGTCGGCGTCATGACCCGCATCTGCCGTGCCGCGGCACTCAGGTCGTCGCCTTGTCCGCGGGCCGCTCCTCGTTGGCGGGCTGCTGGGGCGGCTGCCCCTTGCGCAGCGTCTCCAGCAGCTCGCGATACGGACCCACCAGGTAGACGGTGTCGCCGGCCCGGAGCCAGGCGTCGCGGCGGGGATGCAGCTCGACGGGCGTGTCCCGACGAGTGATCGCGATGACCCGGGTCTGGGTGGACATTTCGAACATCCGCAGCCCGTCGAGCTCGCTGCCGGCCGCCACGTGCATGGCGCCGACCATGAAGGACCGCTGCCCGACCGAGAACGTGCCCAGCACCTGCAGGCCCATCGCGGCGCCGATGAACCAGGGCGCCGCCAGGTCGACGGTGGATCGGACGTTTTCGAACCCGAACCGCTTGGCCACCGCATCGCCCAGAGTGCGGTCATAGATGCGCAGCACGATCGGCACGTCGGGCCGGTTCACCTCGGGCATCACCCGCGGCCCCAGCATCTCGCGCAGCACGATCCCGATCTCGATGTTGACCATGTCGTCCTGGGTCAGCACCGCGACGGCCCGGGCCCGGTCGACCCGGGCCGACTCCAGCGTCTGGCGCAGCGTCGCATCCCCGAAGATCACCGGCACGTCGAGTTCGGCCGCGGTGGACAGGAACCGATTGTTCTCGTCGCGCTCGATCACCGCGACGTCGTAACCGGCGGCGGTCAGGTCGGCGACGACGCGGCTGCCGAACGATCCCAGCCCGACCACGATGATGTGGTTGCGCAGATGGCGTGCCCGCCGCAGCCCGGCCGACTGCAGAAAGCGCCGCGACAGCAGCAGGTCCGCCAGGAACGCGACGAGTAGCGCGGTGGTCGTCACGCCCGCGAACATCAGGCCCACGGCGAAGATTCGCAGCCAGGCGGACTGGTGGGCGAAGGTGAACTCGCCGTAGCCCACCGTGGTGATGGTCTCGGCGGTGAAGTACAGGGCGTCCAGCCAGGACAGCCGCGGCTTGGTGTAGGAGAAGTGCACGATGACCGTGGACACCAGCAGCAGGGTGAGTGCGAGCAGGATCGCGGGGAACAGCATCGGGTTGACGTCGTCGCGCATGGCGCGGGCGGCGTCCAACACCCGCCGCAGCCACGTTTGGCGAGAACGGGTCGCGGGGGGCCGCGGTGTTCTGATGCCGCGCGCGGCCAGTTCGTCGGCGCTGCCGATCATGGCGGTCCAGTCGCCGGCGCGCACCCGGTGATCCCGGCCGGGACAGGGCACCACCTCGCCGGGGGTGGCGCCGTCGTTGCCGTGGATCACCGCCACCGGCGCCAGGTCGCCGTAGATCTCCCGAAGCGTCGCGTCGCGGGGTGCCTCGGCCCCCGACACCAAGAAGTCGATGCCGGCCGCCCGGACCGGGTGGGTGCTGCTCGACAAGCAGGCCTCGACGACCGAGGGGGCGGCGAGGTCGGCGACGTCGAGGATGGCGCCGGGGCCGTTGTCGGCGGCCACCGCACCGCGCAGCACGTCGTTGCCCAACCGGGCGACCACCCGCACGTGCGGGTTGGTTTTCCTTGCCAGCAAGGCGATTTCGAGATTCTTGGCGTCGTCGCGCCCGGCGCACACGATGGCGCTGGCGCGGGCGAGGTCGGCGCCGGCGAGTTCCTCGCTGGGCAGCTTGACGATGGTGGCGCCCGCGCGGTTCAGTTCCTCGGCGATGGTGGTCGCCAGCACGTCGTCACCGCTGACGATGATGTGGCGGCGCGGACTCATCCGGGGTGAGTCGTCACGCATAACCCCACCTCTTGATGACATTGGCGCTCACGGTGTTGCTACGACTATCGGGCACCATGCCGATTGACGCCAGTGCGACGCGGTAAGGCGGTGCTAGAGGACCTGGACGTCGGTCGGGGACCAGAACGCGCGCATCGCCGTGATCTTGGCGTCCTCGTCGAACGACATCGTCGAGATGGGCGAGATCCGGGTGCGGGTGTCGCCGGCGTCGAGCGTGAGGTGCCACAGGAAGGCGGCTTCGCTGCCGGAGACCCGCAATTCGGCGAGTTCGGTGTCCTTCTTGGCGTCCTGGAATCCCGCATAGAAGGCCCGGATCGCGTCGTGCCCGCGGCGAATGTCGGCGCCGATCGGATCCTCGATGGTGGCGTCGGCCGCGTACAGGGTCACGATGTCGTCGGCGGTACCGGTGGCGACGAGCGCCAGGTAGCGATTCACGGTGTCGGTGATGGCTTCTGCGGACGGCATGAATCGGGACGCTACTCCTGGCCGTGTCGGGTGTGGTGTTCGTCGCGATACTGGGCGGCGTGACTTTCATCGAACGCCTCGCCAGCCGGGAGATCTACCGCAACCCGTGGATGGTGTTGCGCGAGGACGACATCCGCCGCCCGGACGGCAGCGCGGGCATCTACAGCGTGGTCGACAAGCCTTCGTACGCGCTGGTGATGCCCTACGACGGGCGGCGTTTCGGGTTGGTGGAGCAGTTTCGCTACCCGATCGGGGAGCGGCGCTGGGAGTTTCCCCAGGGCACCGCTCCGGAGTTGGCCGACGCCGATCCCGTCGAGCTGGCCCGGCGTGAGCTGCGCGAGGAAACCGGATTGCGCGCAACGACGTTCGAGCCGCTGGGCCGGCTCGACGTGGCCCCGGGGATGAGCAGTCAGCGCGGCTGGGTGTTCCTGGCCACCGGGATCGTCGAGGGTGAAGCCGACCGCGAGCACGAGGAGCAGGACATGCGCAGCGCCTGGTTCTCCCGCGACGACGTCGAGCAGATGATCCGGACGGGCGTCATCGCCGACGCGCAGTCGATCGCCGCGTACGGCCTGTTCCTGTTGCGCCCGGAATCAACCGGCGCGCCCGTGACGGATCAGGGGCAGTAGTTGGATTCCGCGGCGCTGACGATGGCCGTGGCGTCGGCGTAGTTGAAGGAACTGTTCAGGCCGGAATGCACATCGGCGGCCAGCTCGTCCGGGGTTTTGCCCGCGGCGCGGTCCGAGCAGATCGCGTGGCCCAGCTGAATCAGCGTGGTGTCGCCGCCCGGCTGCCAGGCGACGCCGATCTTCTTCAGTTGGGCGAGGTACCCGTCGTCGTCGGCGACGGCGATCCCGCTACCTAGGGTCAATGCCGCAGCAACGACGGCCGGAATGCATAACATGCGTAGCCCGCAAACAGACATGATGCGTGGCTCCTTCTTTCGGTGGGGTGCAACCGGCTCAGTATGCGGGCTATGACGCCGGGTTGCGCGCGGAACGGCGCAAACCGCGCAAACGCATTCATGCCCGACGAGCGGCGCCGTCAGCAAGGCGAGCGTTCGGTGCTGGCAATCCCGTTGCCGCGCAACGGCTCGGCCGTTCAGTCCGGCGGTGTCGGGGTCATCGACGCGATGTAATAGGTCTCGTGCCCGCTCGGGTAACCGCCGCCGTCGGTGGCGATGTGGACATGGTCGTAATGGTCGGCGGTTTCGGAGCCCAGGTCCGCCATCCAGTTGCCCCCGCCGACGCCCGGATAGATCTTCTGCCGCCAGATCACGTGATTGATTCCCCAGCGTTTGGCGTTCGCCAGGGCGTAGCCGGCGATCTGGTTGCCGAGCTCGATGCCTTCGGGGGTGTGGTAGTTCGGGATCATCACGTCGATCGCCAGCCCGTTGGGGTGCCACGGCAACGGGTCCTCCCGATACCCGTAGATGGTCGTGATCTGGGGAAACAGCACGCTGATGGCGCGGGCCGCCCAGATGGTCTTGACCTGCAGCCGGTCCTCGGAGCCCACGCTGTGCGGCAGTGCGAGCTGGAATTGCTGCCCCGCGGACGGGGCGGGTGGTGCCAGGGCCGTCAGCGATTCCACCTCGGCGGGACTGGCGGTGCGCGGTGCGCCGGCCGGCGGGGGGTTCGCGGCGGCGCTGGAGGCGGTGGCGCTGGGGGTGGGCGCCGCCGCCGGCGGCGCGGGGCAGCAGCGCGGCTTGGTGCCCTGGGCGTGGATCATGGCCGCGGAGATGACGAGGGAGGCCGCGACCGCCAACCATCGGCCGGCGCCCTTGGTGACCACCCGCACGCCCACGACCAGCAGCTTAACGCCGGCTGTGACGCCTGTGGCTCGTTTTTTCGACAGCTCGCCCCGGTCGGGCCAAAACGCCCCTCGGCGCCGTCCGGCGAGTCACACTGAGGCCATGCCCGGGCGATCGTTCGACGATGCGAATGCTTTTCACCGGTTGATGCGCCGCTTCGCGTCCACGACCGCCGGCGTGGCGCTGCTGCCCCCGACGGCGCATCACCTCGACCGCCTCGTCGCTAAGGCCACCGGCGGCCGGAGCAGCTTCGCCGGGTTGGCAACCGGCATCCCGGTGGTCATGCTCACCACGACGGGCGCCAAATCCGGTGAGCCGCGCACCGTTCCCGTGTACGGGATTCCGCATCCCGAGGGCCTGGCCCTGATCGCGTCCAACTTCGGCGGCGCCAAGCATCCGGCCTGGTATTTCAACCTCAAGGCCCACCCGGAAGCGACGGTCACGGTCGGGCGCGACAGCTGGCCTGCCACCGCGCGGCTGGCCACGCCCGACGAGCGCGACCAGATCTGGGCCAAAGGTGTCGAGCTGTATCCCGGTTGGCGAAAATACGAGGTGCGGGCCGGCGATCGCCACATCGAGGCGTTCATCCTGAGCCGGGCGCCGGCCTAATCCCTCACGGGCGCTTCGCGTTTGGTAGGCCGCCGCCGACGCTGGTTTCGTATGGCTATGCCCGCGCCCCGACAACAATGACTACCGCAGAAATCTCCAGGGCTATCAGCGTGTGGGTCATCACGCGCGTGGCGAGCCGGTGCGGTCGTCTGCTCGACGCTCAAGCCAGTTCAGCATGAGCATGAGAACTGCCCAGCACGCCGCATAGCCGAGTGTGTAGATCGGCACGAGTACCCACCACGGATGACGGCCGAGGAGTAGCCAAGCGGCGCCTTTGAGCGCATCGTCCACGAAGCCGGACACGATGATTGCGACAAGCAAGGCGGTGTAGACGTGTTGGCGCTGCTGGGGCACTTTGCCGGCGGCGTGTCTGGACAGATACCAGAGCACGACACCTGCCACGACCACGGCGGACACGACGAAACCAATTGTCATCCACGCCGGCACGGATTTACTGCCAGGAGGGCTGGCCGAATCGAACAGGACGTCGATGGTGACGGCCCAGACGAGGTAAAGCGGCAGGTAGAGCAGGATCCGCTTCGCGTTGATCATGGCTTCAGCCAAGCAGGTACATCTTCGCTGCACTCCAGCGCACCCTTGGCGGCAGCCTCGACCGGGGCTTCGAGCAAGCCTTGCGCGAAGCCGCCGACGAAGCCGAGCACCGCGCCGGGCAGTGCCCCAGCACCACCGAGTTCCGGAGTGAGGCCTGCGCCGAACGCCGCGCCGATTCCGGCCTTGATGGCGCCGCTCTTGAAGCCGTCCTTGATCATGTCTTTGCCGACGTTGGTTTTCACCTCTGTTCCCACGCATTGGCCGAAGCTCGGTCCAGCCGGGGCAGGAGGTGCGGCCACGTCCGGCGGGGGTGGCGGGGTCTTCGGCGCAGCAGCCGCGACCTGTGGCGGCACGGGGAATGGTCCGATTTGTGGTTGGCCTTGCGATGGCGTTGGCTGTGGCATCGGCGAAGGGGCTGCGCCACCGTCCTGCTTGAAATCCACGAGGTGAACCCCGCCACGTTGGCTGTTAGGAACGTCGGAGGTGCTGCGGCGGTTCTGGCCGCCGTCTTTCTGCGCCGATGGCTGCCTGCTGTTATGGCTCGAGGCTGGCGCAAAGCCGCTGCCGCCGAGACCGGCAGTAGCGGCGGTGAGCTGACCGGCGACCTTGGTGTCGGCCCCGTCGAGTTGTTCGGCGCGCAAACGGATGTCAGCGGCGAACGCTTNCTCGAGGCTGGCGCAAAGCCGCTGCCGCCGAGACCGGCAGTAGCGGCGGTGAGCTGACCGGCGACCTTGGTGTCGGCCCCGTCGAGTTGTTCGGCGCGCAAACGGATGTCAGCGGCGAACGCTTCCGCTTGGGCCTGCCGGGCCGCCCGTTCCGCTGGGCTGGTGCTGCGCATGTCGGTGACCGAAAGGTCCTCTCCGACAGTGAATCCCGCGTTCTGGGCGTCTTCGATGCCGTAGACGACGCGGCGCTGGGCTGCGCTGATGTCGCTGGCACCGTTGCGGGCTATCCCAGCGGCCTGCCGCAATAGNAAAGGTCCTCTCCGACAGTGAATCCCGCGTTCTGGGCGTCTTCGATGCCGTAGACGACGCGGCGCTGGGCTGCGCTGATGTCGCTGGCACCGTTGCGGGCTATCCCAGCGGCCTGCCGCAATAGGTCGGCCTTGACGCTGACGACGGACAGATCGGCCTGGGTGCGTTCTCGCAGTGCGTCACCGCCAGCTCCACGCCACGCGATGGATTGCGCCTGGTTGCGCATCGTCATGAAGCCGTCTTCCCAGCGGTCGGCGGTTTGCGTCCAATAGCCGGCAGCCTCGATGAGGTGCTCGGTGGACCACGCCAGGATCTGCGAGAGTGTGGCGGGCATCAGACCACCGTCACGTTTGTCACGTCATTCATCGCGGCCGCCGATGTGGCCTCCTGGCTGAGGTATCCGCCGGATGCCGTGGTCACCCCGCCGACCGTTTCCTGCGTGCGCGCTACGAATGACGCCGCAGTAGCGCCGATCGCCGCGTTGAGGGCATTCACGGCCGCCGTCGTGGCCTCGAATGACGGCCCCGGCGACGGCGGCGCCCCAATGAACTGGGAACTAAGCGCCTGCCACTGGGCCGCTGTAGCGACTAGCTCGGCGGGTACGACCTGCAATGAATCTTGCCCCATAACCCCATGATTTTAGGCGGCGCACTGATCGATCGCTATTGACCGGCCGATGCGGCAACGCATTAGCGACTCTCGAGGCGCTTGGTACGGGTGAGACCGGGCCGCGAGTAACTACGGTTTCTTTGCCGAGGCCAAGCTGCACACCTGCAAGCGGCGAGCTGAATACTACGTCGTGTCACTGCGGGTCGTCGTTGCCACTGCGGGTCGAAGGATTGCGACGCCGTATTGAGTACCGCACCCGGCCTTCAAGGATTTGTAAGGACGGCGCTCCAACGGTTGAGATAATCGGCTGGCTGCAGCGATCCCAGGACCATGTTGTTGCTTCGCGCTAAGTCGAGTCGTTCCTTCGCGTTGCGCAGGGTCGCTGCTATGTCGGTCGGAGTCGAGCTCTCCGTTGTATCAAGCTCCCATCGCCGCGCAAGCGCGAAGTGCCTCTTGAGATCGTGGTAGGGCAGCTGCGCGGAACCGCTGCGCTCATCGACATTGCCGGCACCACCGTCAAGCGCTTTCGCGGTGAACGCAATCGTCCACAGGAGGACGACGTAAGCGAGCGCGTAGCTCGGCACCATGACCCACAATGATTCCCCCCGTGAAACGCCCAGCTACGCCGCTCACGGTGTCACCTACGAATCCCGATAGAGCCACCCCGCCATGATGGCGATGTAGGCGTACTCCCGCTTCGGCGTGACCTTGCTGGACCTTCGTTGAGTGAAGTACCAGATTCCAACGGCGACTACGACGATCGCCGAGGCGATGAATCCCGCCACGATCCACACCGGCAGGGGCTTGCTGGGGGCTATGTGGGCTGACTTGAACACAATGTCGATGGTGATCATCGCGGCGATGTACACCGGCAAGAGTAGGACCGCGCACTTCAGGTTGATCACGGCTTCGGCAACCCCGGTTCCGGAATGTCAGCGCATTCCACTGCGCCTTCGACGGCTGACTTTACGGGCGCTTCGAGAAGGCCCTTAACGAACCCGGCGACGAAACCCGCGAGCCCCATCGCGGCGGGTCTCGCTGGAAGTGAATTGTTTAGCTTGGGGTGCCGCTGCGGTCATCTGCGTTGCCAGCGCGACTATCCAGCGCTTTCGACGTCCACGCTATCGCCCACAATAAGACGACGTATGAGAGTGCATAGCTTGGCGCCATGGCCCACACCGACGCTTTCGACGTCCACGCTATCGCCCACAATAAGACGACGTATGAGAGTGCATAGCTTGGCGCCATGGCCCACACCGACCTGCCGCCTAAAAGAAGTGATGCCATGCTACCCAGTACGTCGCCGGCNAAAAGGGAGGTTGCGTCCAGCAGAGTGGTGTACGAGTCGGGCCTGATCAGGATGCCCGGCGTGTCGTAGCCGAACGAATGAAGGTCATCGCGTGATTCTTCGAGGGACCGTCCAAAGTCACTCGAGCAA
>NZ_JACKSY010000118.1:0-69537 GCF_025821985.1 Mycobacterium timonense | reverse complement strand
ACCGTCACTATCCAAGCCGGCAAGCACACCCTGACCGCTGCTGAACCGCCACCACCCGACCTCGCCGAAATCCTCGCAAACATCCACAGCCTACGTGCGCACTAGCCTGATAAAAGTCGGGTCTGAGAAGTCGCCTACGAATCAACTCTTCGACCGGAACGGGCCGGTTTGTTGCTCTGTCAAGGACGATCCATTGGTCGCCGCCTCCAGGCTGTCCGAATGCTTCTTTTGCCGGCCCATGCTGAACGACCCAATCCTTGCCCGCGGGGATTTCGCGGCCGGTTCCCTCGAGTACATGGTATTGGGCGGCCAATCCGGGCGGTGTAGCACGCTCTGCCATCTGTCGGACCGGGGCGCGTAGTCATCGACGGACCTGGAGAATTCGGTCATCGCCGCTCGAAAAGAGGCTTTCCGTCTGGATCGAGCATGGACGCTTCAATCTGGTCTATTGTTGCGTTCAGATAGAGTGCGAGTTTCTTGAGATCGGCTGTTGCAGTTATTTTGTCGGCACTACCGACCGCTATCGCCGAGCCATCGGGCGCAACTAGAGCGAAACGTTCGACGCCTTCGTATTCGCGAGTTTCGATGTTGAAGTCGGAGTGTTGGTCGCCCGCCGAGACTGGCACACCGATCCGAGGCAGATTCCTCGTGCCCCGGATGTACATGCCGAATTTTCCGAACAAGTACTTCTCGATGGTGTCGATCGACGGAGCTGCTAAGACGAACCATTCGGATTCCATTCGGTCCGAATCAGTAATCACGAGCCAGCCGTCTGGCTTCTTTCCGACGAAGAGGCGACTTTCACCCAGCCCCGACCAAAATATGGGCCGCCCATCTCTAGTACTTGAACTAGGTGTCAGAGTGTAATCGGCTAGCTTCGCCCATTCCTCAAGGCGTTGGGAAAGTTGTATGCCGCTTGTCATCTCAACACTCCAATGTCAGGCTCAGTGAGCTCTTCAACCGTCATCGGCCGACCCTCTGAGTTGAATACGCGTACCTGCAAGGAACCACCCGGTTGACCCACCCCAGGCGCGACCTCCGACACTTCGATAGTCCAATTGTCCGGTAAGTGTTCAAAGGTATAAGCGTGGTAGGGATCTTGAAGGGAGTTGACGTGGAGGGCTCGCTGCTCCCATGATGCCGCTTGTCCATCCTGCATAACTGCCAAGTACTTTCCGTTTGTCTTGCCGATGCGATCGAGTAAGGGACCATAATCCCGCAAGTAGGATGCGGCATCCGTGTAAGCGACACGCGTCTGCGGGACAGCGCCGTGATTGCCGGGAAAGCTCATCCAATGTTGACCTTCACTGCCCATGCTGTTGAAACGTTCCGCGTATTGCTCTTGCGTATACGGATGCCCCTCCGGATCTCGGCCGTATAGCGCTTCCGGATCCCGAATTAGATTGCGGACGTCGCTATTAATCTTGTCAAGATCGACCGGGTCGTCGGCGAAATCCCAATGCTCGTCCAATGGTTCGCCGTAATGCGGGTCAAGTGGCTCATCTGGCAGCCGATGCCACCCGTCGCCAGACGGATCCTTCGAATGCACTGGATCCTGCGGCTCGCCGCCGGATGATCCATCATGGCCGTGCCCCGACACGTGATGACCATCAGGATCCTTACCGTCCGGTGGACCGCCATGGCCGTCCCCATCACCACTTGGCTTGCCGCCGTGCGGTGGCTCGCCCGGCGGGTGCCCGCCCGGAGGGCCACTCTCGCCAGGACCGTGCGCGCCGCCGTTGGGCGCTGGCACTTCTGAGGGTCGCCCCGGGGACTCGAAGTGCGGAGCCGCTGATGAAGCCGACGACGGTGAATGCGCGCCGACAGACGCAGCCTCACCGGACGATCCACCGGCCGACACGGGCACCTGTGACGGCGCGTGGTCGAACAGCTGAGGAGTAGCCGACGGCAGGCCGTCGCCCGCAGCAGCCTGCACAGACGCGAGACGCGACCCGGCGGCCGGAACCGATGCTGGCTCATGCGGACCACCCGTCGGCTCAGCGACCGGGTCGTGCACGCCGCCGGCAGGCACGGATACCGGCTCACGCGGCTCCTCCGCCGGAACCGATGCGGGCTCGTGCGGAGCGCCGGACGGCACCGACACCGGATCGCCCGGGCCGCCGGAAGCAGCAGGGGCCGGCGCTGGCGCGGGCGCCGGATCATGGACACCACCCAGGCCACCAGGACCGCCCGCCGGAGCCGCGGGGGCTGGCGCGGGCGCCCGATCGTGAGGGCCGACGGGGCCACCCGGCGGCGCAGCTGGAGCGGGCGACGAACTCGGACCGTGCGGGCCAGCGCCCGAATCGCCTGCCGGGCCGGGAGAAGCCGGGGACGTTGCCACGGGCGGCGAGCCCCGCTGCGCACCCGGCGTGCCGTCCGGCGGACGCGGCGCCGATTCGACCGGCGCCTCGATCGGCTTGCCGCCGGGCCCCAAAACCACCGGAGCGCCACCCGTCGGAGGCTTGATCTCGGGCAAGTCCTTGGTGACACCCTCGAGGTTCTTCGGCAGATCGGCGGTTGACTTGGCGATGTCCGCCAGCGCGCCCCGGGCGCCGGCGATCCCGCCGACCCGCCCGGCCGCGCCGGCGGCATCCGCCTCCGCCTCGGCGCCGCGGGCGGCCGCGCTGGCACCGTCGGCTGCCGCGCCGGCCTCACCGAGACCGGGCGCGATCAGTGTGGCCGCATCGAACGCGACTTCACCGGCTCCCAACCCCGGCCGGTCTCGGGTCCAATCGTCGGCGTGCACAAGGCCTTTCAGCTCCTGCAGCCGTGCTTGCGCGAATTCCTGGGGATTGACGGCGGCGTTGACAAAGCTTTCCTTCCACGCGTTCTTGACCAGACCACCCCAGGTCGCGCCCGCGCCCTCGGGATCGAGGGCGATCCAATGCGGGCTCAGATCCACAAGGCCCAACCCCATGCCGACCGCGCCCTTGACGACGCCCTCCTGGACGTTGATCCCGAAGTCGAGCGCGGTCGCCACCGGATTACCGACGTCTTCTCCCAAAAACGTGATCAGTCCGCGACGCGCATACTTCTGGCAGGTGACGATCTCGCGATCGGCCGCTTGCATGAGCAGCCTGATCTCCTGCTCGAAGGCCCGGGCTTCCTGTCCGAGATGCTGCAGCACGGCGTTGACGTCCCGGGCGATCTTTTGGATCTCGTCCCACGCGTCGCCGTCGATGATGAGCATGATGTCGTGACCGATGTCGCCGAGCGCCTCGATCCGATGCAGTAGATCCCGGATCGCCTGTTGCGCGTGGCCGACCCGGTCCGCGAATTCGTCGACGGTGCGGGCCAGGGCGTCACACTGCTGACCGATAGCCGCTGCGGCAGCGCCTATTTCGGCCAGAGCGTGATCGATCTTCTCGCCTTCGGGAATGTGTTGGCTGTCGAACAGCGCCTTGGACGCGTTGAGGGTTCCCTGCACCCCGTGCATTGCCGCGGCGAAGCCGTGCCAACGGGATGCGGCCGCGTGCAGGCCCGCCACGTCGCCGTCGGGCCACACTTCGGAGACGAGCGCCTGTATGACCGCCCACAGCAGTGGCGGCGGCTCTCCCTTACCCCAGGTCCCCGGGGGCCCGGGCGCGGCAAGGTCAGCGGGCGCGGACGGCGCCGGCAAAGCGCCGCTTCCGCCGCCGAGCGTCGAGGCCGCTTCGGCCGCCGAATAATTCGACGCGCCTTGCTGGATCAGGGCCCCGCATTTGCGGCACGCGTTGACGACGCCGGCCGCGGCCTTCAACATCGACTCGGCCGAGTCTTGATACCCCAGGCCGAACACCTCGCCGGCACGGTCAACACCCGTGTGGGCCGAAACGCCGGCCGTCAAGATCGTCAGGTTCGCCGCCAACGAATCGCCGATGGCCGCCACGGCGCTGCCGGCGGCATACATCGCCTCCGGATCAACCGCCAAGGGAGCCACGTGCGGAATTTTCGCTCAAGCCCGCGCGTCGCCGCTACTCACCCAATGATCGCTCCGCCAAGCTAACCGCGGCGGCTCAACGCCACAAGTCGTTCATGCACAGCGCTACGGCACCGGCACCACGATCAGTTCGTGCGGCCGGTTGTTGACAGCCAGGGCGCCGTCGTCCGTCACGACCACGATGTCCTCGATGCGGGCGCCCCACCGTCCCGGGAAATAGATGCCCGGCTCGATGGAGAAGGCCATGCCCGCGGCGAGCGGCAGGTCGTTTCCCGCAACGATGTAAGGCTCTTCGTGCACCGACAGCCCGATGCCGTGCCCCGTGCGGTGCACGAAATACTCCGCGAGTCCCGCGGCGGCCAGCACGTCACGGGCGGCAGCATCGACCTGCTCGGCCGTCACACCGGGCCGGACCGCATCACAGGCCGCCCGCTGAGCGCGCTGCAGAATCGAATACTGTTGGGCCACTTCGTGACTCGGCTCCCCGATGCTGTAGGTGCGGGTCGAATCCGAATGATAGCCCGGCTCGTAGGAGCCGCCGATGTCGACGACGACGATGTCGCCCACCTGCAGCTCGCGATCCGAATACCCGTGGTGCGGGTCGGCGCCGTGCGGGCCGGAGCCGACGATGATGAAGGCCACCTCCGAATGCCCTTCGGCCACAATGGCTTCGGCGATATCGGCGGCCACGTCAGCCTCGGTGCGGCCCGGTACCAGAAACGACGGCACCCGGGCGTGCACCCGGTCGATGGCCGCGCCGGCCTTCCGCAAGGCGTCGACCTCGCACTCTTCCTTGACCATCCGCAGGCCGCGCAACACGTCGGTGGCCAGCACCGGCAGCACGCCGAGCACGCCGGCCAGCGGCAGCAGATGCAGCGCCGGCATGGAGTCGGTGACGGCGGTCGCGGCCGGCGCCCCGCCCAACGCCGCGGCCACCATTTCGTAGGGGTTCTCACCGTCGACCCAATCCCGCACCGGCAGACCGAGTTCGGCGATCGCCGACCCCTTCAGCGAGGCCACCTCCAGCCGCGGCACCACGACGGTCGGCTCACCGGAGGCGGGCAACACCAGGGCGGTGAACCGCTCCAAGGTCTGCGCCCGCGACCCGACCAGGTAACGCAGGTCATATCCCGGCGTGATCACCAGGCCGACCAGCCCGGCGGCGGCGGTCGCCGAGGCGGCGGCCGCCAGCCGGCGCGCATACACGTCCGCGTCGAAACGGTGGGATTCCATGGCAGCCAGGCTAACCTGCGCGCCGACCGTGGACTTGTTGCGCCATTTCGCGAGAACGGGCCGCAACAACTCGACGCTCGACGGCCGAGCAACACGCGGCGTGACAAGATAACCGGCATGCGATCGCCACTGGTGCTGCTCGACGGCGCCAGCATGTGGTTCCGCTCCTATTTCGGGGTGCCGTCCTCGATCACCGCCCCTGACGGCCGGCCGGTGAACGCGGTGCGCGGATTCCTCGATTCGCTCGCCGTGGTGATCACCCAGCAACGGCCCAGCCGTCTCGTCGTCTGCCTTGACCTGGACTGGCGCCCGCAATTCCGGGTGGACCTGGTCCCGTCCTACAAGGCCCACCGGGTGGCCGAGGCGGAGCCGGCGGGCGAGCCGGATGTCGAGGAGGTGCCGGACGATCTGACACCCCAGATCGACATGATCGCCGAACTCCTTGAGGCGTACGGGATCCCGACGGCCGGGGCCGAGGGATTCGAGGCCGACGACGTGCTGGGCACCTTGGCGGCCCGCGAGCGCGACGACCCGGTGGTAGTGGTCAGCGGCGACCGCGACCTGCTGCAGGTGGTGTCCGACGATCCCGTGCCGGTGCGGGTGCTCTACCTCGGCCGCGGCCTGAGCAAAGCCACCCTGTTCGGCCCCGTCGAGGTGGCCGAACACTACGGCGTACCGGTGGACCGGGCCGGGCCGGCCTACGCCGAACTCGCGCTGCTGCGCGGTGACCCCTCCGACGGCCTGCCGGGCGTGCCGGGCGTCGGCGAGAAGACCGCCGCGACCCTGCTGGCCCAGCACGGTTCGCTGCACCGGGTCCTGGCCGCCGCCCACGACCCGAAATCGAGGATGGCCAAGGGCCTGCGGGCCAAGCTGCTGGGGGCGCTCGACTACATCGAGGCGGCGGGCCCGGTGGTGCGGGTAGCCACCGATGCGCCCGTCAAGCTGTCGACGCCCAGCGACGCAGTGCCGCTGGTCGCCGCCGATCCGCAACGCACCGCCGAGCTGGCCACCGAACTCGGCGTCGGCTCGTCGATCGCCCGACTGCAGAAAGCGCTCGACGCGCTGCCCGGCTAACCGGTCACTGGGGGCGGCCGACCTCGTAGGTGCCCTTGTTGTCCTGGAAGGTCACCGTCACGTGCTTGGACGCGCCGTCGATGCTGACGTCACAGTCGAACGTGGCGCCCTTCTTGACCGTCGGGTTCTGGCCGTGGTTGCACTTGACGTCCTTGACGTTCTTCGCTCCGTAGCCGTTGGTCTCGTCGGACAGCACCTGCTGAACCCCGGCCTGCGCCTTGTTGACGTCCAGCTTGGTGGTGACGAAGAACCCGGGCTGCCAGAAACCCAGCACCAGCACGACGGCGATGAGCAACAACGCGATCCCGCCGGCCACCCCGGCGATCAGCCCGACGGGGCGCTTCTTGCCGGGCTGCTCATAGGGCTGGTACTGCTGCGGGTACTGACCCGGCTGGCCGTATTGCCCGTACTGACCCGGCTGCGGATACTGGCCCGGCTGTGGATACTGGCCGGGCTGCGGGTACTGACCCGGCTGGGCGTACTGCCCGGGCTGGCCGTATTGGCCGGGCTGGCCGTATTGACCGTACTGCCCGGGCTGGGCGTAGCCCTGCTGTTGCGGGTACGGCTGCGGATAGGCCTGCTCGCCCGGCTGCTGATACTGCGGGTACTCGGCCGGCGGCGTGTAGGCCGGGGCCTGCCAGGACGCCTCCTGGGTGGCGTGGTCCTGCCAGGTCGGCGCCACCTGGGTCGGGTCTGACGAGTGGTCGCTACCTTGACCTTGACCGGGCGGTTGCCACTGCTGGTCCGATCCCTGCGGTCCGCTCATCTTTCTCCTCAGCCCCTTGTATCTCGGCATGAACTCTCGGCGCTTAACGGTAGCTCCGGCCTAGCCTACCCGGCGTCAACTGCGACGACGCCGCGCCGAATGTCGTTGATCGCCCGCTTGGCGGTAGCCCGCAACTCGGTGTCCGGCGCGGCGTTGCGCACCTGGTCGAGCAGGTCGAGCACCTGGCGGCACCAGCGCACGAAGTCCCCGGCCAGCAGCGGGGAGCCGGCACCTCCGGGGTCGGCGGCGGCCAGCGCCGCGGCCAGGTCCGCGGTCCGCGCCCAGCGGTAGATGACGGTGACGAAGCCGTCGTCGGGCTCGCGGCTCGGGGCGATCCGGTGCGTCTGCTCGTCGGCGCGCAGCACCGACGACAGCCTCGACGTCTGCAGCAAAGCCTGCCGCAACGGCTGCGTCGGCGCCTCGGCCGCGAACGCGGCACCCGGGCCCTCGCCGCCCCGGCTCTCATAGAGCACCGACGACACGACCGCCGCCAGCTCGGCCGGCTTCAGCCCCGACCAGGCGCCGGTGCGCAGGCATTCGGCGACCAGCAGGTCGCTCTCGCTGTAGATGCGGGCCAGCAACCGGCCGTCGTCGGTGACCCGGGGATCGCCGTCGCGGCGTTCGATGAAGCCACGCTCGGTGAGCAGCCCGACGATCCGGTCGAAGGTCCGGGCCAGCGAATTGGTAGCCGTGGCAACCTTTTTCTCCAGTTGCGCGTTGTCGCGTTCGATCCGCAGGTAACGCTCGGCCTGCCGGACCTGCGCCTCGAGGCCCGGCGTGTGGTGCGACGGATGCCGGCGCAGCTGTTCGCGCAGCGACGCCAGCTCCGGGTCGTGGAACCCCTCGTCGGAGTCCCCGCGGCGGCGCTTGGCCGGAATGCTCAGCCCGGCGGCCGCCGACCGCAGCGCCGACGCCAGGTCACGCCGGACCCGCGGTTGGCGGTGCTCGACCCGCTTCGGCAACGGCATCGAACCGACCGGTGCCGAGTTGCCCGAATAGTCGGCCGAGGAAATCCGTCCAGCCCAACGGTTTTCGGTCAGCACCAACGGTCGCGGATCGGAGCTGTCGCGGGCCGATTCCAGGACCACCGCCAGCCCGCCGCGGCGGCCGTGGGCGATGTTGATGATGTCGCCGCGGCGCAGCGCGGCCAGCGCATCGCTGGCCGCCTGGCGTCGGTGCAGCCGCGACGCACGGGATTGCGCGCGTTCCATCTCCGAGATCCGGGCCCGCATCCGCGCGTACTCCAGAATCGGCGCCTTGGGCCCACCCAGCTCGGCGGCGATCTCGTCGAGCATCGCCTGGCCCCGCTCGATGCCCCGCACCAGGCCGACCACCGAGCGGTCGGCCTGGTACTGCGCAAAGGACTGCTCCAGCAGCCGATGCGCCTGCTCGGGGCCCATCTGCTGGACCAGGTTGATCGTCATGTTGTAGGACGGGGCGAACGAGCTGCGCAGCGGGAAGGTGCGGGTGGAGGCCAGCCCGGCCACCGCGGACGGCTCGGTGGTTTCCTCGGTGGGATTCCACAGCACCACCGCGTGGCCCTCGACATCGATGCCGCGCCGCCCGGCGCGGCCGGTCAACTGGGTGTACTCCCCCGGTGTCAGCGCCACGTGCTGCTCGCCGTTGAACTTGACCAGCCGTTCGAGCACCACCGTGCGGGCCGGCATGTTGATGCCGAGCGCCAGCGTCTCGGTGGCGAACACCGCCTTGACCAGGCCCGCGGTGAACAACTCCTCGACCGTGTGCCGGAAGGCGGGCAGCATGCCGGCGTGGTGGGCGGCCAAACCACGCAGCAGCCCCTCGCGCCACTCGTAGTAGCCGAGCACCGCCAGGTCGGCGTCGGCGAGATCGCCGCACCGGTGCTCGATCACCTCGGCGATCTGGACCCGCTCCTCCTGAGTGGTCAGCTGCAGCGGCGAACGCAGGCATTGCTGGACGGCGGCGTCACAACCGGCCCGGGAGAACACGAAGGTGATCGCCGGCAGCAGCCCTTCGGCGTCCAGGGTGGCGATCACGTCCGGGCGCCCCGGGGTCCGGTAGAAGCGCGGCCGTCCGGCCCGGGCGGGTGGACGGCCGCGTCCGGCGCCGCGGCGCGGTTGCCAATCCGAGAGCCGATCGGCTTCGCGGCGATGCGCGATATGGCGCAACAGATCCGGATTGACCCGCGGCTCGCGGCCCGCGCCCGGCTGCCCGGGTGCTTCGGAGTTGCGGTAGTCGAACAGGTCGAACAGTCGCTTGCCCACCAGCACGTGCTGCCACAGCGGCACCGGCCGGTGCTCGTCGACCACCACCGTGGTGTCACCGCGCACGGTCTGGATCCAGCCGCCGAACTCCTCGGCGTTGCTGACCGTCGCCGACAGGCTGACCACCCGCACCTCGTCGGGCAGGTGCAGGATGACCTCCTCCCACACCGGGCCCCGCATCCGGTCGGCCAGGAAATGCACCTCGTCCATCACCACATACGAAAGCCCTTGCAGCGCAGGTGAATCCGCGTACAGCATGTTGCGCAGCACCTCGGTCGTCATCACCACGACGGGCGCATCCGCGTTCACCGACATGTCCCCGGTGAGTAGGCCGATGCGGTCGCGGCCGTAGCGGGCGGTCAGATCGGTGTGCTTCTGGTTGCTCAGCGCCTTTAGCGGCGTGGTGTAGAAGCATTTGCCGCCGGCCGCCAGGGCCAGGTGCACCGCGAATTCGCCGACCACGGTCTTGCCGGCCCCGGTCGGCGCGCAGACCAGCACGCCGTGTCCGCGTTCCAGCGCCGCGCAGGCCCGCCGCTGAAAGCCGTCGAGCGCAAAGGGCAGTTCGGAGCTGAACCGGGTGAGCTCGACCAGTTCGGTAGTGGCGTCGGGTGCCGACGGGTCAGGTGACATCGTCATGCTGGCCGGCCGACAGCGACGGCTCCGGTATGGCCGTGGGCGGTTCGATGACCGACGCTTGGTCGTCGGGAATCACGGCCTGGGCTTCGCGTTTGGCCTTGCGCTTGTCGTGCAGCCGGGCGATCTGGATGGCGAACTCGAGCAGCACCGACAACGCCACGCCCAGCGCCGTCATCGAAAAGGGATCGGAGCCGGGCGTGAAGATCGCGGCGAACACGAACATCGCGAAGATCAATCCGCGCCGCCACGCCTTGAGCCGCGGGTAGGTCAGCACGCCGATGGTGTTGAGCATGACGATCAGCAGCGGGAATTCGAAACTCACCCCGAAAACGATCAGCAGGTTGATCAGGAAGCCGAAATACCGGTCCCCCGACAGAGCGGTCACCTGCACGTCGCTGCCGACCGTCAGCAAAAAGCCCAGCGCCTTGGACAGCACGAAGTAGGCCAGCACCGCGCCGGCCACGAACAGCGCCACGGCCGGGATCACGAACGCGATCGCGAAGCGGCGCTCCTTCTGGTACAGCCCGGGCGTGATGAACGCCCACAACTGGTAGAACCACACCGGACAGGCCAGCACCACCCCGGCGGTCAGCCCCACCTTGAGCCGCAGCATGAACTGGTCGAACGGCGCCGTGGCCAGCAGCCGGCATTGCCCGTTGGCGCTGATCTCCGCCCGCGCCGACTGCGGCAGCGCGCAGTAGGGATGGCGCAGCCACTCGCCGAGGCTTTCCAGCCCGAAGATCGCATGCGAATACCAGAAGAACCCGAAGATGGTGGTCAGCGCGATTGCGGCCAGCGAGATCAGCAGCCGGGTGCGCAGCTCGGTGAGGTGGTCGACCAGCGACATGGTCGCGTCCGGATTGGTGCGGCTGCGTCTGTTGCGCGGATTGAGACGCTTCAGCAGGCCGGATGTGCGCGCTGAAACCTTGAATGCTTTCACGATGCTCGGTCGGAGCTTGGTCAGGGGCGCTCGGGCACCGCGACGGGACGGCGGGCTACGACGCCGGGCGCGCTTCGCTGTGCCCCTGCTCGCTGGGCGCCGGAGGGTCGACGCGCTGCGACTGCACGGGCGTGGGGTTGGCCGCGGAGGACTCGCTCTGCGCCCCCAGCGCCGACGTTTCCGTCTTGTTCTCGCTCTGCATCTCGCGCAGTTCGGACTTGAAGATCCGCATCGACTTGCCCAACGAACGCGCCGCGTCGGGGAGCTTCTTGGCACCGAACAGCAAGATCACCACGACCGCGAGGATCGCCCAGTGCCACGGACTAAGACTGCCCACTTTGATTACCTCCAGACGTTCACCCGATGCTACCGCAGTGACGTGAACTGGCGGTGGGCCCGCGCCGCGCCGGCGCCGGGCGGGACGTCCCGGATTTTCTCAGCTCAGGGCCTCATACGCCGCGAGGGCGGCCGCCGCGGCCTCGCGCACCCGCTGCGCCAGCGAGTGCGGCGCCAGCACCTGCACGCCGGATCCCAGGCCCAGCACCAGCCGCGTCATCCAATCTTCGGAGGCGTAGGTCATCACCGCCTCGCAGGAGCCGTCGGGCAGCTCGCGCACGTCGCGCATCGGGTAGTACTCGAACATCCAGGACGCGTGCGGCGCCACCCGCAGCGTGGCCGACGGCAGCGACGGGTCCCCGTCGAACAGCGAGGTGTCGGGCGGCGCGTGCAGCACCGGTTCCGGTGGCGCGGCCGGCTCGTCGAGCTCGCTGGCCTCCACGATCCGGTCGAAGCGGAACAGCCGGACTCCCTCGGCCTCCCGGGACCAGGCCTCCAGGTAGCTGTGCCCGCCGATCAGCAGCACCCGGATGGGGTCGACGACCCGGCTGGTCAGCGTGTCGCGCGAGGCGGAGTAGTAATCGATGGCCAGCGCGTGTCGGGACTGCACGGCCGCGCGCACCGCGGCGGCGGCCCGGCTCTCCGCGGGAGCGGGTTCGTCGACGGCGGTCGCCGCCTGGGTGGTGTCGTGCCCGACGGCTCCGGCGGCGCCCTCGATCTTGGCGATCGCGCTGCGCGCCGCTTCGGGGTCGACGACGCCGGGGATGTCGGCCAGCGCCCGCAACGCCACCAGCAGGCCGGTGGCCTCCGGCGAGGTGAGCCGCAGCGGGCGGTCGATGCCGGCGGAGAAGGTCACCTCGATGGTGTCGCCGGAGAACTCGAAGTCGATGAGGTCGCCCGGGAAATAGCCGGGCAGACCGCACATCCAGAGCTGGTTGAGGTCCTCCTCGAGCTGCTTGGCCGACACCCCGAGGTCGGCGGCGGCCTTGGCCCGGGTGACCCGCGGGTTGGCCTGGAAATACGGGACCATGTTCAGCAGCCGGACCAGACGGGTGGAGATGGGCGTCATGCCGACACTCCCCCGCGGCCGCCGGGCCGGCCGGCGCCGACGGCATCGGCACCGGCATGCGCGCGCAGCCGGGCCAGCACGTCGTCGCGCAGCGACTGCGGCTCGAGCACCACCGCGTCGGCGCCGTACCCGGCGATGTCGCGGGCGAGCTGGTCGGTGGCGCGGATGTCCAGCTCGATCACCTCGCCGTCGCGGCCGCCCAGTTGCCGGGTGCCGACGGGCCGTCCGGCCCGGCGCAGCGCGGTCGCCCGCCCGTCTGCCACCCACACCCGGGCCTGCCCGCCGGCCGGCGTCGCGGACACGTCGGTGACGGTCTGGGCGACGATCCTGCGCAGGTCGACGCCGTCCGGCACGGTGACCGCGCCGGGCGGGCCGATCGGGGTGACGCCCGGTCCGATCCGGGACAGCCGGAAGGTGCGGGTGGCGTCGCGGTCGCGGTCGTGGCCCACCAAATACCAGCGGCCCTTCTGGGTGACCACGCCCCAGGGCTCGACACTGCGGGTGGCGTACGGCTCGGCCCGCGACGGCCGGTGCGGAAACTGCACGGCCTGACGGGAGTCGATGGCGGACAACAGGATTCCGAGCACTTCTTCCGAGCCGCGCAGTCCGGGCACTCCGGCCGGGGAGGCGATGGCGACCGGCGCCCCGTCATCCAGGGGGTCGACGTCGACGCCGGCCGCGCGCAGCTTGAGCAGCGCGCCCTGGGTCGCGGTGATCAGTTCGGGCGACTCCCACAGCTGGGTGGCCACCGCCACCGCCGCCGCCTCGTCCGGGGTCAGGTCGACCGGCGCGAGCGCATAGGCGTCGCGGTTGATGCGGTAGCCCTCGGTGGGGTCCATCGGCGAAACCCGCCCCACCTCCAGCGGGATGCCCAGGTCGCGCAGCTCATTCTTGTCCCGCTCGAACATGCGGGAGAACGCCTCGGCGCTGGCGCTCTCCGAGTAACCCGCCACGCTCGACCTGATCTTTTCTGCCGTGATGTAGCCGCGGGTGGACAGCAGGGCAATGACCAGATTCACCAGCCGTTCGACTTTTGACGTCGCCATCGGCACCAGGTTATTCGATGTTCAGCACCCGGCGCTTGCAGCGACGCACGCGTCGCTACATGCTCGCGATCAGCCGCTTGACCCGCTCGTCGACGGCCCGGAACGGGTCCTTGCACAGCACGGTCCGCTGCGCCTGGTCGTTGAGCTTGAGGTGCACCCAGTCGACGGTGAAGTCGCGGCCGGCGGCCTGGGCGGCGCTGATGAACTCGCCGCGCAGCCGCGCCCGGGTGGTCTGCGGCGGCGTGTCGACCGCCTCGGCGATGTCCTCGTCGGTGGTGACCCGGGCGGCGAGCCCCTTGCGCTGCAGCAGATCGAAGACGCCGCGGCCGCGCTTGATGTCGTGGTAGGCCAGGTCCAGCTGGGCGATCTTCGGGTCGGACAGCTCCATGTTGTAGCGGTCCTGGTAGCGCTGGAACAGCTTGCGCTTGATCACCCAGTCGATCTCGGTGTCCACCTTGGCGAAGTCCTGGCTTTCGACCGCGTCGAGTTGGCGGCCCCACAGGTCGACGATCTGTTCGATCTGGGCGTTGGGCTCCCGGGTCTGCAGGTGTTCGACGGCGCGGCTGTAGTACTCGCGCTGGATGTCCAGCGCGCTGGCCTGACGCCCCCCGGCCAGCCGGACCGGCCGCCGGCCGGTGATGTCGTGGCTGACCTCGCGGATCGCACGGATCGGGTTGTCCAGCGAGAAGTCCCGGAACGGGACGCCGGCCTCGATCATCTCCAGCACCAGCGCCGCGGTACCCACCTTGAGCATGGTGGTGGTTTCGCACATGTTGGAGTCGCCGACGATGACGTGCAGCCGCCGGTATTTCTCGGCGTCGGCGTGCGGCTCGTCGCGGGTGTTGATGATCGGGCGGCTGCGGGTGGTGGCGCTGGAGACGCCCTCCCAAATGTGCTCGGCGCGTTGGGAAAGGCAGAACGTCGCAGCCTTCGGCGTCTGCAGCACCTTGCCGGCCCCGCAGATCAGCTGGCGGGTGACCAGGAACGGCAGCAGTACATCGGAGATCCGGGAGAACTCGCCGGCCCGCACGATCAGGTAGTTCTCGTGGCAGCCGTAGGAGTTGCCCGCCGAGTCGGTGTTGTTCTTGAACAGGTAGATGTCGCCGCCGATGCCCTCGTCGGCCAGCCGCTGCTCGGCATCGACGAGCAGGTCCTCGAGCACCCATTCCCCGGCGCGGTCGTGGGTGACCAGCTGCACCAGGTTGTCGCATTCGGCGGTGGCGTACTCGGGGTGGCTGCCCACGTCGAGGTAGAGCCGGGCCCCGTTCCGCAGGAAGACGTTGGAGCTGCGGCCCCAGGACACGACGCGGCGGAACAGGTAGCGGGCCACCTCGTCCGGGCTGAGCCGGCGATGCCCATGGAATGTGCACGTGACCCCGAACTCGGTCTCGATGCCCATGATTCGCCGCTGCACGTAATCGAGCGTACTGGTTGTCCGACCGCGGCGGTGGGCAAGCCGCGCCTATCGGTGTGACGAAGTTTCCGGGCGCGGTTTCCGGCGGCGGTGTCGGGCGGCGTTTTCGGGTGCGGGCGAAGGGGCGCTAGTCGGAGGAGCCGCCGTTGAGCTCCGGCGCGTCGCCGTTGCCGTCCGAACCGTTCGAGTCGAGTTCGCGCAGCAAATTCTCCAGCGTGGGCCGGTTGATCCGGCGGAACGCCCGGCGGGGCCGGTTGACATCCAGGATGGCGACTTCCAGGCTGCCCACGTCCAGGGCGGACTGGTCGCCGTTGGAGGATTCGCTGCCGGCCCGCAACGCCAGCACCGCGATGCGGGTGGCCTCGCGCAGGTTGGCGTTCTCGGCGTAGGAGTCCTTGAGCGCGGTGGTGATCGGCTCGGTGGTGCCGCCCATGACCACGAAATGCGGCTCGTCGGCGATCGACCCGTCATAGGTGATCCGGTACAGCTCAGGCGGTTTCGTCTCGCCGTAGTGCGCGACCTCGGCGACGCACAGTTCCACCTCGTAGGGCTTGGCCTGCTCGGTGAAGATGGTGCCCAGCGTCTGCGCGTACACGTTGGCCAGTTGCCGCCCGGTCACGTCGCGGCGGTCGTAGGCGTAACCGCGGGTGTCGGCGAATTGGATGCCGCCGCGGCGCAGATTGTCGAATTCGTTGAACTTGCCCGCCGCGGCGAAGCCCACCCGGTCGTAGAGTTCGCTGATCTTCTGCAACGACCGCGACGGGTTCTCGGCGACGAAGAGCACACCCCCGGCGTAGACCAGCGCGACCACGCTCTTACCCCGGGCGATGCCCTTGCGCGCGAGCTCGCTGCGCTCGCGCATCGCCTGCTCGGGCGAGATGAAATACGGGAAGCTCACTTGTCACCACCCGCGGCGTCGGGGCCGAAAGTGTCTGCGCGCGAACGGCTTTGGATCACCTCGCGGGCCAGCTCGGCGATGCGGCTCTCCGGCACCTCGAGCGCACCCTCGGCGCCGATGGTGACCGCGGTGGGATAGATGCCGCGGACCAGATCCGGTCCGCCGGTCGCGGAGTCGTCGTCGGCGGCGTCGTAGAGCGCCTCGATCGCGACGCGCACCGCGGAGTCGGCGTCGACGACCTGTGAGTACAACTTCTTCATCGACGACTTGGCGAAGATCGAGCCCGACCCCACCGACTGGTAGCCCTCCTCTTCCAGGTTCCACCCGCCGGCGGCGTCGAACGACACGATGCGGCCGGCGCCTTCCGGGTCCGGCGCGTCGATGTCGTAGCCGGCCAGCAGCGGCAACGCCACCAGTCCCTGCATCGCGGCGGCGAGGTTTCCGCGCACCATGATGGCCAGCCGGTTGACCTTGCCGGCAAACGTGAGCGGCACGCCTTCGAGCTTCTCGTAGTGCTCGAGTTCCACGGCATACAGCCGGGCGAACTCCACGGCGATGGCGGCGGTGCCGGCGATGCCGGTGGCGGTGTAGTCATCGGTGATGTACACCTTCTTGACGTCGCGCCCGGCGATCATGTTTCCCCGCGTCGAACGCCGGTCGCCCGCGAGCACCACGCCGCCGGGGTATTTCAGCGCGACGATGGTGGTCCCGTGCGGCAGCTGACCCGTGCCGCCGCTCGACGAAGCCGGGCCGGACTGCGCCCCGCCAAGGGCCGCCGGCAGCAACTCCGGCGCCTGGCGGCGCAGGAAGTCGGCGAATGACGACAGATCTACGGCGGGTTGTCCGGAGAATGCGGGGCCCGGAAGTGCGGAATTGGTGGACAGGCGATCAGGGAACTGCCAGGTCACTGGCCGCCCTTTTGGACGTATGCCCGGACGAAGTCCTCGGCGTTCTCCTCCAGAACGTCGTCGATTTCGTCCAGCAGATCGTCGGTGTCCTCGGCCAGCTTCTCCCGGCGCTCTTGGCCCGCGGCCGTGCTGCTGGCGAAGTCGTCCTCGTCGTCGCCGCCACCGCCACGCTTGGTCTGCTCCTGAGCCATCGCCGCCTCCTGCTTCGTCTGGGCCTGTTGAGTGGCTTGTTCAATTATCGAGTTCGATTGCCAAGTCACGCTGCCCGTTGGTCTTCTCTACCCTACCGGTCAACTCCGACGTTGCCCGCCTGAACCGGCGTCTAGCTGGTGAGTTGTTCGACCAGCTCGGCGGCGCTATCCACCGAGTCCAATAACGCTCCGACATGCGCCTTGCTGCCGCGCAGCGGCTCCAGCGTCGGAATGCGGACCAGCGAATCGCCGCCCAGGTCGAAAATCACCGAATCCCAGCTGGCCGCGGCGATGTCGGCGCCGAACCGGCGCAGGCATTCGCCCCGGAAGTAGGCGCGGGTGTCGGTAGGCGGATTGTCCACCGCTTCGAGCACCTGGTGTTCGGACACCAGCCGCTTCATCGAGCCGCGCGCCACCAGCCGGTTGTAGAGGCCCTTGTCCAGTCGGACGTCGGAGTACTGCAGGTCGACCAGGTGCAGCCGCGGCGCCGACCAGCTCAGGTTCTCCCGCTGGCGGAATCCTTCGAGCAGGCGCAGCTTGGCGGGCCAGTCCAGCAGCTCGGCGCATTCCATCGGGTCGCGCTCCAGCTGGTCGAGCACGTGCGCCCAGGTCTGAACGATGTCGGCCGCCCGCGGATCGGGGTCGCGGCTGTCGACCAGCTTGGCCACCCGGTCGAGGTAAACCCGTTGCAGCGCAAGCCCGGTCATCTCGCGGCCGTCGGCCAGCGCCACGGCGGTGCGCAGCGACGGGTCGCGGCTGATCGCGTGGACCGCGTGCACCGGCCGCGCCAGGGCCAGGTCGCTGAGGTCGATGCCGTGCGCCGGGCCTTCCTCGATCAGGTCGAGCACCAGGGCCGTGGTGCCCAGCTTCAGATAGGTCGACGTCTCGGCCAGGTTGGCGTCGCCGATGATGACGTGCAGCCGCCGGTACCGGTCGGCGTCGGCGTGCGGCTCGTCGCGGGTGTTGATGATGCCGCGTTTGAGCGTGGTCTCCAGGCCGACTTCGACCTCGATGTAGTCCGAGCGCTGGGACAGCTGGAAGCCGGGCTCGTCACCCGAGGGCCCGATGCCGACTCGCCCGGAGCCGGTGACCACCTGACGGGACACGAGGAACGGGGTGAGCCCGGCGATGATCGCGGAAAACGGCGTCTGCCGCGACATCAGATAGTTTTCGTGCGCGCCGTAAGAGGCGCCCTTGCCGTCGACGTTGTTCTTGTAGAGCTGAAGTTTGGCGGCGCCGGGCACGCTGGCGACGTGCCGGGCGGCGGCCTCCATCACCCGCTCGCCGGCCTTGTCCCAGATCACCGCGTCGAGCGGGTCGGTGCATTCGGGCGCGGAGTATTCCGGGTGGGCGTGGTCGACGTAGAGCCGCGCCCCGTTGGTGAGGATCATGTTGGCGGCGCCGACCTCGTCGGCGTCCACCACCGGCGGCGGGCCGGCCGAGCGGCTCAGGTCGAAACCGCGGGCGTCGCGCAGCGGCGACTCCACCTCGTAGTCCCAGCGGGTGCGCTTGGCGCGCTGGATGCCCGCTGCGGCCGCGTACGCCAACACCGCCTGCGTCGACGTGAGGATCGGGTTGGCAGTCGGGTCCGATGGCGATGAAATGCCGTATTCGACCTCCGTCCCGATAATCCGTTGCATGACCTAAGCGTAGGCCGGACGACGATGCGCCCCGCGCAGCGGGGCGGGAGGAGCCGGCCCATCAAACCCCGCCGGACGACGATGCGCCCCGCGCAGCGGGGCGGGACGCTGCTTGTTGACGGCACCGACACCAGTGATTAATTTCACCCTGTGTCCGCACCCGGATCCGATGGCGCCGTCGGGAAACATGCCCTGGACCTGGCGGGGAAGCGTTACGGCGAAGTCCTGCTCGTCACTCCGGGTGAGGCGGGCCCGCAGGCAACGGTTTACAACAGCTTTCCGCTCAACGACTGTCCGGCCGAGCTGTGGTCGGCGCTCGACCCGCACGCGATCGCCAAGGAGCACGGGGCGGCCATGGCGTTGCTCAACGGTCCGCGCTACTGGCTGATGAACGGCATCGAGAAGCAGCCGCAAGGCCCCCGGATCACCAAAACCTTCGGCGGCATCGAGATGATCCAGCAGGCCACTGTGCTGTTGTCGTCGATGAATCCCGCGCCCTACATCCCCAACACGGTCAATCGCCACACCGTCTTCGTCTTCGACGCGGGCCAGGAGATTTACGAGCTGATCGACCCCGAGAACCAGCACTGGGTGATGCAGACCTGGAGCCAGGTGTCCGACCCGACGTTGTCGCGAGCGGATCTACCCGGCCTCGCCGGCCGCCTCGACCTGCCCGCCGGGTGGAGTTACCAACCTCGGGTGCTCACCAGCGAGCTGCGGGTGGACACCACCAGCCGGCCCGCGCGGGTGCTGCAGGACGACCTGACCAACAGCTATTCGCTGGTGACGGCCTGACGGCGGGCAGGGGCCACGAGCACGAGACTGAAACTACGCACACCCGCCGCGGCGTGTCGTGTGCGTAGTTGCAGTGTCGCGGAAGCAGACCCGGCGCCCGCGGAGCTGGCGGCCGGCACCCGCGACCGCTACAGGTACTGGCCTAGGTTGGACTCGGTGTCGATGGCCCGCGACGCGCTCGAGCTCTTGCCGGTGACCAGAGTGCGGATGTAGACGATCCGCTCGCCCTTCTTGCCCGAAATCCGCGCCCAGTCATCGGGGTTGGTGGTGTTGGGCAGGTCCTCGTTCTCGGCGAACTCGTCGACGATCGAGTCGAGCAGGTGCTGGATGCGCAGACCCGGCTGGCCGGTCTCCAGCACCGACTTGATCGCGTTCTTCTTCGCGCGGTCGACGACGTTCTGGATCATCGCCCCGGAGTTGAAGTCCTTGAAGTACATGACTTCCTTGTCGCCGTTGGCGTAGGTGACCTCCAGGAACCGGTTGTCGTCGATCTCGGCGTACATCCGCTCGACGACCTTCTCGATCATCGCCTTGATGCAGGCGGTGCGGTCGCCGCCGAACTCGGCCAGGTCGTCGGCATGCAGCGGCAGCTCCTCGGTCAGGTACTTCGAGAAGATGTCTTGCGCCGCTTCGGCATCCGGGCGCTCGATCTTGATCTTCACGTCGAGGCGGCCGGGCCGCAGGATGGCCGGGTCGATCATGTCCTCGCGGTTGGAGGCGCCGATCACGATGACGTTCTCGAGCCCCTCCACGCCGTCGATCTCGGATAGCAGCTGCGGGACCACCGTCGTCTCGACGTCCGAGCTGACCCCGGTGCCGCGGGTGCGGAAGATGGAGTCCATCTCGTCGAAGAACACGATCACCGGCGTGCCCTCGGAGGCCTTCTCGCGGGCGCGCTGGAAGATCAGCCGGATGTGCCGCTCGGTCTCGCCGACGAACTTGTTGAGCAGCTCGGGGCCCTTGATGTTGAGGAAGTACGACTTGGCTTCGCGGGCGTCGTCGCCGCGCACCTCGGCCATCTTCTTGGCCAGCGAGTTCGCCACCGCCTTGGCGATCAACGTCTTACCGCAACCGGGCGGGCCGTAGAGCAGCACGCCTTTGGGTGGCCGCAGCGCGTACTCGCGGTAGAGCTCCTTGTGCAGGAACGGCAGCTCGACGGCGTCACGGATCTGCTCGATCTGGCGGGTCAGGCCACCGATGTCCTCGTAGCTGACGTCGGGGACCTCCTCGAGCACCAGGTCCTCGACCTCGGCCTTGGGGATGCGCTCGAAGGCATAGCCGGCCTTGGTGTCCACCAGCAGCGAGTCGCCGGGCCGCAGCTTGCGCGGCCGGGTGTCGTCGTTGAGGGCGTCCGGGTGACCGTCGGGCAGGTTGTCGGCGACCAGCGGCTCGGCCAGCCACACGATGCGCTCCTCGTCGGCGTGGCCGACCACCAGGGCCCGGTGCCCGTCGGCCAACAGCTCGCGCAGGGTGGAGATCTCGCCGACCGATTCGAAGGTGCCGGCTTCCACCACCGTCAGCGCCTCGTTGAGACGAACCGTTTGGCCCTTGCGCAGCAACGAAACATCGATGTTCGGCGAGCAGGTCAGCCGCATCTTGCGGCCTGAGGTGAACACGTCGACGGTGTCGTCCTCGTGCGTGGCGAGCAGGACGCCGTAGCCGCTGGGCGGCTGCCCGAGCCGGTCGACTTCCTCGCGCAGGGCCAGCAGCTGTTGACGGGCCTCTTTGAGGGTCTCCATCAGCTTCGAGTTCCGGGCCGCAAGGGAGTCGATGCGGGCCTCCAGCTGATGCACGTCACGCGCGGAGCGGGCGCCGTGCGAGCCGACGGCGTGCTCGAGTTGCTCGCGCAGCATCGCTGCCTCGCGACGCAGTTCCTCCAGCTCGGCCTCGTCGCCGCTGGACATGTCTGATTCGCGGGGGGTCCCGAAAGCTTCAGAACGCTCTGAGCTACCCATCTTGCGCTCCTTTCCCACACCGAATTGGCGCGGCGGATACTTCAAAGCTACCGGCGATTGCCGATTGATGTGGGTAGTCAAATACCCACGAAAAGTTAAGATTTTCGTCACGCTGGTAATCTCGGCCGCTAATCCTGATGATCGAAAGGGCCGGGAGGAACGCCGTGACCGCAAAAAGCCTCGCCACGGGCTCGGCTCCGGTCGCAGCCGTCGGCGCCGGCGCCGCAGGTGTGACTTCGGTTGCACCCATCGGCCCGACCTTAGCGAGTTCCCCGATCCGCGCAGCGGCCAGAGCCGCCTAGCCGGCCGACCGACTGGATGCACCGAGCACTGTCCGTAGCGTTGAGCGCCGCCACCGCGCTGGTGGCGGTCGGACTGGCGGCGTGTTCGACGTCGCACCCGAGAACTGAGACGTCGGCAGCCTCGTCGCTGCCGCCCGCCACGTCGACTCCGATCGCGCCGCCGGCCACGACTCCCCTGCCGCCCCCCGAAGCCCTCACCGACGTGCTCGGCCGGCTGGCCGACCCGAATGTCCCGGGCGCCAACAAGGTGAGTCTGGTCGAGGGCGCGACGCCGGAGAGCGCGGCCACGCTGGACAAGTTCACCAATGCCTTGCGCGACAACGGCTACCTGCCCATGACCTTCACCGCGAACGACATCGCGTGGTCGGACCAGAACCCGTCGAACGTGAAGGCCAGCATCGCCGTCCACACCAACCAGCCCAACAACGCCAACTTCACCTTCCCCATGGAGTTCACTCCCTTCCAGGGCGGCTGGCAGCTGTCCCGGCACACCGCCGAAACGCTGTTGGCCCTTGGCAAGTCGCCGCAGGCCCCGACGTCTGCGGCTCCCGAGGGCCCGGGGGCCCCGGCACCGCCGGCCGAACCCGCCCCGCCGCCGGAACCCGCGCCCACCCAAACCCCGCCCGGGTGAGCTGCGGGATGTGGGTCGGCTGGCTCGAGTTCGACGTCTTGCTGGGCGACGTCCGCTCGCTCAAACAGAAGCGGTCGGTCATCCGTCCCGTCGTCGCGGAGTTGCAGCGCAAGTTCAGCGTCTCGGCCGCCGAGACGGGTTCGCACGACTTGCATCGACGGGCGGGCATCGGCGTCGCCACGGTGTCCGGCGACCGCGGCCATGCCGTCGACGTCCTGGACGCCGCCGAACGGCTGGTGGCCGCGCACCCGGAGTTCGAGCTGCTCTCAGTGCGGCGCTCGCTGGTTCGCAGCGACGACTTGGGCTAGCCGAGCCGTCGGATCAGCCGTCGCGGCCTTCGCGTTTGCGCCCCAACGGCGCCGGCGCGATGACGCCGGGTGCCAGCCGCCGGGTGAAGATCAAAAAGGCGGTGTGCCCGCGCATCGAATGCTGCGGCCGCACCGCGAGACCGACGACGTTCCAACCCCGTTGCAAGGTTTCCCAGGAGCGTGGTTCGGTCCAGCACTGCTGGGCCCGTAACGCCTCGACGGCCCGCGACAGCTGGGTGACCGTGGCCACGTAGATCATCAACACCCCGCCGGGGATCAGCAGCCGCGCGACCGACTCCAGCACCTCCCACGGCGCCAGCATGTCCAGCACGGCGCGGTCGACGGACCGGTCCGGCAGATCCGAGTCGGCGACGTCGTCGACGATCAGTTGCCAGTTGTCCGGTGCCTCGCCCCCGAAGAACACCGACACGTTGCGCTGGGCGTGCTCGGCATGGTCGGCGCGCTGTTCGTAGGAGATCACCCGCCCCTGGGGTCCGACCGCGCGCAGCAGCGAGCAGGTCAGCGCGCCCGAGCCGGCCCCGGCCTCCAGCACCCGCGCCCCCGGGAAGATGTCGCCCTCGTGCACGATCTGGGCGGCGTCCTTGGGGTAGATCACCTGCGGCCCGCGCGGCATCGACATCACGTAGTCGATCAGCAGCGGCCGCATCACCAGGTAGACGGCGCCGTTGCTGGACTTGACCACGCTGCCCTGCTCGAGCCCGATCACCGCGTCGTGGGGGATGGACCCGCGATGGGTGTGGAACTCGGCGCCGGCGGCCAGCACCATCGTGTAGTGCCGACCCTTGGCGTCGGTGAGCTGCACACGCTCGCCCACGGTGAACGGGCCGGTAACGGACACGCGGTCCAGCGTGCCAGCCGACTCGCCGCAACCGGTGCTTGGGGGTTGTCGGCGCCCGGTCCTAGGCTGCCGAACATGATCGTCCAGCCGGAGGCACGGCAGTCGGCGGCGCGGCCGGCGGGCCAGGTGTCGCGCCCGGCGCTGTCGCCGTCCCGGGCGGCGGACTTCAAGCAGTGCCCGCTGCTGTACCGGTTCCGGGCCATCGACCGGCTGCCCGAGGCGCCGTCGCCCGCCCAGCTGCGCGGCTCGCTGGTGCATGCCGCCCTACAGCAGCTGTACGACCTGCCGGCCGCCCAGCGCGGCCCCGAGACGGCCCTGGCGCTGGTGGGCCCCGCCTGGGAACAGCTGCTCGCCGCGAGCCCGGAGCTGACGGCCGACCTGGATCCCGCCCAGCACGGCCAATTGCTGGCCGAGGCGCAGGCGCTGCTCGCCGGTTATTACCGGCTGGAAGATCCCACCCGTTTCGACCCGCAGTGCTGCGAGGAGCGGGTGGAGGTCGAACTCGCCGACGGAACGCTGCTGCGCGGATTCATCGATCGCATCGATGTCGCCGCCACCGGCGAGCTGCGGGTGGTCGACTACAAGACCGGCAAGGCGCCGCCGGCCGCACGAGCCCTGGCCGAGTTCAAGGCCATGTTCCAGATGAAGTTCTACGCGGTGGCCCTGTTGCGTTCGCGCGGTGTGCCGCCCACCCGGCTGCGGCTCATCTATCTGGCCGACGGTCAGGTGCTGGACTACTCACCCGAGCACGACGAGTTGCTGCGCTTCGAGAAGACCCTGATGGCGATCTGGCGGGCTATCCAATCCGCCGGTCGGACAGGCGATTTCCGTCCCACCCAATCGCGGTTGTGCGACTGGTGTCCGCATCAGCAGCTCTGCCCGCTGTTCGGCGGAACCCCGCCGCCCTACCCCGGCTGGCCGGATACGCTTGGCGCGCAAGACAATTCGACTCTGCCCAACCCCGTCGACCTGGCCGGCTAGGCCAGCGGCGACATTTCCTGCAGCATCGTCGGGATCAGTTCGCTGACGGTGGGGTGGATGTGCATGGTGCGCGACAGCGTGGTGTAGGGCGCCTTGGCGGACATGACGTCCAGGATGCCGTGTATCGCCTCGTCGCCGCCGACGCCCAGGATGGCGGCGCCCAGGATCTCCCGGGTGTCGGCGTCCACCACCACCTTCATGAAGCCTTGTGTCTCACCCTTTTCCACCGCCCGGCCCACCCTGGTCATCGGGCGCTTCCCGACCAGGGCCCTGCGCCCTGACGCACGGACCTGCGCGACGGTCATCCCGGCGCGCCCCAGCGGCGGGTCGATGTAGAGCGCGTAGGTTGTGATCCGGTCGCTCACCCGGCGCGGATCGTCGTCGAGCAGATTGGCGGCGACGATCTCGAAGTCGTTGTAGGAGGTGTGCGTGAACGCGCCCCTGCCGTTGCAGTCGCCCATCGCCCAGATGTGTTCGACGTTGGTCTTCAGCTGGTCGTCGACGAGGATGTAGCCGCGGGCGTCGGTCCGCACGCCGGCCGCCGCCAGGTCGAGGTCGTCGGTGTTGGGTCGCCGGCCCACCGCCAGCAGCAGGTGGCTGCCCCGGACGGACGGGGCGCCGTCACGCGGGGCCAGTTCGAAACCGTTGCCGGTCTTGGCTATTCGCACGTCGTCGGCGTTGACGACGATGTCGATGCCTTCGGCCCGCAGAATTTCCTGCACCGCGGCCGACACGTCCTCGTCTTCGCGGGAGGCCAGCCGCGGGCCGCGCTCCACCACGGTCACCGCGGCCCCGAAGCGCCGGTACATCTGGGCGAACTCCAGCGCGATGTAGCTTCCGCCGACGATGACGAGATGTGTTGGCAGCGTGTCGAGTTCGAGGATCGACACGTTGGTGAGGAAGTCGACCTCGGCCAGGCCGGGGATGTCGGGCACCACCGCGCGGCCGCCGACGTTGAGGAAGATCCGTTCGGCCCGCAGCAGGTCCTCGCCGACCTGCAGGGTGTGCGGATCCCGGAAGCGGGCGTGGCCGCGGACCACGGTGCAGCCGGCCATGCCCGCCAACCAGTCTTCGACGCCCTTGCGGTCGCCCAGCATGATCTCGTCTTTGCGTGCCTTGACTTTCGCCATGTCCACGCTGATCGCCCCGGTCCCGACGCCGTAGTCCGCGCCGCGACGGGCCAGGTGGGCCGCATGCGCCGAGGCGACCAGCGTCTTGGTGGGAATGCACCCGGTGTTGACGCAGGTGCCGCCGATCAGTTTGCGTTCGATGATGGCGACGCGCTGCCCGGCCGCGGTCAACCGCCCGGCCAGCGGCGGGCCGGCCTGGCCGGCGCCGACGATGATCGCGTCGAAATGCTTTGTCACTTAACGACTGTCACTTAACGACTGTCACTTAGGGGCTGTCACTTAACGGCCGTCAGCAGATAATCAGTCAGCACGTGCCCGGTCGCCGCGAGAATTGCGAACCCGCCCGCGATCGCCACCACGTCTTCGAGCAGCGCGATCGGCAGGTCCTTGCCGCCGGTCGCGGCGACCAGCCGCCGACGGGCGTGGTAGCCGCCCAGGGTGCCGAGCACCGCGCCGATGACACCGGCCCCGAGCGCGGTAAAGGTCCAATGCGGCCAGGCCCCCAGCGCCGCCCCGGCCAGCCCGCCGAGCACGATCCGGGCCGCGAAGATCGGCGCCGCCGTGCGGGCCGGGGTCTTGGGCAGCTTGTCGTTCACCAGTTCACCGACGGCAAGCACGGTGAAGACGATCACCGTGATGATGTTGGCCATCCAGGACGCCCAGGTGCCGTGCAGATCGACCCAACCGATGAAAGCGGCCCAGGCCACCACGGCCGGCGCCGTCAGCGACCGCAATCCGGCGACGACACCGATCAGCAAAGCCAGCAATACGATAAGCGCGTGTGTCACGGGGATCCTCCTCCGAGGGTGAACAACCGGCGGCCGGTGCAGGGACGGCCCATTCGCCAACCCGGGCAATCCCCTGAGCCGGACGCTAACACAGCGACCCGGGCGGCACGATGCCCACGCGGCCCGCACCCGGCCGGTACGGAGTGCGATCAGAACCGGCAAAACCTGATGTCGGACGCCAGGATCGCCTTGGCCCCGATAGCGGCCAGTTCGTCCATGATCTCGTTGACGCCGCGGCGCGGCACCAGCGCCCGGATGGCGACCCAGTCCGCGTCGGCCAGCGGCGCGATGGTGGGCGACTCCAGCCCCGGCGTGATCGCCGTGGCTTTGTCCAGCACCGCCCGGGGGCAGTCGTAATCGAGCATCAGGTATTGCTGCCCGAACACCACACCCTGGATCCGCGCCACCAACTGATCGCGTGCGGCCTGTGTGTCGTCCTGTCCACCCCGGTCGCTCTCGATGAGCACCGCTTCGGAATCGCACAGCGGCTCACCGAAGGCCACCAGGTTGTGCAAGCTCAGGGTGCGCCCCGACCCGACCACGTCGGCGATGGCGTCGGCCACACCGAGCTGCACCGAAATCTCCACCGCGCCGTCGAGTCTGATGACGGTGGCCTCAATACCGCGCTCTGCCAAGTCTTTTCGGACCAGGTTGGGATATGCGGTGGCGATCCGCTTGCCGGCCAGATCGGCGATCTTCCAGTCCCGCCCGGCCGGCCCGGCGTAGCGAAAGCTCGACGACCCGAATCCCAGCGCCAGGCGTTCCCGCACCGGGGCGTCGGAATCACCCACCAGGTCCCGTCCGGTGATGCCGAAGTCCAACTCGCCCGAACCCACGTAGATGGCAATGTCTTTGGGCCGCAGGAAGAAGAACTCGACCTGGTTGACCGGATCGATGACGGTCAGATCCTTGGAATCGGTGCGGCGCCGATAGCCGGCCTCCGCGAGGATCTCGGTGGCCGGCTCGCTCAGCGTGCCCTTGTTGGGAACCGCGACGCGCAGCATCGTCACAGCTTCCGGTACACGTCGTCGAGGGACAGCCCGCGCGCGATCATCAGCACCTGCGTCCAGTACAGCAATTGGCTGATCTCCCCGGCCAGCGCGTCGTCGGATTCGTGCTCGGCGGCCAGCCACACCTCACCGGCCTCCTCCAGGATCTTTTTGCCCAGCCCGTGCACGCCGCCGTCCAGCGCGGCGACCGTCGCGCTGCCGGCGGGCCGGGTGCGGGCACGCTCGCCCAGCTCGGCGAACAGATCCTCGAAGGTCTTCACGGCCAGCGATTGTTTCACGCGCCGGCCGGCAAAGTCACGGCGGTTTAGCCCGGGCCGGGCGTGGCGTCGCTGGGCCGGTCGAATCCGGCGAGCGTGATGCGCAGCGCTTCTTCCAATCGCTCGTGAAAGGGCCGGCTCTCGTCGCTGTCCGAGCTCAGCCATCCGTCGAGGACGAATTGGACGGTGGCCAAACTCGTGTGCACCAGCAGGGCGGGCCGAATGTCAAGCGCGGCATTGACATTCATCCTCTGCGCGACTTGTTGGATCAGGTCGCTGTGATCGGTTTCGCTCATCAACACGGACTTACGCAGCAGGTGGGGCGCGGTCGCGACGGCGTGCCGCCAAGTATCGAAGTCGCCGGCCGCGCCGACCTCCTTGGCATGCGTGACGAACAGTTGGATCAACGCTTCGACCGCCGACTCATGCGTTGGCCTGGTGCGGTACGAGCCCACGATCGTGGCGGCCACCTCCCGGGCGGGATCGACCAGCAGGCCCTCCTTGGTGGGCGCGTACCGGAAATAGGTGCTGATCGAGATCCCGGCGGCCGCGGCGATCTCCTCGGTGGTCACCGCCTCGAAGCCGCGCTCGGCGAACAGCTGGTGGGCGGTCTGCTGGATCTGCGATAGCAGCTCGGCCCGGCGCCGGTCCCGCAACGAGCTGCTATTTGCTGAGGGCATGCCATCACCTTCGCCAATCCGACATTCAAACCCCACGGCGCCGTCCAGCGACGAACTGAGATGAGTGACTCTACACTATTGAAAGCCCCTCTCAAGTAGGCTAGTGTGTGATCCAGCACACGCCAATGAACTGCGGACTTATGGAGCTTGTTGACACTATTTTAATAAAGATAGAGTCAATGGCGCCCGACGACGTTCGCGCGGCACTCAGGATTCAGGGGCGGGAAGAGGGCCGATGAATGCGGTAGCTGGTACGCAATGACCTCTGCCATAGGTTTGCTGAACGGACCGCTGGTCACGCCGCGATGACCGCGACTTTGACCACGCCACTCGACGGCGTCGACGGCGTTGCTGCCATCCGGAACTGGTCGGTCGGCTACGTCAAACGTCACCCAGTCGCCGCACTGACGACGGTCGGCGAGCAGTTCGTGCTGGGGGTGCGCACCATCCAGTACTTCTTCTACGACCTGATCACCGGGCGATTCCAATGGCAGGAATTCGTCCGCCAGGGCGCGTTCATGGCCGGCACCGCCGTGTTGCCCACCATCCTGGTCTCGCTGCCGATCAGCGTCACCCTGTCCATCCAGTTCGCATTGCTGGCCGGGCAGGTGGGCGCCACCTCGCTGGCCGGCGCGGCCAGCGGGCTCGCCGTGATCCGGCAGGGCGCGTCGCTGGTCGCCGCGGTGCTGATGGCGTCGGCGGTCGGGTCGGCGATCACCGCCGACCTGGGTTCGCGAACCATGCGCGAAGAGACCGACGCGATGGAGGTGATGGGCGTCTCGGTGGTCCGTCGCCTGGTGGTGCCCCGCTTCGCCGCGGCGGTGATGATCGGCGTGGCCCTCACCGGCGTCGTGTGTTTCGCCGGATTCTTCGCCAGCTACATGTTCAACGTGTACTTCCAGAACGGGGCGCCGGGCAGTTTCGTGTCCACCTTCGCGTCGTTCGCGACGACCGGTGACATGATCCTGGCGCTGCTCAAGGCGATCGTGTTCGGCGCCATCGTGGCGATCGTGTCGAGCCAGAAAGGCTTGTCCACCAAGGGCGGACCGACCGGCGTGGCCAACTCGGTGAACGCCGCTGTGGTGGAGGCGATTCTGCTGTTGATGATCGTCAATGTCGCGATCAGCCAGCTCTACATCATGTTGTCGCCCAGGACGGGGCTGTGACGTGACGGCCTCGGCATACCAACCCTTCGCGCCGATCTCGGTGCCGCTGGCGCGGCTCTACCGCAGGGGCAAGGTCCCGGTCATCCGGCTCGGCCACCTGCTGGTCTTCTTCGTCCGGGCGCTGGTGGCCGTCCCGCTGGCCCTGCGCCAGTACAGCGGCGAGTTCCTGCGGCTGCTGTCGAACATCACCTGGGGCAACGGGTCGATCGTGGTGGGCGGCGGCACCGCGGGCGTGGCCGTGGTGCTGGGGATGACGGTCGGCGCACTGGTCGGCATCGAGGGCTACAACTTCCTGGACCTGCTCGGCCTGGGACCGGCCACCGGATTCGTCTCCTCGTTGGTCAACACCCGCGAGCTGGCCCCGCTGATGGCGTCGCTGGCCTTCGCGATGCAGGGCGGCTGCCGCTTCACCGCCCAGCTGGGATCCATGCGCATCGCCGAGGAGATCGACGCGATGGAATCGATTGCCATTCGCCCGATCCCCTACTTGGTGACCACCCGGCTGATCGCGTCGGTGGTGGCGATCGTCCCGCTGTACGCGGCATGCCTGGCGATCGGTTACCTGAGCACCCAAATCGTGGTGAGCATCGGCAGTGGCGGCTCGACCGGGTCCTACCTGCACTACTTCACCCTGATGCTGGCCGGCCAGGACATCGTCTACTCGCTGTTCAAGGCGGTCGTCTTCGTGTGGATCGCCTCCACGATCCAGTGCTACTACGGGTATTACGCGAGCGGCGGGCCCGAGGGCGTCGGGGTGGCCGCGGGGCACGGCATGCGGGCCAGCATCACGGTGGTGATCATCGTGAACATGCTGCTCACCATGGCGCTGTGGGGCATCGATTCCGGCGCAAGGTTCGGCGGGTAGGCCGGTGGCGAGGTCGGTGGACGATGCCCAATTCCTTTGAGCTGGACGGACGCGGCCCCTCGGACCGGCAGCTGTTCGGCATCGGCATCGCGGTGCTGGTGGTCAGCGCCCTGCTCACCACCGTGATGTTGGTGAAATCGACTGGCAGGCTGGACGATTACGTGCGGGTGGTGGCCGACCTGGTCAACGTGGGCGACGGCCTGCCGCAGAAGTCGGACGTCAAATACCACGGCGTGCTGGTCGGCATGGTCGACGACGTCGTCCCCGCGGCCCACGGCAAACCCAACTATGTCCACATCAACCTGAAAGAGGACTACGCCAAGTCGATTCCGGCCAGTGTGACCGCACGAGTAGTGCCCAGCAACGTGTTCGCCGTGTCGTCGGTGCAACTGGTGGGTAACGGGCCCGGCACGAAAATCCGGGACGGCGCCCATATTCCGGAGGACAAGCGGCTGCCCACCGTGTTGTTCCAGACGACGGTCAGCAAGCTGCGCGATCTGCTCGCCGCCGCGGGGCGCGGCCGCGATGACAGGTCGGTGGGAATTCTGGCCGCCCTGGGGGCGGCCACCGATCATCGGCGGGTCAGCCTGCTCAACGCCGGGGCGCAACTGAATCGCCTTCTCGATCAACTCAATTCGATAGTCAGCACCGACACCGGCCCGTCCACGGTGTCGGCCCTGCTGGACGCGACGCGGGGCCTGGCGCAGACGGCGCCGGATCTGCTGGACGCGTTGCACCAGGCCGTCGAGCCGATGCAGACCTTCGCCGAGACACGCGGCCAGCTGGCGTCGCTGCTGTCGGGCGCCGACTACACGGCGGGGACGACGCGTCAGTCCTTCGACAACCACATCGACCAATTGATCAGGATCACCGCCGATTTCACGCCGGTGCTCGGTGTGTTGGCGCAGAAGTCGAACAACTTCGTGCCCGCGGTCACCAAACTGGACAACCTGGCCAACCAGTTCATGGAGCAGGTCTGGAACCCGCAGACCAACCTGGGCAACATGCGCGCGATGCTGACCTTCACCCCCAGCTCCACCTACACCCGCGCCGACTGCCCGCATTACGGAGAGCTGAAGGGGCCCAGCTGCTTCACCGCCCCGCTGATTCCGGTGCGGCCCGACCTGCCCGACGTGCTGCTGCCACAGAACTATCAGCCGCCCAAGGATCTGGCGCCGCCGCCGGGCACGGTGATCGGCCCGGACGGGAACCTCGTCGCGGTGGGCCCGCCGCTGATCAACCCCACCCCGAATTTGACCGACCCCAATCCCCCACTGGCCCCGGGGATTACCCCGTCGCCGCCGGTGCCCGGGAGCGCCAATCCGGACAACCCGTCACCGGGGGCGCCGGCGACACCGCAACCGCAGCAACCGTGGGTCGCGCCGGTGGCGCCCAAGGCCCCATGGATTCCCCAGTCCTCGTTCCGGCCGTCGTTCGGGGGCAACGTGGGTCCCGTGGGGAGCCAATACGAACGAACCATGCTGGGCGCGATCACCGGTGGACCCGCGTCGGAGGCCACCGAGTTGCTGCTGGGCCCGGTCGCCCGCGGAACAACGGTGTCGCTGGCGCATCCGCCCGGGCCGTCGCCCGCGCCTCGACCCGGGGAGTCACCCGCGCATCCGCCCGGGCCGTCGCCCGCGCCTCGACCCGGGGAGGGCAAATGAGGTTTCGCGGCCCGCTCATCGCGCTGACGCTGTTCATGATCGTCTCGCTGACGCTGACCTGGCTGGTGTATGTGAGCCTGCGCCGCGACGTGGCCGGCGACACGGCCCGGTATTCGGCGGTGTTCAGCGATGTGTACGGGCTGCGCGAAGGTGACGACGTCCGGATGGCCGGGGTGCGGGTGGGCCGGGTCGAAAAGATCGAACTGGACGGGAAATTGGCGAAGGTCTCCTTCGTGGTGCAGTCCGAACAGCGGCTGTACGGGAACACCCTGGCTTCGGTCACCTACCAGAACATCGTCGGCCAGCGCTATCTCGGCCTGTCGTTGGGCAAGGAGGGCAATCCAGCGCAGCTTCCGCCGGGCAGCACCATTCCGCTGGAACGCACCGAACCCTCCTTCGACGTCACCACGCTGCTCAACGGCTACGAACCGTTGTTCAGCTTGCTCAACCCGCACGACGCCGACAACCTGACCAAGGGCATCATCGCCTCGCTGCAGGGCGACACGTCGTCGCTGGCCACCCTGGTCGGCCAGACTTCCACGCTCACACAGACTTTCGCCGGCCGCGACCAGGCGCTCGGCAACGTGATCACCAACCTGAACAAGGTGGTGGGCAACCTGGCGGCGCAGAACGACAACCTCGACGGGGTCATCACCCAGACCCGCAGCGTGGTCGGGGAACTCGACCGGCGACGCCCGGACCTGGTGGCCTCGGTGGGGTCGCTGGCCCGGCTGAGCGATCGGCTGTCGGCCTCGGCCGCCGACGTGTACCCGGCGCTGCGTGAGTTCATCGACCGCCAACCGGGCGTCACCAAACACATCATGGACGTCGAACCGCAGGTGGCCTTCTTCGGCGACAACATCCCGCTGCTGTTGAAGGGGCTCACCCGGGTGGGCAACCAGGGCGCCTACGGCAACGCCTACGTGTGCGACGTGAACTTCATGGGATTTTTTCCGGGGCTCAACGACGTCGTGCCGATCATCATCAACGCCGCCACACCCGGCAACCGGGCCTGGCACACCCCGAGATGCAGGAGCACCGTCGATGGTTGAGTTGATGGCCGGGACCACGGCAGGATCGATGCTCGACAGGTCTGTGCGGCAACGGCTTTCGGCACTGACGAAGCGCCCGCTGGAGAGCTACAACAAGACCTGGCTCGGGTTCGTCGCCGTCGCGGTGGTCGCGGCGGTGATCGCGGTCATGCTGGTGGTGCACGCGCTCGGCGCCGGATACCGGCACTACACGGCCGAGTTTGCGCAAGCGGCATCGCTGCGCGCCGGCAACCCGATCGTGGTGGCGGGCATCCCGGTGGGCACGGTCACCAGCATGAAGCTCGTCGGCGACCACGTCGAGGCGGGTCTGAAGGTGCGCGACAACATCAACTTCGGCAAGGATTCCCGGGCCCAGATCCGGGTCACCACCATCCTGGGTTCGCGCTACCTGGCGCTGGAACCCAATGGCCCGGCGCGCCTGCCCGGCAACACCTTCGACCTGGCGCACACCGAGGTCCCCTACGACCTGCAGGCCGCATTGCAGGACGCTACCACCACCTTCGAGCAGGTCGACTCCGACCGGTTCGCCCAGTCGCTGGCGGTGCTGGGCAAGCAACTCGAGGGCCTGCCGGCGGTTGTGCCGCAGGCGATCACGAACATCGACACGCTGTCGTCGATCATCGCGACCCGGCGCGATCAACTCGGGCAGCTGCTGCGCAGCACCGAACAGGTGACCAACACGCTGCGCCGCCAGCAGGCCGGCATCGGCGCGCTCGTCGACCAGGGCGAGGACCTGCTGGGCCAATTCGTGGCACGACGCGCGGTCTTCCACGCCATGATGCGATCCCTGTCCAGCCTGGTCGACACCCTCAGTCGGGTGGCGGTCAACGACCGGTCGGGGGTGGACGCGCTGCTCAAAGACATCCGCGATTTCACCGGCCTGGTGTCCGCGCACGACGACCTGCTGCACAGCCTGCTGCAGGTCAGCCCGATCTTCTTCCGCGAGGCGGCCAACCTCACCGGTGACGGCAACGCGATCAATTTCAACGCGCCCAACGTCCCGCTGATCGACTCGTGGATGTGCGCGATCAGCGGGCGTGCCAAGCAGTTCGGCATGATCCAGTACTTCAAGGACTGCAAGTGACGCGGCTCGGCACGAAGGCACTGGCCGTGGTGGCCGGCGTGGCTGTGGTCGCCGCCGCCGTCGGCATCGGATGGTGGCTGCTGCGCCCCGACGACGACACGATCACGGTGACCGCCCAATTCGACAGCGCCTCAGGGCTTTACGAGGGCAATGTGGTGGCGGTGCTGGGCATGCCGGTGGGCAAGATCACCAAGATCAACCCCAGGGGCGGCTACGTCGAGGTCGAGTTCACCGTCGACCGCGGCGTCAAGGTTCCCGCCAACGCGCAGGCCGTCACCGTGTCGACCTCCATCCTCACCGACCGGCAGATCGAACTCACGCCGCCCTACCGCGGCGGCCCCGTCCTGGGTAACCACGACACCATCGGGTTGCCGCGGACCAAGACGCCCGTCGAATTCAGCAGTGTCCTCAATGTTTTGGACAAGGTGACCAAGTCGCTGGAGGGCGACGGCCACGGCGGCGGCCCGATCGCCGACGTGCTGGGCGGCGGTGCCGAGGTGGTCAACGGCAACGGCGAAAAGATCAAGGCGGCCCTCGGTGAGCTGTCCAAGGCGTTGCGGCTGTCCAGTGACGGCGGCGCGGCCACCCGCGAACAGATCACCACGATCGTCAAGAACCTCAGCACCCTGTTCGACGCCGTGGCCAGCAACGACACCAAACTGCGCGAATTCGCCTCCACCATTCACCAAGTCAGCCAGATCATGGCCGACGAGGACCTCGGCAGCGGCAACACCGGACACAAACTCGACCAGCTGATCCAGCGGGCCGGCGACCTGCTCGACGCCAACCGCGACAACATCAAGCACGCCGTGCTCAGCGGCAACGACACGCTGAAGACCGTGACCGACCAGCGGCGCGACCTGGCCGAGCTGCTGGACCTGGCCCCCCTGGTGGCCGACAACGCCTACAACATGATCGACCGGGCGAACGGCAGCGTCCGCGCCCGCTTCCTCACCGACCGGTTGCTGTTCGACAGCCAGTACACCAAAGAGATCTGCAACCTGATGGGCCTGCGACAACTCGGCTGCAGCACCGGCACGATCCAGGACTTCGGCCCGGACTTCGGGCTGACCTATGTGCTCGACGGCCTGGCCGCCATGGGACAGAAATGACGGCGACGGGCGCGTGGGGAAGGCTCACGGCGCTGGCCGCGGCGATGGCTGTGACGATGGCCACCGCGGGCTGCGCCACGAATGGCCTTGCCAGCCTGCCACTTCCGGCCCCGGGGCTGGGATCGGGGGGTTATTCGCTGAACGCGGTGTTCTCCAACGCGCTCAACCTGCCGATGAACGCCAAGGTCAAACTCGCCGGCGCGGACGTCGGGCAGCTCGAATCGATGGTGGCCCGCAACTACACCGCGCTCACCCGGCTGCGCATCCGCGACGGAGTGCAACTGCCCCGGGGCAGCACGGCCGAATTGCGCACCGCCACACCGCTGGGCGACGTGTTCGTCGCGCTGAAACCCCCGCCGGGCGATCACGACGCGCCCCTGCTGAAGAACGGCGACACCATCGGCCTGGAGTCCACCGCGGCGGCCGCGACGGTCGAGTCGGTGCTCAGCTCGGCGGCTGTGCTGGTGAACGGCGGCGCGGTGCGCAATTTCACCAACATCATCAACGGCTTCGGCAAGGCGACCGGCGACCAGGGCCAGGCCTTCGGGGACATGATCCGCAAGTCCAACGAGCTGCTCGGGACGCTGGATGCCCGGTCCGACCAGATCTCGGCCGCGTTGACGCAATTGTCCACTCTCGCCGACCAACTCGACGCCAAGAACCACACCATCACCGATCTGATGACGGCCGCCGGTCCCGCCACCTCGGCCCTGGCCGACAACACCGGCGAGCTGTCCGAGGTCGCCCAGCAGGTGGGTGACACCTCGCGGCTGCTGGCCCGCTTCCCCGCGCTGGGCGGGACCGACACCAGCGGGCGCAGCATGATCCGCGACCTGAACACGATCGCCGGGGCCGCCAACGACGTCGCGGTGAGCCCGGACACCAGCTGGCAATCGATCAACCGGCTGATCCCGGCGTTGGTCAAATCGACGGCGGGAAACTCGATTTCGGTGAACGTCAGCGTGGACAAGATCATGCTGGGATCGCTCCCCGACATCGGCTTCCCCGGCGACATCGGGCTGCACGGGCCGCACCACTACAACGTCAACCTGCTGGTCGGCACCCTCAAGTACACGCTGTGGCGGCTGCAGGAGCGCGTGGTCGGCCGCGGGCCCAACGCGCCGCAGGTTCCCGTCGTGCCGGATCCCACCGTCCCCGGCCAGATCGACGTCGCCCCCGGACCTCCCCCGCCGCAGCCGGGATCGCCGCCATGATCCGCGCCGTCGCCGGCTTCGCCAATCTCGTTGTCCGTGCGGTGCGCACGGGTCATCGACAGCAGGTCTGGCTGTCCGTGGCGGGGTTGGTGCTGATCCTCGTCGTCGCGACCGCCTATCTGTTGATCGGCGCGTTGCGGGTGACGCCGTTCGCGTCGTCCTACCGCGTCACCGTGCAGTTGCCGGAATCCGGTGGGTTGCTGCCGAATCAGGATGTGGCGCTGCGCGGGGTGCGGATCGGACGAATCGAGTCGCTGCAGATCACCGACAACGGCGTCAACGCCGTCGCCGCCATCACGTCGAAGGTGCGCATCCCGGCGAACACCGTCGCGCACGTGTCGGCGCTGTCGCCGGCCGGCGAGCAATTCATCAATTTCGAGGCCGCCTCCGACGCCGGGCCCTATCTGCACGACGGCAGCTTCATCACCTCCGAGCGCACCACCGTCCCGGTCAGCCTGGCCCAATTGCTCGGCACGCCGACGGATTGCTGGCCCAGGTGGATCCGCGCAAGATCGAGCTGATCAAAAAGGAGCTGAGCCTGAGCAAGGAGGGCCCGGCGAAGTTGACGGCAATCGTCGACGGCGGTCTGTTCCTGCTTTCCACGCTCGACTCGGTGCTGCCCGAAACCACCAGCATCATCAAGACCAGCCGCGTCGTGCTGAATCTGGCCAGCGACAAGAACAACGGATTAGGCGCCGCCGCAACCGAACTCAACCACACGCTGACGGGTGTCGCCCGGATGCAGGCCGGCTACCGCCGGTTGACTTCGCAGACGCCGCAAACACTTTCGGCCGTCGACAATCTGTTCGCGGACAACTCCGACACCATGGTGCAGTTGCTGGGCAGCATGGCCACCATGTCGCAGCTTCTCTATCTGCGCGTCCCGGCGCTCAACGCGCTGTTCCCCGATTACCGCGGCTCGGTGCTGGACGCGGTGACGAGCGTCTTTCACGACCACGGCGTGTGGGCGACGGCCGACCTCTACCCCCGCTATGTGTGCGACTACGGCACACCGGCGCACGCCTCCTCCGCCGCCGACTACTACGAGCCGTTCATGTACACCTACTGCCGCGACGACGATCCCGCGGTGTCCATCCGGGGCGCCAAGAACGCGCCGCGACCGGGCGGCGACGACACCGCCGGCCCGCCGCCGGGGGCAGACCTGGGCCGGCGAACCGATCCCACACCCCGGGGCCGCTACACCATCCCCACCCCTTACGGCGGCCCGCAGCTGCCGATCGAACCGCCGCACTGAGCCGGAAACCAGCCGAGCCGATCCCTAGGAGATGATCGTGATCGTGACCACCGAGAAGAACCCGAAGCCCGACACGGCCGCCGAGACCGAGCCGGCCGACGACGCCGCGGGCGACGACGTCGAGAACGCGATCGCCGAGCAGGCCGGCGAGCAAACCGACGAGGCCGAAACCGACGAAGCCGAAGGCGACGAAGCCGAAGACGAAGCCCCAGACGAAGCCGAAGACGGGGGCGAACTGCTCACCGGCAAGCGTCGCGGGCGCGAGCGCCGCAAGCGGCCCTGGCGGCGCTACCTGCGTCGCAGCGTGCTGCCGTTGTTACTCGTTGCCTCCCTTGCCGTTTCGGGCTTCCTGGGCTGGCGGCAATGGCAGGAGCATCAGGTGAAGGCGGCCGGTGAACAGGCCCAGCAGGCCGCCATCGCCTACGCGCAGTGCTCACCAGCATCGATTCCAACAAGGTCGACGAGAACTTCAAGCAGGTGCTCGACGGTGCGACCGGGGAGTTCAAGGACATGTACACCCAGTCCAGTGTCAAGCTTCGGCAATTGCTGATCGACAACAAGGCCACCGCCCACGGCGTGGTGGTGGATTCTGCCATTCAGTCCGCCTCCACCGGCAAGGTCGTGGTGCTGCTGTTCATCGACCAGACCGTCACCAACACCGCCGCGCCCGACCCGCGCATCGACCGCAGCCGGATCAAGATGACCATGGAAAAGGTCGACGGCCGTTGGCGCGCAAGCAAAGTGCAGCTGCTGTGATCCCCCGGATCCTTGCGGCGCTGGTATTGCTCACGGCCGCAACCATTCCCGGCACCGGCAAGGTCCACGCGTCGGCACCGTCGTTCTGCGGCGAGCTGGGCGGCGACTGGGACGGCCAGTACTGCCACACCTCGGTGACGTCGGAACGCAACGCCGTCCGCGACATCAAGGTCGCCGTGCCCGACGACCTGGTCGACAACCCGACCACCGGACCGGTGATCCGCGACTACCTGCGCACGCTGGTCAACAACTGGCGAAATGCCAACTCCAGCATGGCCGCCGACAGTTACGGCGAGGAGAACTTCGAGGTGTTCCGGCATGCCAGCCTGCTCAGCGCGGTGTTCCACGAGGACTATCACGCCGACGGGCCCAAGCCCAACAACGCCTACCGGACCTTCACCTTCGACATGGCAAGCGGCCGAAGGGTACAACTCGCGGACCTGACGACGTCAAACCCGCTGACCGCCATTCCCCCACTGGCGCAACCGTTTATCGAGACGGCACTCAACCAGGCACCGCCGCCGCACGACCCGGGCACCTACCCGTTCGTCGTCGACCGGTGGACGCCGGACAAGGTCTACTCCGGGGCGTACAAGGCCTGGGCGATCACCCCCGACGAGTTGATCCTGTACATGCCGGACTATCCCGTCGGCCACGACGAACCGATCAACTTCGCCACCGGTCTGCCGCAGTGGTTCATGGACGGCGGCACCGTGCAGGCGCATATCCCGTTGTCCGCCTTGGGTTCCGTGCTGCGCGTCTAGCCGGTGGCGTACCGCTCAGTCCTCGGGGTTGTAGCCGAGGTTGGGGGCCAGCCAGCGCTCGGCCTCGGCCAGCGTCCAGCCCTTGCGCTTCGCGTAGTCGGCGACCTGGTCCTGGGCCAACCGCCCGACCACGAAGTACTGCGACTGCGGGTGCGAGAAATACCAACCGCTGACGGCGGCGCCGGGCCACATGGCCATCGACTCCGTCAGCTCGATGCCGGTGCGCTCCTTGACGTCCATCAACTTCCACAGCGTCACCTTCTCGGTGTGCTCCGGGCAGGCCGGGTAGCCCGGCGCGGGCCGGATTCCCCGGTACTTCTCGTCGATGAGTGCGTCGTTGTCCAGTTGCTCGTCGGGCTGGTAGCCCCAGAACTCCTTGCGGACCCGCTGGTGCATCCGTTCGGCGAACGCCTCCGCCAGCCGGTCGGCGATCGACTCCAGCAGGATCGCGCTGTAGTCGTCCAGGGCCGCCTTGAACTCCGCGATCTTCTCCTGGCTGCCCAGCCCCGCGGTCACCGCGAAGGCGCCGATGTAGTCCCGGTGCCCCGTTTCTTTGGGGGCGACGTAGTCGCCCAGCGACCGGTTCGGGATTCCGTCGCGGTGCTCGCCCTGCTGGCGCAGGTTGTGCAGCGTGGTCAGCACCTCGGTGCGGGTGTCGTCGGTGTACAGCTCGATGTCTTCGAAACCCGGGCCGATCGCGTTCGCCGGGAAGAACCCGATCACCGCGTTGGCCGTCAGCCACTTCTCCTTGATCAGGGTGTCGAGCATCTCCTGGGCGTCGTCGTAGAGCTTGCGGGCCGCCTCGCCGGTGGCCGGGTTGTTGAGGATGTCGGGGAAGCGACCCTTCATCTCCCAGGCGTTGAAGAACGGCTGCCAGTCGATGTACTCGCGCAGCTCGGCGAGGTCGTAGTCCTGAAATTCCCGTATTCCCGCACCGATCGCGGGCACCGGCGGCGTGTAGCCGTCCCAGTCGATCGGCGTCCGGTTGGCGCGGGCCTTTTCCAGCGTCACCATCGGCCGCTCGTTCTTCTGGGCGTGCCGTTCCCGCAGCGACGCGTAGTCCTTCTCGGTGGCCTCCAGCAGGGCGGGCCGCTGCTTGTCGTCCAGCAGCGCGGCGGCGACCGGCACCGAGCGGGAGGCGTCCTTGACCCAGACCACCGGGCCGGAACGCCGCGGCGAGATCTTCACGGCCGTGTGGGCGCGCGAGGTGGTCGCGCCGCCGATCAGCAGCGGGATCTGCAGGCCCTCGCGTTCCATCTCGGCGGCGAAGTTGGACATCTCGTCCAGGGACGGGGTGATCAGGCCGGACAGCCCGATGATGTCGGCGTCGTGCTCTTTCGCAGCATCGAGGATCTTCTGGGCCGGCACCATCACACCGAGGTCGATCACGTCGAAGTTGTTGCACTGCAAGACAACTCCGACGATGTTCTTGCCGATGTCGTGGACGTCGCCCTTGACGGTCGCCATCACGATGGTGCCGTTGGTGTCCTTGGAACCGGACACGCCGGACTCTTCCTTCTCCGCCTCGATGAACGGCAGCAGGTAGGCGACGGCCTTCTTCATCACCCGGGCCGACTTCACCACCTGGGGCAAAAACATCTTGCCGGAGCCGAACAGGTCGCCGACGACGTTCATGCCGTCCATCAGCGGGCCCTCGATCACCTCGATCGGCCGGCCACCCGCGGCGGCAATCTCGGCCCGCAACTCCTCGGTGTCCTCGTCGACGTGGGCGTCGATGCCCTTGACCAGGGCGTGCGTGATCCGCTCGCGGACCGGCAGGCCGCGCCACTCGGCCGCCGCCGAATCCTCCGAAGCATCTGCGGACTTGTTGAACCGCTCGGCGATCTCCAGCAGCCTCTCGGCCGCGTCCTCGCGGCGGTTCAGCACGACGTCCTCGATGCGGTCCCGCAGCTCGGGGTCGATCGAGTCGTAGGGCACCAGCGCGCCGGCGTTGACGATGCCCATGTCCAGGCCGGCCTTGATGGCGTGGAACAGGAACACCGAGTGGATCGCCTCGCGGACGGGGTTGTTTCCCCGGAACGAGAACGACACGTTCGAGATGCCGCCGGAGAGGTGCACCCCCGGCAGGTTCTCCTTGATCCAGGCGCAGGCCTCGATGAAGTCGATGCCGTAGGTTGCGTGCTCCTCGATGCCGGTCGCCAGCGCGAAGCAGTTGGGGTCGAAGATGATGTCCTCGGGCGGGAAGCCGACCTCTTCGGTCAGCACGCGGTAGGCGCGTGCGCAGATCTGTTTGCGGCGCTCCAGGTTGTCGGCCTGACCCTGTTCGTCGAAGGCCATCACGACGACGGCCGCGCCGTACTTGCGGCACAGCCGCGCCTCGCGGACGAACTTCTCCTCGCCCTCCTTCAAAGAGATCGAGTTGACGATCGGCTTGCCCTGCACGTTCTTCAGGCCGGCCTCGATGACCTCCCACTTGGAGGAGTCGATCATCACCGGGACCCGGCTGATGTCCGGCTCGGCGGCGATCAGCCTGGTGAACCGGTCCATCGCGGCGACGCCGTCGATCATGCCCTCGTCCATGTTGATGTCGATGACCTGGGCACCGACCTCCACCTGCTGCAGGGCGACCGACAGCGCGGTGTCGTAGTCCTCGGCCTTGATCAGGTTGCGGAACCGGGCCGAGCCGGTGATGTTGGTGCGCTCGCCGATGTTCACGAACAGCGAGTCGTCGGTGATGTTGAGCGGCTCGAGGCCCGAGAGCCGGGTGGCCACCGGAATCTGCGGCACCTCGCGCGGCGGCTTGCCCTCGACGACCTTGGCGATCTCGGCGATGTGCGGCGGCGCGGTTCCGCAGCAACCGCCGACGATGTTGACCAGGCCGGCCTCGGCGAAGTCGGCGATGTAGGAGGCCTGACGCTCCGGGGACTCGTCGTACTCGCCGAAGGCGTTGGGCAGGCCGGCGTTCGGGTAGCAGGAGACGAAGGTGTCCGCGATGCGCGACACCTCGGCGATGTAGGGCCGCATCTCCGGTGCGCCCAGGGCGCAGTTGAGCCCGACCGCGATCGGCTTGGCGTGCCGGATCGAGTTCCAGAACGCCTCGGTGACCTGCCCGGACAGCGTTCGCCCGGAGGCATCGGTGATGGTGCCCGAGATGATGACCGGCCAGCGGCGCCCGCGCTGTTCGAACAGCGTCTCGAGGGCGAACACCGCAGCCTTGGCGTTCAACGTGTCGAAGATCGTCTCGACGATCAGGAGGTCGACACCGCCGTCGACCAGGCCGTTGGCCGCCTCGAGGTAGGCGGCGACCAGCTCGTCGTAGGTGACGTTGCGGGCCCCGGGATCGTTGACGTCCGGCGAGATCGACGCGGTCCGCGACGTCGGCCCCAGCGCCCCGGCGACGTAGCGGGGCTTGTCCGGGGTGCTGAACTCGTCGGCGGCCTTACGGGCCAGGGCGGCGCCGGCGTAGTTCAGCTCGTAGCTCAGCTCCTCCATGCCGTAGTCGGACAGCGAGATCGCGTTCGCGTTGAAGGTGTTGGTCTCGAGGATGTCGGCGCCCGCCTCGAGGTACTCGCGGTGAATGCCCTCGATGATCTGCGGCTGCGTCAGGTTGAGCAGGTCGTTGTTGCCGACCAGATCGCTCGGCCAGTCCTTGAACCGCTCGCCGCGGTAGCCGGCCTCGTCGGGGCGGTCCCGCTGGATCGCGGTGCCCATGGCGCCGTCGATCACCATGATCCGCTGGCGCAGCGCCGCCGTCAGTTCGTCGGTGCAGTCGGGGCGGATGTTCGGCGCGAAGCTGTCCGACGCCGGGGTGGTCACGGGGGCGGTCACGTGCACTCCTTCCATAACGGAAGGCGTCCTTGACTTCGCCGAGCGTGGCGGATGCCGGCGGGAACCCGGATCCGTTGCAACGCCTCTCGACCAGAAAAGTCTACGTCGTCACCCGATCGACGTTCGGACGCCCAACTCATCGCCGGGATCGACAGCTCGCAGATCCTGTCGGCGACATGATAGTTACCAAGGTTAACGAGATTGCGGCCGGGCGTATTTCTGCGCGACGGTGTCGACTCCTGTTGGTGAAACCGTCCGGGCTCGGGTCGGCCGCCATTGACGCGGTGCCCGTCGCGGCGTGTTCGTCGGCGGCAGTCACGCCGTAAGGATAGTCCGCCTATGCAAAGGCGCGGGTAAACCGCCGATCGGCCGCCGATACACGGCCACGCCGCCTCGGACATTGTCGCGGGGAAGGCCGTACGCTAAAACTGTGACCCCGCCCGACGGCCCACCCTATGGCGCACCCAGTGGCCAGGCCGCTCTGCCCGAACTGCACCACACCGTCGTCGTGGCTGCGTTCGAGGGCTGGAACGACGCCGGCGATGCGGCCAGCGACGCCCTCGAGCACCTCGAGGCCATCTGGGAGGCCGACCCGATCCTGGAGATCGACGACGAGGCCTACTACGACTACCAGGTGAACCGTCCGGTGATCCGGCAGGTGGACGGGGTGACCCGCGAGCTGGTGTGGCCGGCGATGCGGATCTCGCACTGCCGGCCGCCGGGCAGCGACCGCGACGTGGTGTTGATGCACGGCGTGGAACCCAACATGCGCTGGCGCACCTTCTGCGCCGAACTGGTGGCCATCGCCGACAAGCTCAACGTGGACACCGTGGTGATCCTGGGCGCCCTGCTGGCCGACACCCCGCACACCCGGCCGGTGCCGGTGTCCGGCGCGGCGTACTCACCCGAGTCGGCCAAACGCTTCGGGCTCGAGGAGAGCCGCTACGAGGGCCCCACCGGCATCGCCGGGGTGTTCCAGGACGCGTGCGTGGCCGCCGGGATCCCGGCGGTGACGTTCTGGGCGGCGGTGCCGCACTACGTGTCCCAGCCGCCCAACCCGAAGGCCACGGTGGCGTTGCTGCGCCGCGTCGAGGACGTGCTCGACATCGAGGTGCCGCTGGCCGACCTGCCGACCGACGCCGAGGAATGGGAGCAGGCGGTCACCGAGATGACCGCCGAGGACGAGGATCTCGCCGAATACGTGCAGTCGCTGGAACAGCGCGGCGACGCCGAGGTCGACATGAACGACGCGCTGGGCAAGATCGACGGCGACGCGCTGGCCGCCGAGTTCGAGCGGTATCTGCGCCGCCGCCGGCCCGGCTTCGGGCGGTAGGTATTTCGCTCGCCGAGCGTCGACTAGTTGCGCGCCGACCCGCGATCCGGCCGCAACAACTCCACGTTGGCGGCCGACATCGAACGGCCCAGCGCGGCGACTTGGGCGTCCAGTGCCGGCAACAGCTCGGCGGTCGGTGAGTGCAGCGGCATTTCGCCGAGCCGACTGGACAGCACGGGCTTGGCCCAGCGGAACAGCGCCACCCAGCGTGGGCAGTAGATGCGGGTGCGGCGGCGCTGGATGCCCTTGACGAACGCGGCCGCGCATTTGTCGACCGTCGTGGTCTTGTTCAGCGGCCAGGGCAGGCTGGCCAGCAGTCGATCGAAGGCCGGCAGGTCGTTCTGGGTGTCGCGAACCAACGCGGTGTTGATCCAGGACATATGCGCCGAGCCGACCTTGACGCCGTGCCGGGCCACTTCCAGTCGCAGCGCGTTGGCCAGCATCTCGACGCCGGCCTTCGACGCGTTGTAGGGGGCCAGCCCCGGGCAGGCCGCGTAGGCGGCCAGCGACGAGACGATCAGCACGTAGCCGCGGCGCTCGATCACCGCGGGCAAGGTCGCTCGCACGGTGTGAAAGACGCCGAGCACGTTGATGTCGAGGACTCGCCGGAACGCGTCCGGGTCGACCTGGGCCACCGAGCCGTAGCTGGCGATGCCGGCGTTGGCCAGCACCACGTCGATGCCACCGAATCGCTCGACGGCGCGGTCGGCGGCGGCCTGCATGGCCGACAGATCGCGCACGTCCGCGACGGCCGTCAGCACCCGCTCCTCGCCGAGTTCCGCGGCAAGCGAGGTCAGTTCGGCGTCGTTGAGGTCGGTCAGCACCAACCGGGCGCCTTTCGCGTTCAGCCGGCGAGCGACCTCGGCGCCGATTCCCCGGGCGCCGCCGGTGATGAAGACGACTTTGTCCCGCAGCGATGTCATGACGCAAACGTACCGGTGCGGTCGGACGGATCGCGGTCGGGCCGGCTGGTGCGGGCTGGCGCGAATTTGCGGCCTATTTTGCGGGTGTCGAGTATGCCTGTGGTTTTTCGTCTTTGGCGGCGGTTAGCGGGGGCGTTATTCGCCGTGTGCCAAGTTAATTCGACCTCACTACCCTAAATCGCCTCTCGCACTACTCTATTTGGCTCGCGCCGTCCCAGTAGTAGCGGCCGCGACCATAGGCTCCGAACATGACACGGAATCGCGCATGCCACGCGGCGACGCGAGACGACGGACGGCGGCGTGCCGCCACGCCCGGCGGCGTTGGTAGACGCTTGTCGCACAAGGCCGGTCGTTATCGAACCGTGTCGAATTCGATCTGCTCCGGTCCGGTCAATTGCGCTTCTCAACGCGCTTCTCGACGCGCTGCAACGCTTTTTCTGAGGGAGGGATGATGCACCGAAGATCGACTCCGTCAGATTTTCCGATGTGGAAGTTTGTGGCGCGCAGCAACTTGGGTGATCTCGACACCTATCTCTGGCACCGTCAGGGCAGCAACCAGTTTTGCTGGCGGCCGGTAGGAAAGCCCTGGGGCGGACGGAAAAAGGCCGACGACGCGGACTGACGGACGAAAATCACCGGTCACCCGAATAAGAGACCGGCCCGCGGCCGGTTGCCGTTGGCGCGCAAGTCTATTGCCGCCCTCCCCCGCGGTGTCGGCGGCGAACCCCGCCGTCACCGGGCTAACGGCTCAGCCGGGCGAACTGACCCTGCCGGTATTGCTCGACGCACGACGCGCGCCGCACCTTGCCGCTCGTGGTGATCGGTATCGAGCCCGGGGCCACGAGGACCAGATCCGCCACCCCGATGCCGTGGGAGTTCGAGATCGCCGAGGTGACTTCGCGCTCGACGAGCGCAAGCTTGTCCGCGGCCTCGCGGGACGGGTCCTGATTCTTGACTTCGATGATGACGACCAGCTTTTCCATGCCCCCCTGCGGAACCGCGATCGCCGCGCACCGGCCCCGGGTGATCTCCTGAACCGTTGCTTCGATGTCGTCGGGTGAGTGGTTACGCCCGTAGACGATCAACAGGTCCTTGATGCGGCCGATGATGAACAGCTCGCGATCGGACAAGAACCCCGAGTCGCCGGTGCGCAGCCACGACGCTTCGGGCGCGCCCGACGACGCGGCGGCCAGCCGACCGCCGAAGGTGCGTTCGGTCTCTTGCGGCTTCTTCCAGTAGCCCATCGCGACGTTGTCGCCGTGGATCCAGATCTCGCCGACGGTCCCCTCCGGACACTCGATCCCGGTGTCGGGATCGACGATGCGGATCATCGGTGACCGCGGCACCCCGTAGCTGACCAGTGGTGTGCCGGTGGGGCTTTCGCACCGCTCCGCGGTGCCGGTGACCAGCTTCTCGGAATCGAAGTGCGCGATCTCGGGCGGCTGCGCCGGTGTGCGGCTCAACGCATAGACCGTCGCCTCCGCCAGTCCATAGGCGGGGCGTACCGCCTTGCCGGGCAGGTTGAAGCGCGCGAACTTCTCGGTGAAACGCCGCAGCGTCGCGGGATGCACCCGTTCGCTCCCGCTGAGGATCACCAGCACGTCGGCCAGGTCCAGCCCGGCCATGTCCTCGCCCGACGTTTTACGCGCCGCCAACTCGAAAGCGAAGTTCGGTGCCGCCGAGAATGTGTGACTTTCCTTGGCCAGCAACTGCATCCACCGGGCCGGTCGCTGCAGGAACGACACCGGGCTGGTCAGCACGGCGGGAATACCACCCAGGACCGGTGCACACACGCCCAGGATCAAACCCATGTCGTGATAAAACGGCAGCCACGACACGATGGTGGTGTCCGGCGGGGCGACGCCCCCGTACTCCGCGCAGAAGTCGGACATGATCTGCCCGAAGTTGGCCAGCAGGTTCCGCTGCGAGACCATGACCCCGGCAGGTTGACGGGTCGACCCGGACGTGTATTGCAAATAGGCCAACTCCGGGCGATTCTGGCCCCCGGCGCCGGAGGCGGCTTGGGTGTCCAGATCCAACAGGTCGACCTCGACGACGGATGGCACCGGTCGGCCGGATTGCGACTTGACATACCCCGCAACGGTTTCCGCGGCGGAGGACGTGGTGAGGATGACGGTCGGCGACGCGTCACGCAGCACCGAGTCGACGCGCTCGTCGCTGACGCCCCCCAGCGGCAGCGCCAGCGGAACCGCGACCTGTCCCGCGTGCAACGCGCCAAGGAACGCCACGATGTAGTCGAGGCCCTGCGGGGCCATGATCACGGCGCGGTCGCCCGTCGCCCCGCAATGTTGAAGCGCTCGTGCGGCATTCACCGTCCGCCGGTACAGCTGCGACCACGTCAGGGTCTCGGCGACCCCGTTCCAGTCCCGCTCGTAATCGATGAACGTGAACGCCGTGTCGTTGGGCTGCAGACTGGCCCGTTCACACAGCAGATCCGAAATAGACGTCTCGACCATGATTACTCCATGCCGGTGCGGCCCGGCGACCAGAAAGGCTTGGTGCGTACCTGGTTTCGCTTCCAGCCGCGTTCGGTGATCAATATCTGGCGCAGGGCTTGCACGGTGCGGGCCTCGCCGGCGAGGTAGGCGACGCCCGGATGGTCCGGCAGCGGAAGGCGGCGCAGCGCGTCGGCGAGCACGGCGGAGTTCGCGGCCGGGGCGCCGCCGCGCTCGACCTGTTCGAGGGTCCGGGCCAGGGGCAGGTGGTCGGCTTCGGTCGCGGCCTCCACCACTCCGTAGACCTCGGCGGTGGGGGGCAAAGATCGAAGCATCGCGGCGAACGCGACCGACGCGGTTTCCTCGCCGGCGAACACGTGATAGGGCGCGTCGTCCCGGATGACGAACTTGCCCTGGGGCCGGGTGATACGGACGTGATCTCCGAGGGTGGCGGCCATCGCCCAAAGTCTGGCGGGCGTCGCGCCCTTCGGGTCGCCGTCGTGGTCGACCATCACGATGTCCAGCGCGCCGCGGTCGGGGTCGGCGGCGTAGATGGAATACGTGCGCAGCACGGGGTATGGGTGCAGCCGCAGCACGGACTGCCGCAGGCTTTCGACCTGCAGCCGGACGTGCTGACCCGGGGTCCAGCCCAGTCCGTGCAGTCGCGGGCCGCTGAACCGGATGCGGCGCATTCGCGGTGTCAACGCTTCGATCTCGCTGACGGTTGCGGTGAGGAACACCGCGTCGCGCAGCGTGCTGATGAGGGGGAAGCCTTCGATGAGGGTGGCCACGGAGAACCTGCTCAGTAGTTGTTGCAGGTGCTGAAGACCCGCTGGACAAGCCCGAACTGTTGGTCGGCCCCCGGCTGGCTCGCCAACATCTGGGCCATCTGCTGGCGTTGACCCGGCGGTGACGCGAGGAACTGACGCAGAAACGAGACGCTCTCCGGCGAAGCGCTGAATTGCGCGGCGGCCTGCGGATCTGCCGCCTGCAGCGCCGACATCACCTGCCCGTAATCGCAGGTTGTGTTGACGAACGGACTCAGATCCCGGTCGGCGGACGCCGGCCCGGCCGCGGTCAACGCTAGGGCCAGGCCGCAAACCGCGACGGCCGATCGGGTCACCGCTTGCGTGGCTATTCGGTGGGTATCTCCAGCTGGTCTTCGCATCGGAACGGCTCACCGAATCGGGGTGAACTCGAGGTGTAATTCCTTGAGGCGCCGGAACAACAGGGTGGGATCCCATCTGAGCCGGCGAGCGCCTGCCGGACCGTGCTTGGCCTCGGAAAGGCGGATGTCGGCCATCCGGCTGAGGATCCGCTCCAGGCTGACCCGCACCTCGGCGCGGGCAATCGGAGCGCCCGGGCACGTGTGAATTCCGCGGCCGAATGCCATGTGATGCAGTATGTTCGGGCGGTCGAGGCGGAATTCGTTGGGCTCGTCGAACCGCCGCGGATCACGGTTGGCCGCACCGTTCATCACCAGAATGCTGGTGCCGGCCTGCACCTCGACGTCGCCGATCCTGGTGGTGCGCCGCGCGAGACGGAAATTCGATTTGATCGGGCTTTCGATGCGCAGCATCTCCTCGATGAAGGCGGGGATCTTTGAGTTGTCCTCGCGGAGCAGGTCTTGCAAGTCCGGTCGCTCCGCGAGCGTGAGCATCGACAGGCTCAGCAGGTCGATCGTCGTGCCGTGGCCGGCGGCGAACATGAACGTGGCAACGCGGGCGACATCGATCGGTTCGGGTGTCGTGCCGTCGGGAAACTTCGCCAGCGCCAACTCGGTGAGGACGTCGTCGCGCGGATTGCGCCGCCGTTCCTCGACGTACTCGACGAACCACTCCTCTTTCACCCCGACGAAGCCGCTGCGATCACCTTCGAGCCTGCTGGCGATCGCGGCGCGGCGGAATCGCTCACGGTCGGCCTCCGGCACGTCCAACAGGTCCGTGATCGCGTCGAGGGTGAACGGAAAGTTGTAGTCGATGACCATCTCGCACTTGCCATTCGCGATGAAGCGGTTGAGTTGTTCGTCGGCAAGCCGCCACAGGAAGTCCTCGTTGTTCTTGAGCTGCTTCGGGGTGAACAATCTGCTCAACAGCGAGCGGTGCGCGGTATGCATCGGCGGATCGAACGTGATGAAGTAATCGCCGAACGTGACCTTCTTGCGGTACCGCTCGATCAGTTCCGAGATGTCGTCGGTGCCGGTGTTGGCCGGTATCCCCGACCAAGGACCGCTGACAATGTTGCATACCGACAGGGCGTGGTCGGTGTCGCGCTGCACCGCGAGGGCCTCGTCGTACCCCGAGACCATCACCACGCCGTGCGCCGGCTCACGCCACACCGGGCAACGACGGATCGCGTCGTAGTAGTCGTAGGGGTCGTCGACAACTGACTTGTCGGTGAAGAAGTCACGGTTCTCGGGTGCGCTCACTTCTCCTCCTTTGTGCCGCAACGTAAGTCGATCCTCATGAGCTAAACCCTTTCCGCCTGGGCCGCGCCCGCGGGCGTCAGCTTGTCCCGCAGCAGGTCCGCCAAACCGCGTATGGTGCCGATGGCGGCGATGTCGGCGGGCGACACCCGGATGCCCGTTTCGGTCTGGATGCGGGTGAGCAGTTCGAGGCCGCCCAACGAGTCCAGGCCGTACTCGGGCAGCGGGCGGTCGGGGTCGACGTTGCGGCGCAGGATCAGGCTGACCTGATCCGAGATCAGCCGCCGCAGCCGGGTGGACCACTCTTCCGGCGGCAGCTCCTCGAGCTCGGCACGCAGCTTGCTTGTGCCCGTTGCGCTTTGCCCGTTGGCGCGGAACGCCTCGGCGAAGGGACTGCGTTGCGCGAATGCGGTCAACCACGGTGTGCCCGTTATCGGGGCGTAGCCGGTGCAGGCCCGGTCGTGGCGCAGCAGCGCTTCGAACGCGTAAGCGCCCTCGTCGGGAGTGATCGCAACATCGGCACTATCGGCCAGGGCGGCACCGCGCCCGATCTGCGCCCAGGCACCCCAGGCGATGGCGGTGGCCTTCAGGCCACGGGCCCGGCGCCAGCGGGTGAAGGCGTCCAGCCAGCTGTTGGCCGCGGCGTAGGCGCCCTGGCCGGGCGAGCCGACCAGCGCGGCCGCCGAGGAGAACGAGCAGAACCAGTCCAGCGACTGCTCGGCGCCGGACTCTTGCAGCGCGCAGTGCAGATTCCATGCGCCGTAAACCTTTGCCGCCCAGTCCCGCTCGATGAGCTCGTCGGTGATGTTGGCCAGCGTGGCGTCTTCGATCACCGCCGCCAGATGCAGCACGCCGCGCACCGGAAGCCCGGTGGCGGTCGCTACGTCGAGCAACCGCTGCGCCGTGCCGGCCTCGGCGATGTCGCCGCGCTCGACCACGATGTCGGCACCCATCTGGCGGATCCGTTCGAGCGTCGCCAGCGCCTTGGGATTGGGCAGCGCGCGCGAGCACAGCACGATGCGCCCGCAGCCGGCGCGAGAACCGGGAGAAGCCATCTTTTCGGCCAAAAACAGCCCCAGGCCGCCCAGTCCGCCGGTGACGATGTAGGCGCCGTCGCTGCGGAAGGCGCGGACCTGCGCCGGCGGCACCACCACGCGGCTGCGGCCGGCGTGCGGGACGTCGAGCACGAGCTTGCCGGTGTGCTGGGCGGCGCTCATCACCCGAATCGCGCTGGCGGCGTCGGCAAGTGGATAATGCGTGCTTTCCGGCATCGGCAATGCTCCGTCCGCGGTGAGCCGGTACACCGTCCTGAGCAAGCCGCGCAGTCTGTCCGGGTGGCTGAACGACATCAACGCCAGGTCGAGGGCGTAGAACGTCAGGTTGCGCCGGAACGGCAAGAGTCCCAATCGGGTGTCGCCGTAGATGTCGCGTTTGCCGATCTCGACGAATCGCCCACCGAAAGCCAGTAATTCGATGCCCGCGCGCTGGGCGGCGCCGGTGACCGAGTTGAGCACGATGTCCACGCCGTAGCCGTCGGTGTCATGGCGGATCAGGTCCGCGAACTCCACGGTTCGCGAGTCGTAGACGTGCTCGATACCCATGTCGCGCAGTAATTGTCGGCGTTGCTCGCTGCCGGCGGTGGCGAAGATCTCGGCTCCGGCGGCGCGGGCGATGGCGATCGCCGCCTGTCCGACCCCGCCGGTCGCGGAGTGGATCAGCACCCGGTCACCGGCCCCGATTCGGGCCAGCTCGTGCAGGCCGTAATAGGCGGTGGCGTGCGCGGTCGTCACCGCCGCCGCCTGGTCGTCGGCCAGTCCGGGCGGCAAGGTGACGGCCAGGCGCGCGTCGCAGGTGAGGAAGGTGCCCCAACACCCGTTGGCGCTCAGGCCGCCGACATGATCGCCCACCTTGTGGTCGGTCACGTCCGGCCCGACCGCGGTCACCACGCCCGCGAAGTCGGTGCCCAGTTCCGGCAGCCGCCCCTCGAAAGCGGGGTACCGGCCGAATGCGACCAGCACGTCGGCGAAGTTGATGCTGGACGCGCTGACGGCCACCTCGATCTGTCCGGGTCCCGGTGGAATGCGGTCGCAGGCAACGAGTTCGAGTGACTCCAGATCGCCGGGGGTGCGGATCTGCAGGCGCATCCCGTCGCACTCGTGGTTGGCGACGGCCGTGTGCCGCTCCTCGGGCAGCAGCGGAGCGGGGCACAACCGGGCGGTGTACCAGGCGCCGTCTCGCCACGCCGTCTCGTCCTCCTCGGAGCCGGCGAGCAGTTGCCGCGCCAGCGCTTCGGCGTCGGTGGATTCGTCCACGTCGATCTGGCCGGCGCCCAATTGCGGGTGTTCCATGCCGATGACCCGGACCAGGCCCCGCAGCCCCGCCTGGCCCAGGTTGGGCACGTCGTTGGGCAGCACGGTTTGGGCGTTGCGGGTCACGACATACAGCCGCGGCGGTTCGCCGGGCAGGTCCGTCAGCTCGCGGGCGATCCGCACCAGATGTTGCACATGGTCCCGGCTGAGCAGTGCCGACTCCTGGTCGTTATCACCGTTTTTCGGCCCGGTGAGCACCACCACGCCGGTGAATCCGTCGCCACGCCATTGGTTTCGCAGCTGTTCGGCGTGCGCGGTGTGGTCGGCCTGCTGCGGCCAGGCCATCGTGGTGCATTGCGCCCCATGGTTTTTCAGCGTGTCGGCCAATGTGCTGGCCAGTACGTCGGCCGTGGCGGTTGTGCCGATCAGCAGCCAGCTTGCGGCGTCGGCGTGCTCCGGCTCGGGCAATTCCCGTTGCCGCCATTCGATGTTCAACAGCCGTTCGGTCAGCACACGGTCTCTGGTGCCGCTCTCGGATGCGCTGGTGCCCACTCGCAGACCCTGCACGGCCAGCAGGACCGCCCCGTGTTCGTCGAGCACGTCGATGTCGGCCTCGACGCCGGACGTGTCGGCCTTGGTCACCCGCGTGTAGCAGTAGTGGGCGTTGCGTGCGGCGCCGTAGGCGCGCAGGCGACGGATGCCCAGCACCAATCCCAGCGCTCCGTCGCCGAGCGCCCGAACAGCCGGATGAGCTTCGACGGACTGGAAACAGGCGTCCAGCAGCGCAGGGTGCACGCCGTAAGCGGCTTGCTGCGAGCGGATTTGGCGCGGCAACGCCACCTCGGCCAGGACGGTGCCGGTCTCGTCGCCGGTATGAACGGCGCCCAGGCCGGCGAACGCGGGACCGTACTGGACGCCGCGTCGGTCCATCCGCCGGCGCACCTCGTCGCCGTCATCGTCATGCGGGTGCGCGGTCAGTAGCGCGGACAGGTCGTGGGCGGCCGGCTGCTCGTCCGTTGCGGCACCCAGCACCGCCGACGCGTGCCGCGCCTGTTCGCCGCCCTGATGCGACTGCACGGTGAAGTGCAGGACCCCCGGCGAGGACACCGACGCCGAGGCGTCGACCGTGGTCTGCTCGTCCAGCAGCAGCGCCTGCTCGAACCGGATGTCGCGGACCTCGGCCGCCGCGCCCAGCACGGATCGCGCGGCCGCCAAAGCCATCTCGCAGTAGGCGGCCCCCGGCAGCACCACCACGTTGCGGATCTGGTGGTCGGCGAGCCAGGGCTGGGCGGCGGTGCCGACGTCGGCCTGCCACAGGTGACGCTCGGGTTCCTCCTGCAGGTGGACGTGCGGGCCGAGCAGCGGATGGACCGCGACGGTGCAGCCGCCATGTGTCGGGGACTCCAGCCCGCCGTCGGTCAACCACAGCCGGCGGTGCGTCCAGGTCGGCAGCGGCGCATCCACCAGCCGCCCGGTCGGGTAGAGCACGGAGAAATCGACCGCGGCGCCCGCATTGTGCAGGTCCGCCACAAAGCCGCGCAGCCCGTGCGGCAGCGCTTGTCCGCGTCCGAAGAGCGTGTGTGGTCACGATGCGTCGCGGCGGATCAGTTGGATGAGTTGGTCGCGATTGTTGATGCCAAGCTTGGTGAAGAGGCGATAGAGGTGTCCCTCGACCGTGCGCACCGAGATCACCAGCCGGTCGGCGATCTCTCGGTTGGACAGGCCGGCCGCCACCAAATTCACGATCTGACGTTCCCGTCCGCTGAACGGAAGCGGGCGCGCCGCCGCGTCGAGCGCCGGTGTGCGCGACCCGCATTGGCCGGCCAACGCGTGCGCCCAGGTCGACGACTCGACCTCCTTGCGACGGTCGCCCCGGCGGGCATGTTCGCTGGCCGCCTGAGCCGCCGCATCGGCGGCGAATGCCAAGGCGCCGAGGTCGGCGAAGCGGTGGGCCGCGGCGTCGAGCAGATCGCCGTCGTGCTGAGCCAGACCGCGGGCATGGTCGGCGACCGCCTGGGCCGACGGGGAGTTCAGGATGCTGGCCAACTCGTCTACTCGCGCGGCCTGCGCACGGTCGCCGAAGCGAAGGGCCGCATGGCGTGCCCGCATCTCGACCAGGTGCATGCCGGCTTTCCGCGCAGTCTGCGCCGCCTGCATTGCCTGCGTCTGAGCGCCCGCCGTATCGCCGGCCGCCGCCCGCTCCCAGGCCCGGGCGAGCTCGAGTTCCGGCAGGAACACCGCGACGTGCGGTCCGTAGGCTTCCTCGACCCGCCGCAGCGCCACGGCGGCCGCCGCGCTGTCCCCGCGGGCCCCTTCGGCCTGTGCCTGCAAGGCGCCCACGACGAGCTGCCACGGTAATGGAAAGCCTTGGGAAAGCTGGGAAATCGACCGGTCGAGGGTGGCGCAGGCCTCCTGCAGCTCACCGCGGGTGAGCTGCAGGACGCCGAGCATCGCGTCGACCATGGCCTTCGCTGCGGGAAGGCCGGTTGCCAGTGCGGCGTAACGCTTGTGGATTCGCTCGGCCGCCGGATAGTCACCGGCGGCGGTCGCGGCCATGACCTCGGCCAGTCCGATGGCGAACCGCTGCGCTCCCGCCCGGCACTGCGCCGTCGCGCGCACGCCGGCAGCGGCGATGCGGCCGACCTCGGAAAAACGCCCCACCGCGGTCAAGGCGCCACAGGTCGCGACGGCCGCCCACACGGTCGCCATCGGCACGACATCCGGTTCGCACAGGCCCGGCCCGAGTTCGGTCGTCCGGGCGATGTCGCCGCGGAAGAACCCGATCGACACATCCAGCGCATCGATCAGCTGCAGGCTGCCCTCGGTCGCCAGGCGCTGTTTCACCTCGGCCAGTACCCGCGTTGCACCCTCGGCGTCCCCGCATCCCCAGGCCAGGTTGGCGGCGCGCAGGCAGCCCCAGCGCGCGATCAGCCATTCGTCGGCATCATCGACGTCGGCGCCCAGCAGGATGGAATCTGCCTCCTCGCCGCGGCCCTGCCAGCTCACCGCCTCGGCGAGCACCAACGCGGCCGGCAGGCCACCACCACGGTCGACCGCAAACGTCGCCAGCTGCTCGCCCAGCACGACGTTCGACATGGCCATCGCATCGGCCGCCGCCTTGATGACCACATCCAGATCGGGCTCCAAGTCGCTGCGCATTATGAACTGCGCCAACTGGATTCGACCGCGGGGGTCGGAGATTTGTGAGCGCCGCCCCGCCGCCCGTAGGTGCTTGCGCAGGGTCTTCGCCAGGATCCCGTTGAGCTGCCGCGAGCGCACCACCCCGGCGTGGCGGGTCGCCGCTTCGCCGAGCATCGGGTGATTCAACTGCACCAGGGTGTGCGATCCGTCGGTCACCAACTGGATCAGGCCGCGGCGCTCCAGGCTTGCCATCGCGTCGGCATCGCAGATGTCGCGCAAGATCTCCCACTCCAGCAGCTCGGCGGTGGCCAGTACTTCCACCACCTCGCGCTCCTCGGAACTCAGCGACTGCAGCCGGTACTCCAGGGCATCGTGCAGTTCGCGATCGCCGCGCAACGGACCCTGCAGTTGCCAGCCCTGTTCGGTGTGAACCAGGGCGCCGCTTTCCACGCCCGCCGTCAGAAAACCACGCAGTAGCAACAGGTTTCCCGCGCTGCGCTCGAAAAGCTCATCCACCAAACGCGTGTCGACCGGCCCACCCAACACTGCGCCGGCCAACAGCTCGGTCTGTTCGCGGGTGAACGGATCGACGTGCACCGTCAACAGCAGGCGCTCTTTCAACAACGCCGTCACCGCATCCAGCACCGGCTCACCGGAGCGGATCGTCACGATCAGCCGCGCACTGCGCCCGGCCGCAAGCTGATTCACCAAGGTGGCCGACAACGGATCGAGCAACTGCGCCTCGTCGACCACCACCACCAAATTCTTGTCCTGACCCAAGGTGTTGTGCGCGGCGGCCAGCATGATCGCCGGTTCGTGCCCGACCCCGAGGCTCACCGCGCGCGAGAACGCGCCCAGCGGCACCGCCCAGCCCGTCTGGGTACCGAGCGCGAATCGCACCGTGCGCCCGGCGGACTCGACCGTCTTGGCCAGCATGCGCGCCAACGTCGACTTGCCCACACCGCCGTCGCCGACCAACGCCACCCCGTGGAATTCCCCGTTGTTGAGCGCCGCGAGCGATCGCCGAAATTCCACATCGCGTCCCACAATGGGCCAGGTTGACCCATTTACCCGCTGCGTCACGGATATATCTCCCTCACCTGCTGGGCGGCCCGGCACTACATGAAGCCGGAACGAGCCGCAGCCAGATAAAGCCGGAAGGAGCTGTCCGAAATCGCGGTCCTGCCCGAACAAACCGACCCCGGTGCGTCCTCGCCCAGCTGGGATCTCCGCAACGAAACCGCAGCCGCGGGTCCGGACGGGTCGCCATCACGAGCGGTTACCGCCGTATGCTTCCGACTGCCTGTCATGCGCGGGAGCGTATGGCGGGTGGAGCGGGCGTCGCCGGACTCTGTCGGCAAGTCGAGTGGTGCGCGCGTCGAGATAGAGTAGCGACTCTCAAAGGCTCCATAGGGTGCCGATAAGAACTTAGCCCGCGTGGGGGTGAACGTCGTCCTGATCACCAAGCGACGGGTTGCTGTGGCCCAATAGCTCTCTTCGTCCGCGCGGCTCTCGGGCCACCAGTAGGGTGAGCTGCTCGCGACTGTTGATCCCGAGTTTGGTGAAAAGGCGATAGAGGTGCCCCTCCACCGTGCGCACCGAAATGACCAGCCGGTCGGCGATCTCGCGGTTGGACAGGCCGGCCGCCACCAGATTCACGATCTGACGTTCCCGTCCACTGAAGGGCAGCGGGCGCGCCGCCGCCTCGACCGCCGGCGTGTGCAGCTCGTACCGGCTGGCCAGCGCATGCGCCCAGGCCGACGATTCGAATTTCTTCCCGCGGTCGCCCCGACGGGCATGTTCGCCGGCCGCCTGAGCCGCCGCGTCGGCGGCGCACGCCAGGGCACCGAGGTCGGCGAATTGTTGCGCCGCGGCATCGAGCAGATCGCCGTCGCGTTGCGTCAGACCGCGGGCATGGTCCGCGGCCGCTTCGGCCAGCGGTGTATCCAGGATGCGAGCAAGCCGCTCCAACCGCGCGGTCTGTGAACGGTCGCCGAATCGCACCGCGGCATGGCGTGTGCGCATCTCCGCCGCGTGCATCCCGGCGGCGCGCGCTATCTCCGCCGCCTGCGTGGCATGGGTCGTGGCGGCCTGGGTGTCGCCGGCGGCGGCCCTTTCCCAGGCCCGGGCGAGCTCGAGTTCGGGGAGGAACACCGCCGCGTGCGGTCCGTAGGCCCGGTCCGCCCGCCATAACGCCGCGGCGGCCGCCGTGCTGTCGCCGCGCGCCCCCTCGGCCTGGGCTTGGAAGGCACCCACGACCACCAGCCAGGGCGACGGAAAACCCTTGGCGAACAAGGAGATCGAACGGGTGAACGCGGCGCAGGCCGCGGGGAATTCGCCGCGGGCCAGCCGGACGAGCCCGAGCATCGCGTCGACCATGGCCTCCGCGCCGGGAAGGCCTTCGGCCATCGCGGCGTAGCGCTTGTAGATCCGTTCGGCCGCGCGGTCGTCCCCGGCGTCCGTCGCCGCGATGATCTCGCTGATCCCGATGTTGAATCGATGCAATCCCATCCCGCACGACACGGCGGCACGCACCCCGATGTCGGCGATGCGGCCGACTTCGGAATAGCGGCCGGCCGCGGCCAACGCGGCGCAGGTCGGCACCGCCGCCCACGTCGTCGCCATCGGGACCGCATCGGATTCGCACAGGCCGGGCCCGAGCTCGGTCGTCGTCTCGACGTCGCCACGGAAGAAGGCCATGGACAGCTCGAGCGCGTCGATGAGGTGCAGGCCGGCTTCGGACGAAACACGCTTCTTCACGGTGTCGGCTTCGCGCCGGGCGGCTTCGGCGTCACCGCATCCCCAGAACAGGTTGGCGGCGCGCAGGCAGCCCCACCGCGCGATCAGCCAGTCGTCGTCGCCGTCGGGTTCGGCGTGGGCCAGCACGAAACCGGCTTCCTCGCCACGGCCCTGCCAACTCACCGCCTCGGCGAGGACCAACGCGGCCGGCAGGCCACCACCCCGATCGAGTGCGAACCTCGCGAGTTCCTCGCCCAGCTGCACGTTCGACATCGCCAGCGCGTCCCGCGCGGCTTCGGTGATCACGTCGAGGTCGGGCTCCATGTCGCTGTGCAGCATGAACTCCGCCAATCGGATCCGGCTTTGCAGATGGGGCAACCGCAGGTGTCGGCTCCCGGTCCGCTCATGCTTTTGCAGCGCTCGCGCCAGTTTGCCGTTGAGTTGGCGGGTGCGCACCATGCCGGCGTGGCGGGTCGCCGCTTCGCCGAGCATCGGGTGGGTCAGCTGTGCCACGGCGTGAGATCCGTCGGTCACCAACCGGATCAAGCCGCGGCGCTCCAGGGCCGCCACCGCCTCGGCATCACAGATGTCACGCAGTATGTCCCAGTTGAGTAAGCCGGCGGTGGCCAGAATCTCCACCACCTCGCGCTCCTCGGAACTCAGCGACTGCAGCCGGTACTCCAGAGCGTCGTGCAGTTCGCGATCCCCGCGCAGCGGTCCCCGCAGTTGCCAGCCTTCCGCGGTGCGGAACAGCGCCCCGGTGTCACGGCCCGCGGTCAGAAAGCCACGCAGCAGCAACGGGTTTCCGGAGCTGCGCTGCAGCAGCTCGTCGACCACCCGGGGATCGACCGGCCCGCCCAGCACCGTGCCGGCCAGCAGCTCGGTCTGTTCGCGGGTGAACGGATCGACGTGCACCGTCAGCAGCAGGCGCTCTTTCAACAACGCGGTCACCGCATCCAGCACCGGCTCGCCGGAGCGGATCGTCACGATCAGCCGCGCGCTGCGCCAGGCCGCGAGTTGGTTGACCAAGGTGGCCGACAACGGGTCGAGCAGTTGCGCGTCGTCGACCACGACCACCAAGTTCTTGTCCTGGCTCAAGGTATTGTGCGCCGCGGCCAGCATGACCGCGGGTTCGTTCACCGCCATGAGGCTGACGGCATGCGAGAACGCGCCCAGAGGCACGGCGGAGCCCGTCTGGGTGCCCAGCGCGAATCGGACGGTGCGCCCCGCAGACTCGACGGTCTTGGCCAGCATGCGCGCCAGCGTCGACTTGCCCACACCGGCGTCGCCGACCAACGCCACCCCGTGGAACTCCGCGTTGCTCAGCGCCGCCAGTGACCGGCGCAGCTCCGCCTCTCGGCCCACGATGGGCCACGACCCGACTTCCCCAGGCATCGGAAACCCCTAGCTGGTGTGGGAAAGCACTGGCGCGTTCGCGTTCCGCGAAGCCAGGCGCGAGCCCAGTGGAGCGCGTCCGAAATCCGCCTCGGGCCCACGTTCGACCCGAGCGGTAGCGGCCACGCGACGCTCTTGTGGCCGACGATCACGACGCGGCGGTCGACGCGACAGACCGTCTGGTGACGGCCCCGCGAGCCCACTCGTCGTATGCACCGGACTTACTCCTTCTAGGGTCCAGCAGTTGCCGAGAAATATACTCCCGGGCTAGACTTCACAGCAAATTTTGTGAGCCACCCTGTTTCGACGTCTGTGTTAATTATTGTTGCAGTTATACAGCTGTTTCATAGGCTCACGGGACGTACCAAGATCAATTTCTAGCAAACATCGACACAATTTGCGGTGACGTCGACACACGCCGCCTCGCAGCCTCATCGCCCGGTCCAGCTCCACGCTCGACATTCAACCGCGCGATACCGACAACAGAAATCGCCAATGCCGCCCGGCTGTGGATAACCGCCCCGAAGCGCCGCACTGTTCACCGGCGACTTGCCGAAACGGCGCCCTAGGCGTATGCACCGGACCCGTCTGCACCGGACCCGTCATCGAAACGCGCGGCACGAGCCGGCCGCTGTCGCTTCGGGTTCGCGTCCAGGCGCCCATCGAATGATATTGCGTGGCAGCCTCTTTCAGGACGGACCGAGGCGCATCGGCTACAGGGCCACTCCCAGGAGCGCATCGACGGCGCTTGCCACCAGCCGGGGCGCCGCGGTGTCGTGGCCGCCGTAGTCGAGCGCATCGGTGGTCCAACCATCAAGTGCGGCAAGCGCTTTAGGCGTGTTGAGGTCGTCAGCCAGGTATTGGCGCACTCGGGCGATCACGTCGGTGGCGTCCGGTCCGGCGGGCAGCGCGGTCGCGGTGCGCCAGCGCCGCAGCCGGGCGGTCGCCTCGTCGAGCACCTGGTCGCTCCAGTAGCGGTCCCCGCGGTAGTGCCCGGCCAGCAGGCCCAGCCGGATTGCCGCCGGCTCCACCCCACGGCCGCGCAACTGCGACACCAGCACCAGGTTGCCGCGGCTCTTGGACATCTTGTGCCCGTCCCAGCCGATCATCCCGGCGTGCACGTAGTGGCGGGCGAATCGCCGCTCGCCGCGCACGCATTCGGCGTGCGCGGCGGTGAATTCGTGATGCGGGAAGATCAGGTCACTGCCGCCGCCCTGGATGTCCAGGCCGCTGCCGATGCGGCTGAGCGCGATCGCCGCGCACTCGACGTGCCACCCCGGCCGGCCGTTGCCGAACGGTGAAGGCCAGCTGGGCTCGCCGGGCCGCGCCGCCCGCCACAGCAGGGCGTCGAGCGCGTCGGTCTTGCCGGGCCGCTGCGGGTCGCCGCCGCGCTCGGCGAACAGTCGCAGCATGGTCTCGCGGTCGTAGCCCGACTCGTAGCCGAACTGCAGCGTGGCGTCGGCGCGGTAGTAGATGTCGGGGAATTCGCCGTCGACGACATAGGCCGCGCCGGACGCCAGCATCTTCTCGACCAGCTCGACCACGTCGGCGATCGCCTCGGTCGCCCCGACGTAGTCGCGGGGCGCCAAGATGCGCAGCGCGGCCATGTCTTCGCGGAACAGCGACACCTCGCGCTCGGCCAGTGCCCGCCAGTCGATGCCGTCCCGCGCGGCGCGCTCCAACAGCGGATCGTCGACGTCGGTGACGTTCTGCACGTAGTGCACGTCGTGCCCGAGATCGAGCCACTGCCGGTAGATCAGGTCGAACGCCAAATAGGTTGCGGCGTGGCCCAGGTGGGTCGCGTCATAGGGGGTGATGCCGCAGACGTACATGGTGGCGGCCGAACCGGGCCCGGCGCCGGCCGCCACGGGGCGCACCTGCCGATCCGAGGTGTCGTACAGCCGAAGCTCGGGGCCGCGTCCCGGTAATTGGGGAACCTGTGGGGAGGACCACGACCGCATGACAATCAGCCTAGGCGGGGCCGCTGGGCGGGGCTGCGTCGCCCGCCGAGCGGCGCCCCGGCCGCGCTATCACCCCCGCCCGATTTGTGGTTTGCTGGGTCGGGTATCGAGCAAATCCGATCGAGGCCGCCGAACGGGGTGGTTGTCATGTCGACCGACACAAACTGACCGAACCGGCACCGCGGGCCCGGCCACTCCCCAAGAAATCGTCGTCACCTGCCCTGCCGCCGGACAGGTCGTGGGCCGCGTCCCGGTGGCGGGCCCCGCCGCAGTCGAGGCGGTGGCCGCCCGGCTGCGGGCCGCGCACCCGCGGTGGCAGCAAATGGGGGTCGGCGGCCGTGCCCGGTGGCTGGGCAAGTGGCGGGACTGGATGCTCGATCACCTAGCGCCACGCGTCGCGGATCGCGCCCAGCAGCACGGGCGCCAGCTCGGCGCGGCACATGACGAAGTCCGGCAGGTAGGGGTCGAGCTGGTTGTAGCGCATCGGCGAACCGTCCAGCCGCGATGCGTGCATCCCGGCGGCCATCACCACCCCGGCCGGGGCGGCCGAGTCCCACTCCCACTGACCCCCGGCGTGCAGATAGGCGTCGACCACGCCGTCGATGATCGCCATCGCCTTGGCGCCGGCCGAACCGATCGCGACGGGCTGGATGGGCAACCGCTGGCGCATCCGGTGCAAAACGGCGGGTGGCCGGGTGGCGCTGACGGCGATGCGGATGGTGTCGGTGACGCCGACGCGCGCGGCTCTGGCGGTGACGGTGTCGCTGCGGTAGACGATGTTGCCGCGGGCCGGCAATGACACCGCGGCGTCGGTGATCTCGCGCCGGCCGTTGGTCGGGCGCTGCCACAGCGCGACGTGCACGGCCCAGTCGTCGCGGCCCGGCGTGGAGAACTCGCGCGTGCCGTCCAGCGGGTCGATGATCCACACCCGGTCGTGCTGCAGCCGGGACAGGTCGTCGTAGGCCTCCTCGCTGAGCACGGCATCGTCCGGCCGCTCGGCCTGCAACCGTCCCAGGATCAGCGCATTCGCCAGGCTGTCGCCCGCGTCGCCGAGCGCCCACGGATAGCCGAAGCCGACCTCGTCGCGGACCTTCAGCAGCAATTCCCCCGCTTCGGCGGCGAGATCGGCGGCCAGCGCGGCGTCGGTCATCTCGTCCGACGGGTTGCGGGGGGTCACCGCTTCAGTATCGCCGACGGCGGCGCCCGGCCGGAAAAGCCCGGAAAAGCCCGAAAAGCCTAGAAGGCCGGCCACGGGATCGGGCGATGCCGGTTGGGGCCGGGCATCACCGGATTGTCCAGCAGCGCGTGCGCGCGCAGGCGCAGCGCGGCGATCTCCGCCCGGGTGATCTGCTCGGCCAGTTCGTCGCCGAACGGGCCGGTGAGCGCCTCGGCCAGGCAGGCGACGGCGGCCAGGGTGTCGTCGTCGACTGGCTTGCCGGCCCAGCCCCACAACACCGTCCGCAGCTTGTTCTCCACGTGCAGGCACACCCCGTGGTCGACGCCGTAGACCCGGCCGTCGACGCCGCACAGGATGTGCCCGCCCTTGCGGTCGGCGTTGTTGACCAGCACGTCGAACACGGCCATCCGGCGCAGCCGAGGGTCGTCGGCGTGCATCAGCACCACCTCGTCGCCGGCGTAGTCGTAAGCGCGCAGCACCGGCAGGTAGCCCGGTGGCGAGGCGCCGACGGGGAACAGGTCGACCAGGTCCGGTCCCGGATGGGGCTGTTCAGCACCCGACTCGCCGGCCTCACTGACCTCACCGACCGCATCGCCGGGTTGCCGCACCCACAGCTGCAGCATGCCGGGACCGGCCGGGCCGTCCCGAATCACCGTGTAGGGCACCAGGTTCCAGCCCAGCTGCGTGGACACCAGGTAGGCGCCCAGTTCGCGGCCGGCCAGGGTTCCGTCGGGAAAGTCCCACAGCGGCGCCTCTCCCGCGACCGGCTTGTAGACGCAGTGCACGGCGCGGTCGCCGAGCGTCGCCTCGCACAAGAAGGTGGCGTTGCTGGCCGAGCGGATCCGTCCGATGACCGTCAGCTCGCCGTCGCGCAACACCTCACGGTCGTCATATCTCGGGGTCATCGTCAGACCCGAGCAGCGCGCTGCGCCGATAGCCGTTGGCGCGTGCGCAGATATGGCCCTCCGGGTCCAGTGGTTCGTCGCACAGCGGGCACGGCGGACGGCCTGCCGAGATCACCCGGTTGGAGCGGGTGGCGAATTGCCGCGCCGACTCCGGCGTCAGGAACACCCGCACCGCGTCGGGGCCCTCCTCGGTGTCGTCGAGCACCACCGAGGCGTCGAACTCCGCGTCGGTGACGGCCAGCAGCTCGACCACCACGGTCTGCGCCTCGGAGTCCCAGCCCAGACCCATGGTGCCGACCCGAAATTCGGCGTCCACCGGCGTGATCAACGGGTTCAGGTCCTCGACCTCGTCGGGCTCCGGCGGCACCGGCGTGCCGAACCTGCGGTTCACCTCCAGCAGCAGCGCGCCGATCCGTTCGGCGAGCACCGCAACCTGCTGCTTCTCCAAGATCACCGACACCACCCGGGAGTCGTGCACCGCCTGGATGTAGAAGGTGCGGTTTCCCGGCTGGCCAACGGTCCCGGCCACGAAGCGGTCGGGTGTGCGGAAGACGTGAATTGCGCGGGCCATGGCAACCTCCAAAATACCGGCTGCCGCCATCGCTGTGCGATCCGATCGAGGTGGCAGCCGAATTAATCCGTCGAACCACCGACCACCGCGTCGCTGGACTGCACCGAGGTCGCCGGCGCCGCCTGCGATTCGCCGTTGGACTTAGGATCCGTGTGCGCTTTGTCGCCTGTGTCGTGGTCTTGGTCGTCGTGTTGGTCGTCGTGTTGGTCGTGGTGCTGGTCTGGTGGCGGCGCCGGTCCGGCCCGCAGCGGCGCGGACAGCCGCGCGCCGGTGTGGTTGACGTGCAACACAAACGGGCGCAGCTCGGTGTACCGGATCACGCTGATCGACGCCGGGTCGGCGGTGACCCGCTGGAAGCCGTCCAGGTGGATGCCGTACGCGTCGGCGATCACCGCCTTGATGACGTCGCCGTGTGTGCACGCCACCCACAGCGCGTCGGCGCCATGCTCTGCCGCCAGCCGCCGATCGTGTTCCCGGACCGCCGCAACCGCGCGCGCCTGCACCTGCGCCAGGCCCTCACCGCCGGGGAATACCGCCGCGCTGGGGTGGGCCTGCACCACCTTCCACAAGGGCTCGCTCACCAACTCGCCGATCTTGCGGCCCGTCCATTCGCCGTAGTCCACTTCGGCGAGCCGGTCGTCGACGAGCGGCGCCAGACACAGCGTGTCGGCCAGCGGCTCGAGGGTGCGGCGGCAGCGCAGCAGCGGCGAACTGATCAGCGCCCGGATCGGCAGGTCACCGATCCGGTCGATCAGGCCGGCGGCTTGTTCGCGGCCCTTGTCGTCGAGGTCGACGCCCTCGGAACGGCCGGCGAGCACGCCCGCGGTGTTCGAGGTGGAGCGGCCGTGTCGTAACAGGATGACGGTCATGTCGACCCCGACGCTACCCGGTGGGCGGCGCCCGGACCCGAAACGACTACCGGGAGACGGGCTCGGCGTGGGCCACGGAGTCGCGCACCGCAGCGGTCAAGCTGCGTTCGTCGGTGAGGTCGATGTCGACCAGGCTGCGGACTGCGGTGGCGACCACGTCTTCGGCCTGCGGAACGGGCCCGGCCAGGCGCGGCCGGTAAACCTCGACGACTAGTGAGCGGTTTTCGATATGGAACGAAAAACTGCGTCCATCTCCGACTTGTCCATATCCGCTAGCGAAAATTCCTGTCGACATGTCTTCGACAGCAAACTCTTTCTGCGCCATATGACGGTCAGCGGTGACGGCCATAGGCCGACCATACCTCGCCGCCGGGCCCGGACGCAGGCAGCAGGGCCCGGTTGGATGCGAAACCGTTCCCTAGAATTTGTCTTGTCCCGCCGTCGCACCCAGGGAAACCCATTGCTGTTACCACACGCGCCGCTCCGGCGAGGGCGCCACAAGCTGGCGATTCAAGGCTGCATTTGGGGTGTCGCGCTTTTGCTGAGCGGGTGTTCGTCGAATCCGCTGCGCGGCGCGCCCCCGACCATCGAACCCGCGGGCGCGGCCGTGTCGCCGCCGTCAGCGCAGCAGCCGGCCGGGTCGGTGCGGCCACTGGCCGCGCACGCCGCGGCGGCGGTGTTCGACGCCGGTACCCACCAGCTGGCGGTGCTGGCCGCGGCTTCCGATCCGGCCAGCGTCACCCTGTTCGGCGACCCGCAGGTCCCGCCGCGGGTCGCCGCCCTGCCCGGCCCGGCGACCGCGTTGACCGGCGACGGCCGCGGCACGGTCTATCTGGCCACCCGCGGCGGCTACTTCGTGCTGGATCTGGCCACCGGCCGCGTCGTGCGGGTGGGCGTCGCCGATGCGGCGCAGACCGAGTTCACCGCGGTGGCCCAACGCGCCGACGGCACGCTGGTGTTGGGCAGCGCCGACGGCGCCGTCTACACGCTGGCCTCCCCGACGCCGGCCGTGCCTACCACTGGGTCTACCGCGGCCGTCGCCAACCGGAGCAAGATCTTCGCGCGGGTCGATTCGCTTGTCACCCAAGGCAATACGACGGTGGTGCTGGACCGCGGGCAGACCTCGGTGACCACGATCGGCGCCGACGGCCGGGCCCAGCAGGCGCTGCGGGCCGGCCGGGGCGCCACCACCATGGCCGCCGACGCGGCGGGCCGGGTGCTGGTGGCCGACACCCGCGGCGGCCAGTTGCTGGTGTACGGCGTGGATCCGCTGATCCTGCGCCAGGCCTACCCGGTTCCTCAGGCGCCCTACGGCCTGGCCGGTTCCCGCGCGTTAGCCTGGGTTTCGCAGACCGTTTCCAATATCGTCATTGGTTACGATCTGTCCACCGGAATTCCCGTCGAAAAGGTGCGTTACCCGACCGTGCAGCAACCGAACTCCCTGGCCTTCGATGAAGCGTCGGACACCCTGTACGTGGTGTCCGGGTCCGGCGCGGGAGTTCAGGTGATCGACCACGCGGCGGGTAAACGTTGACGGCGGCGCGGCGCGCCCGTTTGCCCGCGGGCTGGGACAGCGAGCTGTCCGATGAATACGAGTGGGTGCCGCTGCGTCTGCCGCCGGAGGTGACCCGGGTCAGCGCGTCCACCCGGTTGTCCATCGAGGCCGAATACCGCGGCTGGGAGTTGACCAGGGTGCGGCTGTACACCGACGGCAGCAGGCGAGTGTTGTTGCGCCGCAAGAAATCTCGCGTGGATGCTGGCGGCTTCGAGGGGCGGCGGCCCGACCAGCCGCAACTGTGAGCGGGGCGCCCCCGGCACCGCGCGGCGGCGGCCATCGCTGGTATGGCGTAGCGCGGCAACTGTTTTTCCTGGTACCCGCCGAGCGGATTCACACGCTGGTGTTCGCCCTGCTGCGCGGCGTCACGGCCGTCGGCTGGCCCCGGCGACTGCTGCGCCGACTGCTGGCTCCGACGGATCCGGTGCTGGCCAGCACGGTGTTCGGGTTGCGCTTCCCGGGGCCGCTGGGGCTGGCGGCCGGCTTCGACAAGGACGGGCTGGGGCTGCACGCCTGGGGCGCGCTGGGTTTCGGATATGCCGAGATCGGCACCGTCACCGCCGGCCCCCAGCCCGGCAATCCGGCGCCGCGGCTGTTCCGGCTGCCCGCCGACCGGGCGCTGCTGAACCGGATGGGCTTCAACAATCTCGGCGCCGGCGCGCTGGCGGTGCGGCTCGCCCGCCGACAGCCCGACATCCCGATCGGGGTCAACATCGGCAAGACCAAAGCGACGCCGCCGGATCAGGCGGTCGACGACTACCGGGCCAGCGCGCGGCTGCTCGGCCCGCTGGCGTCGTATCTGGTGGTCAACGTCAGCTCGCCGAACACGCCCGGGCTGCGCGATCTGCAGGCGGTGGGGTCGCTGCGGCCGATCCTGGCGGCCGTTCTCGCCGAGACGTCCACACCGGTGCTGGTGAAGATCGCGCCGGATCTGTCCGACTCCGACGTCGACGACATCGCGGACCTGGCCGTCGAACTCGGCCTGGCCGGCATCGTCGCCACCAACACCACGGTGTCGCGGGACGGCCTGCGCACCGCGGGGGTCGACGAGCTGGGTGCCGGCGGCATCTCCGGGCCGCCGGTGGGGCGCCGCGCGGTCGAGGTGTTGCACCGGCTCTACGGCCGAGTCGGCGATCGCCTGGTGCTGATCAGTGTCGGCGGCATCGAGACCGCCGACCACGCCTGGGAGCGGATCACCGCGGGCGCCTCCCTGCTGCAGGGCTACACGGGCTTCGTCTACGGAGGAGGCTTGTGGGCCAAGCAGATTCACGACGGCATCGCGCAGCGGCTGCGCGATGGCGGGTTCGCCTCGCTGCGCGACGCCGTCGGGTCGGCGGCGCGCGAATCGGGTTGACTCACGCGGCGCCGTCCTCCTCGTCGGCTCCGTCTTGTTGGTCAGCCTGATCTTGCTGGTCTTCGGTGTCGCACAGCATGTCCTCGGGGTGGTGAAACGAGTTCACCCGTGGCTGACCACGCTCCAGATGCGGTGGTGGGATCCACTCGGTCTCGCCTCGGCCGTTCTTGCGGGTGATCCAGCCCTGCTCGGCCAGCGGGTGATGGCCGCCGCAGGCGAAGGTCAGTTGGTCGATGTCGGTGCGGCCGCATTTGGCGTAACCGGTGACATGCGGTCTCGCCTCGGCCGTTCTTGCGGGTGATCCAGCCCTGCTCGGCCAGCGGGTGATGGCCGCCGCAGGCGAAGGTCAGTTGGTCGATGTCGGTGCGGCCGCATTTGGCGTAACCGGTGACATGATGGACTTCGCAGTAATAGCCCGAAACGTCGCAGCCCGGGTGCGAACAGCCACGGTCCTTGGCGTACAAGACAATTCGCTGCCCCGGCGAGGCCAGGCGTTTCGTGTGGTACAGCGCCAGCGGCTTGCCGTTGTCGAAGACGGCGAGGTAATGGTGGGCGTGGCGGGCCAGCCGGATCACATCGGACATCGGCAGCAGGGTGCCGCCACCCGTCAGCCCCTTACCGGCCGCGGACTCGAGGTCCCGCAGGGTGGTGGTGACGACGATCGATGCCGGTAACCCGTTGTGCTGCCCCAGCTTTCCGCCGGCCAGCAGCGCACGAAGGGCCGCGTTGAGGCCGTCGTGGTTGCGCTGGGCCGCGCTGCGGCTGTCGCGCTGGATTGCCTCCTGGCCGGGCTGCCCGTCGATGACGGGTGCTGGATCGTCGGGGTTGCACATCCCCGGGGCGGCCAGCTTGGCCAGCACCGCTTCCCAGCCGGCGCGCGCCTCCGGGGTCAGCCAGCCGCTCAGCCGGGACATGCCGTCGGCCTGCTGGTTGCCCAGGACCAGCCCGCGCGCCCGCGCCCGGTCTTCGTCGCTGTAGCGGCCGTCGGGGTTGAGGCAGTCCATCAGCCGGCGGGCCAGCTTGGACAGTTGATCCGGCCGGAACTGGGTTGCCTGGGCGGCCAGTTGCCGTTCGGCGTGCTCGCAGGTCTCGAGGTCCACCGCCTCCGGCAGCTGGTCGAAGAACTGCCGGATCACCGCCACGTGGTCGGTGCCGATCGCCCCGTCGCGCTGGGCCGCCGCCGTGGCGGGCAGCAGCGGCGGCAACGGCTCGCCGGTCAGCGCCCGGCGCGGGCCCAGGTCGGCCGCCTCGGCGATCCGGCGACTCGCGTCGCTGCGAGTGATGTGCAGCCGCTCGGCCAACGCGAACGACAGCCTGCCGCCGAGTTCGGTGGGATCCGACTGCTCGGCAAGCTGGTTGATCAGCTGGTGCCCGGGCACCCGCAGCCGGCGCATCTCGCGTTCGAAGATCTCCAGCAACCGCAGCCGCTCCGGCGTGGTCAGCGCGTCGTACGAGTGCCCGAGCACGCGGGAGACCGCGGCGCGCAGCGCGTCGACGTCCGCCCGGATCTCCTCCCGAGTGCTCGAATGCATGTTCGAAACATTACGGCGGGCCTACGACAAAAACCGCCCGCGTTGACTCATCCGAAATGCGCGCGAAAGGCCCCGAAATGCGTCTTCGTTGCCTCACTCGAGATGCGCGCGTACGGCGCGCCTACCTGATCGGTCAGCCATGACCTCAGTAGGCCCGATTGA
>NZ_JACKSY010000117.1:0-351 GCF_025821985.1 Mycobacterium timonense | reverse complement strand
AGCTACATAGGTTAGGCTACATTTACTAACCGTGACCGAGGTCAGCGTCGAGACAAGTTCCACCGGTTCTGCGTCGCCATCGATCCCGCTTCCCGCCCATATCGACCCGGCGGACTTGGCGGCCGAGTTGGCCGTGGCGCTGTCCGAACGCGTCGGGGAAGAGTATCTGCTCTACGAGCGCGGCGGGGAATGGGTGCTGGCCACCGGTGTGCACGCCATGATCGAGCTGGACAGCGACGAACTGCGGGTGATCCGCGATGGGGTCACGCAGCGCCAGCAGTGGTCGGGGCGGCCCGGGCCGGTGCTGGGCGAGGCCATCGACCGGCTGCTGCTGGAAACAGACCAACTCTT
>NZ_JACKSY010000116.1:0-57260 GCF_025821985.1 Mycobacterium timonense | reverse complement strand
CATCCCCGCTCCGATTCAGCCGACCAATCCGTTGCCGTCCCCGCCGCCATCACGGCATAGTGGAAACTCGCAGAGCCTCAAGCGAAACGCCGATCGGCTTTACACCACTTCACGGGGCACAACCGGCATAGCGACGCGCGACGACTGTTGAACAGGCATCGAGATCGATGTTGAACCGGAACCAAACGATGCTTCGGATGTCCCTTCACACCGCCTCCGGGAACGTATGCAGCAAGCCGTCAGGCGGTCGCGACCTTGTTGGACTTCGTGCGGTTGCAGCGCCAGCACAGAGTCTGAAGATTGTCGGGAGTAGACATGCCGCCCTTGGAGATGGGCACGATGTGGTCCACCTCGAGAAGTAGGTGAGGTTCAGCCGCGAGCGACACCGAGCAGTACCGGCAGGTGTAATGATCACGCACCTTTATGGAGTTGCGCAGCCTCGAGGTCATTAGCGCCCGCTGGCCGGCAGCACTCTTTCTCCAGCGAATCTTCTGCGACAGTGTCTCGATGAGCGCGTCGATTGCTGGGGTGTCCAACGTGACGGTTGTGCGCTGCGAACTATTTCCGCCGGCACTGACGTACTCAAAGACGTACACAGGATACGGAACCCTGATCGGGGACAACTCAACACCGACGTGTTTCATAAACTCACCGAAGTAGTGCTTCAAGATGAACGCAGGCGGATTGAAAGACTTGGTGATGCTCGCCTCGCGCTGCGCAAGGTTGTTGACCGCATCTTCCAGTCGCGTGATGCTATCGCCCAAGTTTTCCACCTCGGCGAGATGGGCCTCGTCAGCTTTAATTCCAAAGTACTTCATCACGTACTTGAGGGGATCGGCCTTGGCATTGCGGACAACCTGTAGGGAACAGTTGTGTACGTCCGGCGCTTCGTAATTCGCTACGTTCCGGTCCCGGCGGTAATTCCAATGGCTGGTGTTCTGAAAAGACGCCAGATGTGCTTGGGCGCCGGCAGATGACGCGCCAAGCCTGAACGACCCACCGCTGCGGATCTCCGAGACGTAATCGGCGACCTCGTTGTGCTCGGCGACCACCGATGCGATCTTTTTCTTGTGGGCCAGGAATTCCTCGCTGGCGAAGTACCGCTCCTTGAGGATGTACAGAATGACCCTGTACAGGACGATGGCCGCAAGCCCAATTAAGACGATCGTTACGAAAGCTTCCATGCCGAGTCAAGCATCCCTTTGCAGAGTCTTCCGTTTAGCGAACCGGACTGTAGCAAAGCATTACGAGTGGTTTCGGCCTTTTGGCGAGATACCACGTCGCAACCGAGCGGCTGCTCAATCGCATCGTCGAGCGTGGGTCTAACGTACGAAAATCGCACCAGCTGCGTGCATATCCCCCACGCTCGGCGGCGGCGCCGAGCTACACGTTGAACCGGAACTCGACCACGTCGCCGTCGGCCATGACGTAGTCCTTGCCCTCCATCCGGACCTTGCCGGCGGCCTTGGCCGCCGCCATCGACCCCGCGGCGATCAGGTCGTCGTAGGAGACGATTTCGGCTTTGATGAAACCCTTTTCGAAGTCGCTGTGAATCACCCCGGCGGCCTTCGGCGCGGTATCGCCCTGGTGAATCACCCACGCCCGCGCCTCTTTGGGCCCCGCGGTCAGGAACGTCTGCAGCCTCAGCGTGTGAAAACCGGCCCGCGCCAACGCATCCAGGCCGCGCTCGGTCTGCCCGATCGACTCCAGCAACTCCGCCGCCGACTCGTCGTCGAGTTCGATCAGCTCGGATTCGATGGCCGCGTCCAGGAACACCGCGTCGGCCGGCGCGACCAGCTCGCGCAGCTCGGCGATGCGCGCGGGATCGGTCAGCACCGACTCGTCGGCGTTGAAGACATAGAGAAAAGGCTTGGTGGTCAACAGGTTCAGCTCGCGCAGCAGGGAGGTGTCGGTGCCCGCGCTGAACAGCGTCTTGCCCCCGTTCAGCGTCTCCTGCGCGGCCAGCGCCGCCTCGTAGACCGGCCGGCGCTCCTTGGAGGTGCGGGCCTCCTTCTCCAGCCGGCCCGCCGCGCGCTCCAGCGTCTGCAGGTCGGCCAGGATCAGCTCGGTCTCGACGACCTCGATGTCGGACCTGGGGTCCACCTGCCCGGCGACGTGGGTGACGTCATCGTCGGCGAACACCCGCACCACCTGGCAGATGGCGTCGCATTCGCGAATGTGGGCCAGGAACTTGTTGCCCAGCCCCGCCCCCTCGGAGGCGCCCTTGACCAGGCCGGCGATGTCGACGAAGGTGACCGGCGCCGCCACGATGCGCTCGGACTTGAACATCTCGGCCAGCTTGTCCAGCCGCGGGTCGGGCAGCGGCACCACGCCCTCGTTGGGCTCGATCGTCGCGAACGGATAGTTGGCCGCGACCACGTTGTTCCGGGTCAACGCGTTGAACAAGGTCGACTTGCCGACATTGGGCAGGCCCACTATTCCCAGGCTCAGGCTCACAGGGAATCAAGTCTAGGGGCCCGGCGCCGGCGACCATCCGGGCGACCATTCCTGCGCCACGCCGTGGCACGCCCGCGATCGCTACGAGGTATTTACGAGCCTTTCGGTCCATTCCCGGTACGGTCTACATGTGTCAGCACAGCGGGCAAGTTCGACGGTGGCGAGCGCCCACCGTTCGATCCACCCAAACATCCCAGGCCTCCCCTGGTACGCGGCCGTGCTTGTCGCCGTCACCGCGACCGCCATCGGCTATGGAATCGACGCTGGTCACAAGGAGCTGACCCACGTCTTCGCGGGCTTCTATATAGCCGGTTGCGTGGCGGCGGTGCTGGCGGTGCGCCAGGACGGCATCTTCACCACGATCATCCAGCCGCCGCTGATCCTGTTCTGCGCGGTGCCCGGGGCCTACTGGTTGTTCCACGACGCCAAGGTGGGCCGGCTCAAAGACCTGCTGATCAACTGCGGCTATCCGCTGATCGAGCGGTTCCCGCTGATGCTGGGTACCGCCGGCGCCGTGCTGGCGATCGGCTTGGTCCGCTGGTATTTCGGGCACGGTCAACGGTCGACGACGGCGGCCGGCTCCGACGACGCCGCCGCCGGCCCCAGTGTCGACATCCAGTCCCTCGTCGGCGGCCTGGTGGCCAAGGTGCGGGCGGCGCTGCACCCCGACTCCGACGGCGATACCACCGAGGAGAGCGCACAGCGGCGCCGCACCCGCCGGTCGGGCTCGTCGTCGAGAACGCGGCGCACCGCGCGCAGCACTCGCTCGTCGGCAAGCAGTTCGCGTACCCGCTCGCGGCATGCGCGCCCGCCGCTGGACGACGCCGCCGAACCGGCCGAACGCCCCGAACGGCCGCGGCGCGCCGCCCGGCGCAGCGCGGCGGCCCGCAACTACGACACCGCCGGCCGCAACTACGACGCCGCCGAACCGCCGCGGCGCACGCGCCGCCGCCCCCGGCCCGACGCCGACCCCGAGCTGCGCGGCCAACCACCGCGCGAGCCGCGTCGCGAGCCGCGGCCCCGGCGCAGTCCCTACGAACGACCCGTGCCGCGCAGCAGCCGTTTCGACGGCTACGACCCGCCGAGCGGGCCGGAGAACCTGGGCCGCTACGACACCCCCGAGCCGCCGTATGAGCCCCGGCGCCGCCGCCCCGCGTCGACCGGCGCCAACGGGACGCATCACCCCATCTCGCAGGTCCGCTACCGCGGCGCCGCCGCGCCGGGCCAGCCGCGAGAACCGCACACCGAGCGCCGCACCCGTTCGCGGACGCCGGGCCGGACGCAGGGTCGGCCGCCGGCGGAGTCCTGGGAGTACGACGCCTGACGTCAGCCTGAGGCGATCAGCGCGCTGAGCGGATCTCCCGCGGCAACGCGAACACCAGGGTCTCCTGCGCCGTCGTCACCGGTTGCACCACGTCGAAGCCGCACTCGGCCAGCCGCTCGAGCACGCCTTGCACCAAGACCTCGGGGACGGACGCGCCCGAGGTGACGCCCACCGTGGTGACGCCTTCCAGCCACGCGGGGTCGATGTCGTCGGCCCAGTCCACCAGGTGGGCCGCACCGGCCCCGCCGCCCAGCGCCACTTCCACCAGCCGCACCGAGTTCGACGAGTTGCGCGAGCCGACAACGATCACCAGGTCGCATTCCGGCGCCATCGCCTTGACCGCCACCTGGCGGTTCTGGGTCGCGTAGCAGATGTCGTCACTCGGCGGGTCCTGCAGCTTGGGGAACCGCTGCCGGAGCCGCTCGACGATCTCCATGGTCTCGTCGACCGACAGCGTGGTCTGCGACAGCCACACCACCTTGTCCTCGTCGCGGACCGTCACGTTGTCCACCGCGGCCACCCCGTCGACCAGCTGCACATGGTCGGGCGCCTCCCCGGCGGTGCCGACCACCTCCTCGTGGCCCTCGTGGCCGATCAGCAGGATGTCGTAGTCGTTGCGGGCGAACCGGCGCGCCTCGTTGTGCACCTTGGTCACCAGCGGGCAGGTGGCGTCGATGGTGTGCAGGTTGCGTTCGGCGGCCGCGGCGTGCACCGTCGGCGCCACGCCGTGCGCGGAGAACACCACGATCGCCCCTTCGGGAACCTCGTCGGTCTCCTCGACGAACACCGCGCCGGCCTTCTCCAAGGTGCTGACCACGTGCCGGTTGTGCACGATCTCGTGGCGCACGTACACCGGCGGGCCGTGCTTCTCCAGTGCGCGCTCCACGGTTTCCACGGCCCGGTCCACGCCCGCGCAGTATCCGCGCGGCTCGGCCAGGAGCACGCGCTTGCGGGACGGGTTGACGGCTACGGAGCTGGATGCGCCGGGAATCCCCATGTCGACGGTCGGCGGCATGGCATCCAGGGTACGTTCTGCCGACACGGGCTTGCCAGCTCGCGCCGGCGGGCTTGGAGTTAGCCGCCGCTTGAGGCAATCTTGGACCCATGGCTACTGCACCGTATGGAGTTCGGCTGCTGGTCGGCGCGGCGACAGTCGCCGTTGAGGAGACCATGCGGCTGCCGAAAACCATCCTGATGTATCCGATGACGCTGGCCAGCCAGGCCGCCCACATCGTGATGCGCTTTCAGCAGAACCTCGCAGAGCTGGTGATCAAGGGGGACAGCACCCTCGAATCCATCTTTCCGCCCAAGGACGAGAAGCCGGAATGGGCGACCTTCGACGAGGACATCGACGACGCGGCCGACGGCTACGCCAACCCGGCCGACGGCAGTGAGGGCGAGCGCCGGGCCGAGGGCCGATTCGCGCTCTACTCGGTGGCCGACGCGCACGACGACGCCAGCGCCCTGACCAGGTCGGCCCGCCCGTCCGCGAAGCCGGCGGCCGAGGCGTCGGTCCCGACACCGGCGGTGGTCACCGAACTGGACTACTCGGCGCTGACGCTGGCCCAGCTGCGGGCCCGGCTGCAATCGCTGAGCGTGGACGAACTCGAGGCGCTGCTGGCCTACGAGCAGGCCACCAAGGGCCGGGCGCCGTTTCAGACGCTGCTGGCCAACAGGATCACCCGCGCGAACGCGAAGTGACCCGGGCCGCTACCTCCGAACCGAACTCCGCCGAGAACCCATTTCCGGTGCGCGCGGTGGCAATTCGGGTCGCGAGCTGGATCGACAGGCTGGGCACGGTATGGGTGGAGGGTCAGCTGGCCCAGGTGTCGCTGCGGCCGGACTCCAAAACCGTGTTCATGGTGCTGCGTGACCCGGCCGCCGACATGTCGCTGACCGTGACCTGCCCGCGCGACCTGGTGCTCAACGCCCCGGTGAAACTGGCCGAAGGCACCCAGGTGGTGGTGTGCGGCAAGCCCTCGTTCTACACCGGCCGGGGCACGTTTTCGCTGCGGCTGTCCGAGATCCGCGCCGTCGGGGTGGGCGAACTGCTGGCCCGCATCGAGCGGCTACGCCGACTGCTGGACGCCGAAGGGCTTTTCGACCCTCGCCTCAAGCGGCCAATTCCCTTCCTGCCCAACATGATCGGGCTGATCACCGGCCGGGCGAGCGCCGCCGAGCGGGACGTGAAAACCGTCGCGGCGGGGCGCTGGCCCGCGGTGCGTTTCGCCGTGCGCAACACCGCGGTGCAGGGACCCAACGCGGTCGCGCAGATCGTGGAGGCCCTGCGCGAACTCGACCGGGACCCCGAGGTCGACGTCATCGTGCTCGCCCGCGGCGGCGGCAGCGTGGAGGACCTGTTGCCGTTCTCCGACGAGACGCTGTGCCGCGCCATCGCCGCCTGCCGCACCCCGGTGATCAGCGCGGTCGGTCACGAACCCGACAACCCGCTGTGCGATCTGGTCGCCGACGTGCGCGCGGCCACCCCCACCGACGCCGCGAAGAAGGTGGTGCCCGACACCGCGGCCGAACAGCGGCTGATCGACGACCTGCGGCGGCGCAGCGCACAGGCGTTGCGCAACTGGGTATCTCGCGAGCAACGCGCGCTGGCCCAGATCCGCAGCCGCCCGGTGCTGGCCGAGCCGCTGCGCGCGTTGACCGCACGCGCCGAGGAGGTGCACCGCGCCCGGTCGGCGATTCGGCGCGACGTCACCCGGTTGACCGCCGCCGAAACCGAGCGGATCGGCCACCTGCGCGCCCGGCTGGCGACATTGGGCCCGGCGGCCACCCTGGCCCGCGGTTACGCCGTGGTGCAGACCGTCGGCGCCGGCGGCCCCCACGTGCTGCGTACGGTCGGCGACGCGCCGGCGGGCACCCGGCTGCGGGTCCGGGTCGCCGACGGCGCCGTGGCGGCGCTGAGCGAGGGACCGACCGATGGCGAATAACAAGAAGGACGAGCAGGCCGCCGCGGCTACACCTATTAGTCGACTGGGCTATGAGGCGTGCCGGGACGAACTGATCGAGGTCGTGCGGCAACTGGAACAGGGCGGCCTGGACCTGGACGCGTCGCTGAACTTGTGGGAAAGAGGCGAACAGCTGGCTAAACGCTGTGAAGAGCACTTAGCTGGAGCGCGCAAGAGAATCGAAGACGCCCTCGCCGCGGGCGAGGCTGACGACGACTGAATTCGACCCTATTGGAGAGCTTCGTTGCCACACTTTTTCGAAACTGGAACACGTTTCAGTTATGATCGGCCCCATGGGTGATCCATCGCTGACGGCCGAACTGGGTCGCGTTCTGGTCACCGGGGGCTCCGGGTTCGTCGGCGCCAACCTGGTGACCACCCTGCTCGAGCGCGGATATCAGGTTCGCTCCTTCGACCGCGCCCCCTCGCCGCTGCCGGCGCACCCACACCTGGAGGTGCTGCAGGGCGACATCACCGACGCCGGTGTGTGCGCCGCCGCGGTCGAGGGCATCGACACGATCTTTCACACCGCGGCGATCATCGACCTGATGGGCGGCGCCTCGGTCACCGAGGAGTACCGGCAGCGCAGCTTCGCGGTGAACGTCGGCGGCACCGAGAATCTGGTCCGTGCCGGGCAGGCGGCCGGCGTGCAGCGCTTCGTCTACACCTCGTCGAACAGCGTCGTCATGGGCGGCCAGAACATCGTCGGCGGCGACGAGACCTTGCCCTACACCGACCGGTTCAACGACCTCTACACCGAGACCAAGGTGCTCGCCGAGCGATTCGTCTTGGGCCAGAACGGCGTTGACGGCATGCTGACGTGTGCGATCCGGCCCAGTGGCATCTGGGGCCGGGGCGACCAAACCATGTTCCGCAAGCTGTTCGAAAGCGTGATCGCCGGCCACGTCAAGGTGCTGATCGGCCGCAAATCCGCCCGATTGGACAACTCTTACGTGCACAACCTGATTCACGGTTTCATCCTGGCGGCCCAGCACCTGACGCCCGGCGGCACCGCGCCCGGTCAGGCGTACTTCATCAACGACGCCGAGCCGATCAACATGTTCGAGTTCGCCCGGCCGGTGGTCGAGGCCTGCGGCGTGAACTGGCCCCGGGTCCGGGTCAACGGCCCCATCGTGCGCGCGGCGATGACGGGTTGGCAGCGGCTGCATTTCAGGTTCGGGATCCCGGCGCCGCTGCTCGAGCCGCTCGCGGTCGAGCGGCTGTATCTGGACAACTTCTTCTCCATCGCCAAGGCCTCGCGCGACCTCGGCTATCAGCCGCTGTTCACCACCGAGCAGGCGATGTCGGAATGCCTGCCGTACTACGTCGGCATGTTCGAACAGATGAAGCGACAAGCCTTGGCGGGCAAGGCATCCGCCTAGCGGAAGCTGACCATCTCACTGCCCCAGGCGGCACGGGCCTTGGCGTCCACGTCGTGGGCCAGCACGTCGTTCTTGCCGATGATCAGGCAGGCGCGGTCCTGCTCCTGATACGGCGCCCACTCCGGGCTGCCGGCGGGGCCCGCCGGTTTCGCGTGCGCGGCGAAGTTGGTCCATCGGGTCCGCACCCGCTTGGACACCGCCTTGGCGGTCTTGCTGCCGCCGAGCTTGAGGGTGGGATCCTTGGGCGCACCGAGAGTGCCCCAGACATAAGGCAATTCGGTGGCGTGCGCGGCCTTGACCATCAGCAGCCTCAGCAGCGGGGTGGAGTAGTCGAACCGGTACAGATACACCGGCGCCACCCGGGCGTGCCCCTCGGCGAGCCACACCGACGGCATCCGGAAGCCCACGTCGGTGGCGATGCTCAAATACCTTGCCCTGCGGCGGAATCGGGAATAGGCGGAGCCGATCTGCTTTTCGGTGGGCAGCTGCAAGTCGGGTTGTTCGGCGGCGATCTGGTTGAACATCGAGGTGATGGCGTGCGGGGTGATCGGCATCAGCGCCGAGCGCATCAGCCGGAACAGCGCCGCCTCGTGCTGGTTGGTACCGATGATCAGCGGCACCGGGTGCGAGCAGCCCTGTTGTGCCACCTTCACCGGATAGTCGGCCAGCACGTCGCCGTCGACGATCGGGACGAACGCCAGCGTCCCCGGATTGCGCACCGGCACTTCGTCGAACACCTGTTGGGAGGCGGCCAGGATCGCCGCCATCGGCATGTCGATCAGCCGTCGTGACTCCGATGCGGTGATGCCCAGCTTGCCCAGGAAGGCTTCGGCGACACGGGCGGCGCGGTCACGGTCGTACACCGAGGTGGCCGGCGAACTCTGCGCGATGGCAGCGGCGAACAGGCCCGCGGCCGCGGGGCTGGCCAACAGCGTGGTGACGATCCCCGCCCCTGCCGACTCGCCGAACAGGGTGACCCGCCGCGGGTCGCCGCCGAATGCGGTGATGTTGTCGCGCACCCACTCCAGCGCCGCCAGCACGTCGCGCAGCCCGACGTTGGAGTCGAAGCTGCGCCCCGCGCTGTTCAGCGACGACAGGTCGAGAAAGCCGAGCGCGCCGAGCCGGTAGTTGACCGTCACCACCACGACGTCGCCGTGGCTGACCAGCCGGCGGCCGTCGTAGAGCGTCTGGCTGCTCGACCCCAGCACGTAGGCGCCGCCGTGCAGCCACACCATCACCGGCTTGGCGTCCCCGGGTTGGGTGTCGGCGGATGCCCAGACGTTGAGCCGCAAGCAGTCTTCGCCTTGGGGCGCACCCAAATCCAGCGGCATGTTCGGGAACACCGGCTGCGGACAGGCGGGGCCGAAGACGGTGGCGTCGGCCACCTCGGTCCACCGCTCGGGCGGCTGGGGCGCGCGGAAGCGCAGGTCGCCGATGGGCGGCGCCGCGTAGCGAATGCCTTTCCACGCCTTGACACCGTCGACTGGGACGCCCCGGACCGGGCCGTAACCGGTTTCCACCACGAGGTCATCGACCGCCATGCGCACAAAACCTCCTGGAAGAAACTGAAAACGGCGTCGCCTCATTATGGTCGATGAGCGGCGCGGCCCGAGGCGGTTCGCCTAGCGCGCGCCCAGCCGCTGGGTGAGGAATTCGACCACCCGCTTGCGGGCCTCGTAGGCCGGGTGGCCGTCGACTTCGCGGACCTCCAGGGTGAGCACCGAGTGCGCCGTCTTGCCGAATCCGTGTTCGTTGCCCGGGCGCGAGTCGATCTCGATCACCTCGAAGGCGTCGCCGAGCCGCTGCTTGAGTGCGGTGAACCGCTCACGCGGCGACGTCCAGTCCTCGCTGAACCGTAAACCCATGGCGCACAAGCCCTCATTGGCGCACCGGTCGGCCACGGTGGCCAGCTCGGCCTCGCTCACGCCGGGGTCGCGGCGCCGCGTCGCGCCCAGCGGGAAGGGCACCGACGGCTGCGACAGCACCGGTGCCAGCACGCTCTCGTCGACCGCGGCGGCCAACGCGAAACCGCCGGTGAAGCATTGGCCGATCACCCCGACCCCGTCACCCGGCGTCGACGCGTTGAGGTCACGGGCCAACGCCCGCAGGAACAACGACACCGGCCGCTGCTTGTTGGTGGCGAACGCGGCGAATTCCCTTGCCACGCAGGCCCTCGTCATGCCCGCGACGAGGTAGCCCGGCGACACCGGCTTGCCCGGCTCACCGAACAGCGACGGCATCGCGACCGTGAAACCGTTGTCCACCAAATGATTACCCAGGGCCAACACCCCGGGATGAATCCCCGGCAGCTCCGGAATCAGCACCACGCCCGGGCCCACGCCCTTGCGGTAGACGTCGTGGGTGTAGCCGCCACCGCTGAACGGTGCCACCGACCAGCCGGACAGATCAGCCTCTGGTGCAGTCATGCTCGGCCTTTCGTCAGCGCACGGGCAACGGCGGTTGCGACTGGGTCGCCGAGGCCAGCGTACGGAACTGCTCGGCGTTTCCGGCGCCGGTGATCGCGATCTGGGTGGCGCCGCCCGCGCCGGTCAGCCGGGTCGTCCACACCGGCTCGGCGTCCGCGCCGCTTTGACCGGAACCCTGATAGATGACCCAGCTGGTTCCGGCGACGTCGACCGTTCCGGTCGGGTAGGCCGACGGATGAATCGAGTTGATCAGCTTGTCCTCGTCGGCGTTGCTCTGCGTCAGGCTCAGATACATCCCGGTCGGGCTGATGTAGCCGACCACCGAGGTGGGGGCGTTGAGCCGTTGACCGGTCGACGGGTCGGTCCGGCCGTTCTGGATGCCGCCGCGGTGGCCGGAGTTGGCCTGCCAGCCGGCCGGCAGCGCCGGTTGGCGGACGGGGAAGCCCAGCGTCGCCGCGTCCGCCCGCAGGGCCGCCGCGGCATCGTAGGACGGGATGGGCCCCGGCCTGCCGTGCAGCTGCAACGAACACATGCCCAGCAGCCCGGCCAGCACGACACACCCGATCACCAGCGGTATCAGCGACCAGAACATGTCGCGGCCGTCCTGCAGCAGCCGCGGTTTCTCCGGCCTGCGAACGGGCCCGGCCGCCGCGGCAGACTCGCCCGGCGAGCTGGCATTCAGCGACGGCTGCTCGGTCATCCTCCAAGTATCCCAGTTCTCGCGGACCGATCCGCTTCTGGGACAATCAGCAACCATGACAGTTGAGGGCGACCGCTCGTCCGCCGCCACCGGCCGGGCCCCGGCGCAGGGCCGGCCGCGCGGCGAGGCACCAGACCGCAACCTGGCGTTGGAACTGGTCCGCGTCACCGAGGCCGGCGCCATGGCCGCCGGCCGCTGGGTCGGCCGCGGCGACAAAGAGGGCGGCGACGGGGCGGCGGTCGACGCGATGCGTGAGCTGGTCAACACGGTGTCGATGCGCGGTGTGGTGGTCATCGGCGAGGGCGAGAAGGACCACGCGCCGATGCTCTACAACGGCGAGGAGGTCGGCAACGGCGACGGCCCGGAATGCGACTTCGCCGTCGACCCGATCGACGGCACCACGCTGATGAGCAAGGGCATGCCCAACGCCATCTCCGTGCTGGCGGTGGCCGACCGCGGCGCCATGTTCGACCCGTCGGCGGTGTTCTACATGAACAAGATCGCCGTCGGGCCCGAGGCCGCGCACGTGCTGGACATCACCGCGCCGATCGCCGAGAACATCAAGGCCGTCGCCAAGGTCAAGGCCCTGTCGGTGCGCGACATGACCGTGTGCATCCTGGACCGGCCGCGGCACGCGAAGCTCATCGACGAGGTCCGCGAGACCGGGGCCCGGATCCGGCTGATCACCGACGGCGACGTGGCCGGCGCGATCTCGGCCTGCCGCCCGCACTCCGGCACCGACATGCTGGCCGGCATCGGCGGCACCCCGGAGGGCATCATCGCCGCCGCCGCCATCCGCTGCATGGGCGGCGCCATCCAGGCGCAGCTGGCCCCCCGCGACGACGAGGAACGCCAGAAGGCCATCGACGCCGGCTACGACCTGGACCAGATCCTGACGACCGAGGACCTGGTCTCCGGTGAGAACGTCTTCTTCTGCGCCACCGGGGTCACCAACGGTGACCTGCTCAAGGGTGTGCAGTACTACCCCGGCGGCTGCACCACCCAGTCGATCGTCATGCGATCGAAGTCGGGCACCGTCCGGATGATCGAGGCCTACCACCGGCTGTCGAAGCTCAACGAGTACTCCGCCATCGACTTCACCGGCGACAGCTCTGCCGCCTATCCCCTGCCCTGAGAACCGACCCGAGAACGAGGAAGCCACTGTATGGCCACTGACGACGGCGACACCGACTACCGCATCGAGCGCGACACCATGGGCGAGGTCCGGGTACCCGCAAAAGCGTTGTGGCGCGCGCAAACCCAGCGCGCGGTCGAGAACTTCCCGATCTCGGGCCGGGGCCTGGAACGCACCCAGATCCGCGCCCTGGGCCTGCTGAAGGGCGCCTGCGCGCAGGTCAACAAGGATCTGGGGTTGCTGGCGCCGGAGAAGGCCGACGCGATCATCGCCGCGGCCGCCGAGATCGCCGACGGTCGCCACGACGACCAGTTTCCCATCGACGTCTTCCAGACCGGCTCGGGCACCAGCTCGAACATGAACACCAACGAGGTGATCGCGTCCATCGCGGCCGCCAACGGGGTGACCGTGCATCCCAACGACGACGTCAACATGTCGCAGTCGTCGAACGACACCTTCCCCACCGCAACCCACATCGCGGCCACGGAAGCCGCAGTGCGCCATCTGATTCCGGCGCTGCAGGTGCTGCACGACGCCCTGGCGAGCAAGGCCCGCGAGTGGCACACCGTGGTCAAGTCGGGCCGCACCCACCTGATGGACGCCGTGCCGGTGACGCTCGGCCAGGAGTTCAGCGGCTACGCCCGCCAGATCGAGGCCGGCATCGAGCGGGTGCGGGCCACGCTGCCCCGGCTGGGTGAGCTGGCGATCGGCGGGACCGCGGTGGGCACCGGTCTCAACGCTCCCGACGGCTTCGGCGCCAAGGTGGTCGAGACGCTGATCGCCTCCACCGGATTGAGCGAATTGCGCACGGCGACAAACTCGTTCGAGGCCCAGGCGGCGCGCGACGGGCTGGTCGAGGCCTCCGGCGCGCTGCGCACCATCGCGGTGTCGCTGACCAAGATCGCCAACGACATCCGCTGGATGGGTTCGGGGCCGCTGACCGGCCTGGCCGAGATCGCCCTTCCCGATCTGCAGCCGGGCAGCTCGATCATGCCGGGCAAGGTGAATCCGGTTATCCCCGAAGCGGTTACGCAGGTCGCCGCGCAGGTGATCGGCAACGACGCGGCGGTGGCCGTCGGCGGCTTGTCGGGCGCCTTCGAGCTCAACGTGTACATCCCGATGATGGCCCGCAACATCCTGGAGTCGTTCAAGCTGCTGACCAACGTGTCGAGGCTGTTCGCCGAGCGCTGCATCAGCGGGCTGAGCGCCAACGTGGAGCACCTGCGCGAGCTCGCCGAATCCTCACCGTCGATCGTGACGCCGCTGAACTCGGCGATCGGCTACGAGGAGGCGGCGGCGGTGGCCAAGCAGGCGCTCAAGGAGCGCAAGACGATTCGGCAGACCGTCATCGACCGCGGGCTGATCGGCGACAAGCTGTCGCTCGAGGAGCTCGACCGCCGGCTCGACGTGCTGGCCATGGCCAAGGTCAAGCCGCAGGACTGAGCCGACCGTTCGGTGACGGCGGTTGATGACAGTAAGGATGGTTTTTCGATGACGGCTCCTCCCGGCGGTCCCTATGGCCCGGGGTCCTACGGAAGCAATCCGTATGGGCAGGAGCCGAATTGGAGCGGCCAGCCACCAGGCGGTCAGCCACAGGGCGGTCAGCCACAGGGCGGCCCCTATCCGCAGCCCGGGCAGTATCCGGCCGGCGGTCCGTATCCCTACCCGCCGCCGGGCGGCGGCTACCCGTACCCGGGTGGCCCCTACCCGGGCGGCCCGTACCCGGGTGCGCCGTATCCCGGTCCCGGACAGCCGTTCGGTCCCGGCGGGCCCTACTCGCCGGGACCGCCGCCCGGCGGCCCCGGCTCCAAGTTGCCCTGGCTGATCGTCGCCGGGCTGGTCGTGCTGGCGGTGATCGCGCTGGTGGCCACCCTGGTGGTGATGAAGGGCGGGCACGGCAGCAAGCCGTCCGGCGCCACGCCGTCGTCCACCAGTACCTCGGTGTCGCAGCCGAAGAACTCGGCGCAGAACGCCACCGATTGCACCCCGAACGTGTCCGGCGGCGACATGCCCCGGTCCGACTCCATCGCCGCGGGCAAGCTTTCGTTCCCGGCCAACGCGGCGCCGTCGGGGTGGACGGTGTTCTCCGACGACCAGGGCCCGAACCTGATCGGTGCGCTGGGCGTGGCCCAGGATGTTCCGGGGGCCAACCAGTGGATGATGACCGCCGAGGTCGGCGTCACCAACTTCGTCCCCAGCATGGACCTCACCGCGCAGGCCACCAAACTGATGCAGTGCCTGGCCAACGGGCCCGGCTATGCGAACGCGATGCCCACCCTGGGCCCGATCAAGACGTCACCGATCACCGTCGACGGCACCAAGGCGGTCCGGGCCGACGCCGACGTCACCATCGCCGACCCCACCCGCAACGTCAAGGGCGATTCGGTCACCATCATCGCGGTCGACACCAAACCCGTCAGCGTGTTCATCGGCAGCACACCGATCGGTGACAGCGCCTCGGCCGGACTGATCGGCAAGATCATCGCCGCGCTCAAGGTCGCGAAGTCCTAACCGGTGGGCGCCGAGACGTGGGTGGTCTCGGATCGCCCGCGCAGCACGGTGGAATAGCATTCGGCCCAGTGCCCGCGTTCGGCCTCGCCGGCCGCCTCGATCGCCGCCGCCGAACACAGGATTCTGCGGTCGGCGGTCTTGGCCAGGTCGGCCAGCCGCGCCGCCTCGTTCACGGCGTCACCGATCACGGTGTATTCGTACCGGTTCTCGGCGCCGACGTTGCCGGCGAAGACCCGGCCCGCGGACACACCGATCCCGAAATCGACTGGCAACTGCCGTAATTGGGTACCGAGCGTGCGGGCCGTCGCCAGCGCCGCAGACGCCGGCTCATTGGTCGGCAACGGCACCCCGAAGACGGCCAGCGCGGCGTCGCCGGCGAATTTGTTGACCAGACCGTGGTGTTCGTCGACGGCGTTGACGACAATCCGGAAGAAGTCGTTGAGCACCTCCGCGACCTCTTGCGGGGGGCGGCTTTCCGCGAGCTGGGTGGAGCCGACCAGATCGATGAACAGCACCGCCGCTTCCACCACGTCCCCGGACAGCGACGCCCCCTCTTCGATGGCGCGCTGCGCGACGTCCGCGCCGACGTGTCGGCCGAACAGGTCGCGCAGCCGGTCACGCTCGGCGAGCCCGGCCACCATCCGGTTGAAACCCGTTTGCAGCCTGCCGATTTGGGAGCGCTCGTAGGCGCCGACGTAGGTCTCCATCCGGCCGTGCTCAATCTCGGCCATCGCATCGACGACCTCGCCGATCGGATCGGAGATGGAGCGCGACGTCAAGATCATCGTCGGCAGCCCGAGCACCAGCGCCGCCAGCGACACCACCAGGATGGGCACATCCAGCGACGCGGACTTCTCGACCAACCAGCCGTACGAGCGCAGCACCACCAAGGCCGCGATGACGGCGATGGGGAACGCGCTGCACAGGAACCACAGCAGGACCAGCCGCGCGTACACGCTGGGCACCGCCAGCCGCGGCTCGGCGCCCAGCGTGGCCGCCCGCATGATGGGCCGCAGCGTGCGCTGGGCGAGCAGCATCCCGGTGCCGGCGGCGGCCGAGCCGCCCAGCAACGCGCCGAGCGCGATGGGCAGCAGAAGTCGTGCTCCCCCAGCCAGATTCAGCAGCAGGAAGATCCCACCGCTCACCGCCCAGGCGGTCACCAGGATCGCCGACTGGCGGCCGGCCAGCTTCATCACCGCGTCGCGCTGCTGCGGCGTGGGTTCCTCGCCCGCGACATACCAGCGCAGCGTGGGAGCCAGGCTCAGCGCGCCGGCCACCGCGACGCCGACGATGCCCAGCGCGATGAGCGCCAGCACCGGCCCGGTGTTCTGCCGCGCGAAGTCGGCGTTGACTCCGACGGATGTGTGGCCGCGCAACGGGATCAGGATGGCCGCGGCTTCGCCGACGGCCAGCACATACGACAGGCTCATGTCCAGCCCGTAGCGAAACAGCCACCGCCGAGCGGACTTTCGCTCCTCTGTAGCTGCCCGCGTGCTAGGCACCGTTGTTCGGCCCGCCGGAGTTCTGCCCGGGGATGTCGGTGATCGGGAAGTTGGGCATCGGCTTCGGCGAGGGCGTGTCGGGCAGCTTGGGGATGTCGGAGGCGGGGATGTCGCGCAGCCCGTTGACCGGTGGGCCGTTCTCCCGGCTGCCGTAACTGCTGCCGGGCGCTCGCGGCCCCAGCAGTTCGCTGACCGTCACCAGCCGGTAGCCGTTGGCCTTGAGCACCGGGATGAACTGGTACACCAGATCGACGGTGCTCGAGTAGGTGTTGTGGAACAACACCACCGAGCCCGGTTTGATGTAGGTCATCAGCATGTACCGCGTCGCGGCGGTGTTGGAGTCATTGGCCCAATCGAAAGGGATGACATCCCAAAGGATTTCGGCTAGCCCCAATTGACCGGCGGTCTGACGCACCACCGGGTTGGACAGCCCGCCGGCGGGGCGGTACAGGTTCGGGGTGCGGCCGGTGGCGGCGTGGATCGCGTCATTGGCCCTGGTGAATTGGGCGGCGACGTCCTCGGTGGGGATGGTGGTCATGTTGGGGTGTTCCCAGGTGTGGTTGCCGATCTCCATTCCCGCATCGGCGATGCGCTTGGCGCCGGCCGGGTTCGCGGCCACCTTGTTGCCGATCAGAAAGAAGGTGGCCTTGGCGTCGTTGTCCTTGAGGATCTGCAGCAGCCGCTCGTCGAACGGGCCGGGCCCGTCGTCGAACGTCAGCGCCACGCATTTGACGACCGAGCAGCTCAGGTCGTCGGCGCGGGTGACGTGGCCGGTCAGCCCGCCGATCACCAGCACCGCGACGGCCGCCAGCACCCCGACGACCGTGCGCCAGTAGCGCCAGGCCAGGGTGTCGGGTCGTTTCGCCACCGTGGAAGTTTATCGAAAGCGGCCGTACAACCCGGGGCGGCGAGGCCGCCGCTCGTAACGGCAGGGCGCAAACCGGGCCCCGGAATCGCCGTGGCGTTACGAGCGAGCCCTGCGAAACCAGGCGCCGTCAGTGCGGCCCGGCGATCTCCTCGAGCATCTCGGTGACCAGCGCGGCGATCGGCGACCGCTCGCTGCGCAGCAAGGTGATGTGGGCGAACAGCGGGTGGCCCTTGAGCTTTTCGATCACCGCCGCGACCCCGTCGTGGCGGCCCACCCGCAGGTTGTCGCGCTGGGCGATGTCGTGGGTGAGCACCACCCGCGAGCCGGTGCCCAGCCGGGACAGCACGGTCAGCAACACGTTGCGCTCCAGCGACTGCGCCTCGTCGACGATGACGAACGAGTCGTGCAGCGAGCGGCCGCGGATGTGGGTCAGCGGCAGCACCTCGAGCATGCCGCGGGACAGCACTTCGTCGAGCACCGCCGGGCTGGCCAGACCCTCGAGGGTGTCGAAGACGGCCTGCGCCCACGGACCCATCTTCTCGCTCTCGCTGCCGGGCAGGTAGCCCAGCTCCTGACCACCCACGGCGTAGAGCGGACGGAAGACCACCACCTTGCGCTGGGTGCGCCGTTCCAGCACCGCCTCCAGGCCCGCGCACAGCGCGAGCGCCGACTTGCCGGTGCCGGCCTTGCCGCCCAGCGACACGATGCCCACCGACTCGTCGAGCAGCAGGTCCAGCGCCACCCGCTGTTCGGCCGAACGCCCGCGCAGCCCGAACGCCTCCCGATCGCCGCGGACCAGCTGCACACGTTTGTCCGGGTTGACCCGGCCCAGCGCGTGCGAGCTTCCGCCGAGCAACCGAATTCCGGTGTGGCACGGCAGGTCTCGCGCCTCCGCCAGGTCGATCTCGCCCTCGGTGAACAGCGCGTCGATGTCCTCGGTCGCGGTCTCGAGCTCGTGCATCCCCGACCAGCCGGAGGCCACCACGTCCTGGGCGTGGTACTCGTCGGCGGCCAGTCCCACCGCGGCGGCCTTGACCCGAAGCGGAATGTCCTTGCTCACCAAGGTGACTCGCTTGCCCTCGGCGGCCAGGTTGGCGGCGCAGCTCAGGATCCGGGAGTCGTTGCTGTCGCTGCGGAAACCCGCGGGCAGCACCGCCGGGTCGGTGTGGTTGAGCTCGACGTGCAGCGAACCGCCTTGCGTCCCAACCGGAATCGGCTGATCCAGCCGTCCGTGCAGCAGCCGCAGATCGTCGAACAGACGCAGCGCCTGGCGGGCGAACCATCCCAGCTCGTGATGGTGGCGTTTGGCCTCCAGTTCGCTGATCACCACCAGCGGGACCACCACCTCGTGTTCGGCGAACCGGCTGCACGCCCACGGGTCGGACAGCAGCACGGAGGTGTCGATCACGTAGGTCCGGATATCGGTCACGTAGCGCTCCTCGAGCGGGATGAGCCCGCGCGGACCCGCGCAGGCATGTCGGCGGGAACCGCAGCACCAGGACCGGGGCCGGTCCTTCCGTTGTGGTGACGGGAGGTGCCGCCCTGGCAGCAGAGCATGACGCTGGCCATCGAGAACGACGCTACTCTCGTGGCCGCTGCGCAGCAGCGCAGGCGCGCCGACGGGTGCGCGCCGGCGCGCGAAGAAGGGTCAGCCGATGACGAACGGCTTGAGGGCGGGCTCGTCGGCCACACCCCATGCGCGGATGCGGTCGGAGATCACCTGGCGCAGGTCATTCTCGGTGAAGACGCCGGCCTCGGCGATGTTGCGCAGCTTGTCCTGGTAGGCGTCGATGTCGGCGCCGGGCACCTCCAGCTCGGCCGCGCGGGCGGCGATCGCGGCGATCGTCTCGTCGCGGGTGTATTCCAGGCAGCGCGCGACGAGGTTGGAGAAGAACAGCTCGTGGCGCCGCTCGTCCCGGGAGATCCGGTCGACCAGCCCGGACAGGATCGGCTCCTCGAGCTTTGCGGACAGGTTCTCGCAGAACACGGCGTGGCTGCGTTCGGTGAAGGCCATGTAGACCAGGGTCTCCACCTGGCTGTAGGTGTCGGCGCGGTAGCCCTTCATCACGTACTGCACGCGGGCCTCTTCGTTGGCGGTGGGGTCGACCTCGCGGGTCACCACCAGGTAATTCCGCAGCGCAATGGCGTGCAGGTGCTCCTCGGCGGTCCACCGGCCCAGCCAGCGGCCCCAATAGTCCTCGAGGATGAAGTGCTCGACGAGCTCGCGGTGGTGTGCGGCCAGGTTGTCCTTGAGCAGCAGCATGATCTCGCAGGCGTCCGTCAGCGGCCTCGGCAGCGTGGCCGACGACGGATCCCAGTCGCGTCCGCCGAGGAAGGCGAAGTTCTCGCCCCGGTCGTACGGCACGTAGTCGTGGGCGAACCAGAGTTCCTCGGTGGACAGGTGTCGATCCATGTTGGCTTCGACAACCGGCTCGAGTTCCAGGGTCAGCGCGTTAGCGACAGGTCTTTCGGCCATGGAGATAACTGTAACTTGCGTACACAGGTTCGTGAAATCGTCCGCGCCGCCGCGGGCAAAGTGGTGACTTTGGTCCCCAGCGGCCGGCTACCGGCCGACCAGCGCCCAGTCTTCGAGGCCCTCGTACAGCGGGAAATCCCTGGCCAGCCGGGTGACCCGGTCCCGCAGCGCCGCCAGATCGGCCCCGCGGCCGCCCGCCAGCGCGGTGGCGATGACGTCGGCGACCTCACTGAACTCGGCGTCCCCGAAGCCCCGGGTGGCCAGGGCCGGCGTGCCCACCCGCAACCCGGAGGTGACCATCGGCGGCCGGGGATCGTTGGGCACGGCGTTGCGGTTGACGGTGATGCCGATCTCGTGCAGCAGGTCCTCGGCGGCCTGGCCGTCGAGCTCCGAGTTGCGCAGGTCGACCAGCACCAGGTGGACGTCGGTGCCGCCGCTGACGACCGACACGCCGGCGGCCGCCACGTCGGCGCCCGACAGCCGCTCGGCGAGGATGCGCGCCCCGGACAGGGTGCGCCGCTGCCGGTCGGCGAACTCTTCCGTGCCGGCGATCTTGAGCGCGACGGCCTTGGCGGCGATGACGTGCATGAGCGGCCCGCCCTGCTGGCCGGGGAACACCGCGGAGTTGATCGACTTGGCGTACTCCTGCTTGCCCAGGATCAGGCCGGAGCGCGGGCCGCCGAGCGTCTTGTGCACGGTGGTGGACACCACGTCGGCGTGCGGAACCGGGGACGGGTGCAGCCCGGCGGCGACCAGGCCCGCGAAGTGTGCCATGTCGACCCACAGCTTGGCGCCGACCTCGTCGGCGATCGACGCGAACGCCGCGAAGTCCAGCACCCGCGGGTAGGCCGACCAGCCGGCGATGATGACCTTGGGACGGAACTCGAGGGCCTTGGCCCGCACCGCGTCCATGTCGATCAGGTGCGTGGTCGGGTCGACGCCGTAGAAGCCGACGTCGTAGAGCTTGCCGGAGAAGTTCAGCTTCATGCCGTGCGTCAGGTGCCCGCCGTTGGCCAGGTCCAGACCCAGCAGCCGCTCCCCCGGCGTCATCAGCGCGTGCAGCACGGCCGCGTTGGCCTGGGCACCCGAATGCGGCTGCACGTTGGCGAAGTCGGCGCCGAAGAGGGCCTTGGCCCGATCCCGGGCGATGTTCTCCACCACGTCGACGTACTCGCAGCCGCCGTAGTAGCGGCGGCCGGGCAGCCCCTCGGCGTACTTGTTCGTCAGCACGCTGCCCTGGGCCTGCAGCACCGCGCGCGGGACGAAGTTCTCCGAGGCGATCATCTCCAGCGTGTCGCGCTGGCGGCCCAGCTCCTGACCCAGCAACCCGGCGATGTCGGGGTCGATGTCGGCGAGCGGCGCCGACATCAGCGACGCCGTGTCGGATGCGGTGGGGCGAGCGTCAGGTGCAGCAGTCACGGCGCCAGTCTATCCAGGGCCGGCTTTTCGCCAGCCCTGCCGTCGGGCGCGGGCGAGCCCCTGCCACACTTGCACTATGCCGCGGCTTAGCGAGCCGAGCCCGTATGTGGAGTTCGACCGAAAGCAATGGCGTGCGCTGCGTATGTCCACGCCGCTGGCCCTCACCGAGGAGGAACTGGTCGGCCTGCGCGGTCTGGGCGAACAAATCGACCTGCTGGAAGTGGAAGAGGTCTACCTGCCGCTGGCCCGGCTCATCCACCTTCAGGTGGCCGCCCGGCAGCGGTTGTTCGCCGCCACCGCCGAGTTCCTCGGCGAACCTCAGCAAAACCCGGACCGGCCGGTGCCGTTCGTCATCGGGGTGGCCGGCAGCGTGGCCGTCGGCAAGTCGACCACCGCGCGCGTGCTGCAGGCGCTGCTGGCCCGCTGGGACCACCACCCGCGGGTGGACCTGGTGACCACCGACGGGTTCCTGTACCCGAACGCCGAGCTGGACCGGCGAAACCTGATGCACCGCAAGGGATTTCCGGAAAGCTACAACCGCCGGGCGCTGATGCGGTTCGTGACGTCGGTCAAGTCCGGTTCGGACTACGCCTGCGCGCCGGTGTATTCGCACCTGAAATACGACATCATCCCGGGGGCCAAGCACGTGGTCCGCCATCCCGACATCCTGATCCTGGAGGGCCTCAACGTCCTGCAGACCGGGCCCACCCTGATGGTGTCGGACCTGTTCGACTTCGGCATCTACGTCGACGCGCGGATCGAAGACATCGAGCAGTGGTACATCTCGCGGTTCCTGGCGATGCGCAGCACCGCCTTCGCCGATCCCGAGTCGCACTTCCACCACTACGCGGCGCTCAACGACACCAAGGCGGTGGCCGCGGCCCGGGAGATCTGGCGCTCGATCAACCGGCCCAACCTGGTGGAGAACATTCTGCCCACCCGGCCGCGGGCCACCCTGGTGCTACGCAAGGACGCCGACCACTCGATCAACCGGCTGCGGCTGCGCAAGCTGTGAGCCCGGCGCCGGCCGGCGGTCAGGCCGTCTCGAGCCGGCGCACGCCCGCGTATTGCACGGCGGCGAACGCCGCCGTGTAGGCCGCGCTGGCCAGCGTCAGGGCGACTCCGGCGCCGGTCAGCGGCAACACGCCGGCGGCCACGATCGCGGCCAGCGTGAACACCGCGTTGGCCGCCACGATGCTGATACCCGCGCGGCGCAGGTCCGGCAGCGCGCCCAGGCTGAACACCACCAGGCCGTAGAGCACGAAGAAGGCTCCGCCGATGTACTCCTGGAAGGAGGTCAGGCCGGTCAGCGACGAGAGCGGATCGGCGGCGACGGCGACGGCCAGACCGCACAATCCGGTCAGCGTGGCGTCGGCGCGCACCGCGAAACGCAACAGCGAGTCGGTCGAGTCGTAGAGGGGCCGGACGGTGACGCCGGATACCCCGGAAACAGTGCTCATGTGATTACTCCTCGCGATGGCGGGTTGGTGTCGAACAGGTTTGAGCGTGCCGCCGGAGCACTGCCATATCGACTCGTGGCGCTGCCAACTGCTGCCACGAGTTGTATGACCAGCTGGTTCACCCGGCTATTCCCGTCAGCGGGTAAATATTTGACACGCGCCAGTCCGTGTCGGCTAGTGGCCTGGTCACGGGCGCAGGGCACAGCGCTGTGCCGTCCGGCGACCGCGGTGACTGCAGTACCCGTTCTACTCGCTGGGAACCGGGACCCGCCCGCGAAGGTCGGCGGCGATCAGCCGGGCGGCGGCGTTCTGCCAGTTGTGCAACGAGCGCTGGGGAACCTCGGTGACGAACCACTGCCAGGCCTGCCGAGCCGTCGGATCCAGGCCCGACGCGGTGGCGTTCTGGGCGTAGGCGCGCACCCCGACGACGTAGGGGAAATACAGCGAGTTGTAGTGGCGCCACTCCTCGGTGGTCCCGAAGTCGCCGCCGTCGCGCGGCTTGAGCCGGGCGATGGCGTCGGCCAGCACGGCCTTGAGCTCGGTGGCCCGCTCGATCGGCTGGTCGGGGGCCCCGCGGGCGGCCAGCCGCTCGTCGATCACCGGCAACGCGGTCAGCGGGCTGGCGACCAGCTTGGTCAGATCCCCGTAGTGCCCGAGTGCCCGACGGGTGAGCCTGGCGAAGGTGACGTCGTCGACGCCGTCCAGCGGATGCTCCTGGCGCAGCGGCAGCGCCGCGCCGGTGTGCCGCAGCGCGGCCCGATCCGCCCGCAGCGCAGGCGATTTCGAGAACGCCAGCCGGTCGAGCAGCCCGGCCAGCGGATCGGCGAGCACCTGCACGGTGATCGCGATCGCCAGGCTGGTGAACAGCAGCACGGTCAGCGCGGTCCGCGCGCCGGGATCGGTGCGGGTCACCGCCAGCCCGATCAGCGCCTGGCCGCCGAACAGCACGGCGACCGCCACCGAACCGGCGAACGAGCGCAGCATGTCGGCGCGCAGCGCGTGCCCCTCGTCGAACGCGTCCCACAGCGCGACGGCGACGCCGAGCCCCAGCACGTCGCAGCTCGTCGAGGCCAGCGCAAGCCAGCTGGGCACCAGGCCCAGCGGAATGATCAGGATCGCGTTGGCCAGCGCGAAGAACAAGGTGGCGGTGACAGCCAGCCCGACGGCCGGCCGGGGCCGCCGCGGCCGGCGCAACGCGACGGCCATCGCGCCCAGGGTCGACACCGAGATCGCCGCCATCATCAGCCAGTGGCCGGGCCGCAGCGGCCCGTCCACGCTGCCGGCCAGCGCCGCGCCGAGCAGCGTCAGCGCCGCCACCCCGGCCACCAGCAGCACCTCGCGGGTGCGGCTGCGCCAGCCGTCGGGGGGCCGGGACAGCTCCACGAGCACCGCGAACCAGGCCACGCCGGGCACCGCCGTCAGGTAGATCTCGACGCGGCTCAGCAGCGGGGCGTGCGCGGGACTGGCGGTGCGGACCGCGTCCAGCCCCACCACGAGCGCGAACCCGCACAGTCCGATGGCCGCCAGCACCAGGACGGGTTTGCGCGGATCGCGGGCGGCCAGATACAGGCCCAGCCAGGCGCTCAGCGTGAACACCACCGCCGACAGCGCAGCCATGCACCAAGTGTGGCACGCAGGTCGAGTGGTGCTTAAGGCCTTCTGGGCGGCGGGTTATTTGCCGTAGCGGCGGTGCCGCTGGCTGTAGTCGCGCAGCGCCCGCAGGAAGTCGACCCGGCGGAAGGCCGGCCAGTGCGCCTCGGTGAACCACATCTCGGAGTAGGCGCTTTGCCACAGCAGAAAACCCGACAGCCGTTGCTCGCCGGAGGTGCGGATCACCAGGTCCGGATCGGGTTGCCCCGAGGTGTACAGGTTTTCCGAGATCGCGTCGACGGTGACCGCGTCGATCAGCTCTTCGGCCGTCGCCCCGTTGGCCAGTTCCTTGCTCAGCAGCGAGCGCACGGCGTCGACGATCTCCCGCCGGCCGCCGTAGCCGACGGCGACGTTGACGTGGAAGGACGCCTCGACCGGGGTGGACTCGACGGCGCCGCGCAGCCGGCGGGCCGGCTCCTCGCCGAGCAGCTCGAGGTCGCCGACGGTGCGCACGCTCCACCGGTTGGCCGGCGCGCAGATCTCCTCGACGACGTCGGTGATGATTTCGATCAGCCCGGCCAGCTCGTCGGGGTCGCGCTGCAGGTTCTCCGTGGAAAGCAGGTACACCGTGGTCATCTCGATGCCGGCTGCCTGACACCAGCGCAGCATCTCGGCGATCTTGACCGCGCCCATCCGGTAGCCGTAGCTGACGTCGTCGTACCCGGCGTCGCGCGCCCAGCGCCGGTTGCCGTCGCACAGCACCGCGATGTGGCGGGGCAGGTCGGCCTTCGCGGCACCGAGCTCCTGGCGCAACCGCATCTCGTAGATGCGGTACAACGGCTCCTTGAGTCGCGGCGGAATGATTTCCACGAACACACACCCTACTGCCAGCGGCGATCGTTTCACCGGTGCTGATTTCGGCCGCGTCGTGCGGGCCGTCGCCGCACAGCTCGCGACGGCGCCGCGGCCGTTCCTGGCTACTCTGACTGGTGAGCAGCCGCCGGCCGCATCCCTTGCATCCCTATCCGGCAGACCACCCCCAGGAGACATGAGCAGCCAGACCAGCACCGCCCCCAACCCGGAGCCCGATCACGAGGCGATCGTCCCGGGCAACACCGTCGAGCAGCTCGTCGAAGGCGCCGCCCAGGTTCTGGGCAAGCCGCGGATGCGCGGCTGGATCCACTTCTACTCGGCGTGGCTGGCCGTCATCACCGGCGCCACGCTGGTGTCGGTGTCGTGGGCGGCCGCCTCGCCGCGCGCCGGGCATTCGACGCTGATCTACGCCGCGGCCACGGTCGCGCTGTTCGCGGTCAGCGCCACCTATCACCGGGTGAAGTGGAAGACCGAGGCCGCCCGCACCCGGATGAAGCGGCTGGACCACTCGATGATCTTCGTGTTCATCGCCGGCAGCTACACCCCGTTCGCCCGGCTGGTGATGCCGCAGAACACCGGGGTGGTGGTGCTGTGCATCGTGTGGGGCGGCGCGCTGGCGGGCATCGCGCTCAAGGTCTGCTGGCCGACCGCGCCGCGCTGGCTGGGGGTGCCGCTGTACCTGCTGCTGGGCTGGGTGGCCATCTGGTATGCGCCGACGATCCTGCACCAGGCCGGGGTGGCCGCGATGGTGCTGCTGGCGGTGGGCGGGGTGCTCTACAGCGTGGGCGGCATCTTCTACGCGCTGCGCTGGCCGGATCCGTGGCCTAGCACGTTCGGCTACCACGAGTTCTTCCACGCCCTCACCGCGATCGCGGCGATCCTGCACTACATCGCCATGTGGTTCGCCGTGTTCTACACCGGCGACCATGCGTGGCTGGCCACGGCATGATCGTCCGGGTTACGGCCGGCTGACGTCGTCGTCCGGGGACCAGTACGCCTTCATCGCGGCGACCTTCCCGTTGCCGTCGAACACCATCACGTCGATCGGCTCGATCACCATCCGGTGCTCGCCGGCGGTCACGGTCAGCCGGAAGTGGAACGCCGCCTCGTTGCCGGCCACCCGCAGCGTCAGCAGCTCGCATTCGCGCTGCAGGTTGTCGAGCGCGGAGTAGAAGCCGTGGATGGCCTGGCGGCCGATGTGCACCTCGCCGCCGACCGGGTCCTCGACGGTGGCGTCGTCGGCGTACAGCTCGACCAAGTCGTCGGCGCCGCCCTTGGCGACCAGTTCGATGTAGCGGTGGACCGTGTTCCTGATCGCGTCGGTCTTGGCGTCATTCGGCATGCGACGCAGGGTATCTCGCGGTCAGGGCGCGGGCGCACCCAGGGCGGCGGCCAGTTCGGGTGTGCGGGTGACCGGCAGGTCGCAGACCCGGCCGCGGCATACGTAGGCGGCGTCGGCGCCGGCCACCCGGTCGCGGCCGGACAGCAGCTCCGACGAATCCCGCGGGCCGCCCACCACGATCGCCCCGCCGGGCGCCAGCCGTCGCGCGTCGGCCAGCAGCGCCGAGCGGGCGGGGTCGCAGGCCACCGCGATCTGCAGCGGCCCGCGCACCGCGGCCTCGGCGACGGCCAGCCAATGCCCGGCCGTGCGCGGGGCGCGTTCCAGCAGCACCGCCTGCGCGCGCAGCGCGTCGGTGGCGGCGCGCAGGTACCGCTCGGCGCGCTCGCCGCCGACCAGGTGCGCGGCGGTCAACAGGGCTTCGGTGACCGACGACGCGCCCGACGGGGTGGCCCCGTCCAGCGGGTCGGCCGGCCGCAGCATCAGCCGCTCGGCGTCGTCGGCGGTGTCGAACCAGCGGCCGGGCCGCTGCGGATCGGCGAAATGCGCCAGGGCGGTGTCGAGCAGGTCGGTCGCGGCGGTCAGCCAGCTGTCCTCGGCGCTCAGCTGATACAGCGCCAGCAGGCCGGTGGCCAGCATCGCGTAATCCTCGAGGATGGCGGCGCTGTCGCCGACCACCCCGCCCAGGCTGGCCCGTCGCAGCCTGCCGTCGACGACGTGCAGGTCGAGCACAGACCGTGCGCAGCGCCGGGCGGCGTCGGCGAGCCCGAGGTCGTCCAGCGCGACGCTGGCCTCGGTGAAAGCGGTGATGGCCAAGCCGTTCCAGGACGTGACGACTTTGTCGTCGCGGCCTGGCTGGATTCGGCTGCGCCGGGCGGCCAGCAACGCCGCGCGCACCCGGTCGAACCGCGGGGTGTCCGGCGGGTCCGCGGGCAGCCGCAGCACCGAGCTGCCGTGCTCGAACGTTCCGGTCTCGGTGACCCCGAAAACAGCTGCGGCCCAACGCCCGTCGTCGGGCCCGAGCACCTCGGTCAGCTGTGCCGGCGTCCACACATAGGTCGAGCCCTCCCGGCCGTCGGCGTCGGCGTCCAGCGACGAGGTGAACATGTCGCCGTCGGCGAGGTCGTCGAGCAGAAACCGCGCGGTCTCGGCCGTGACCCGCGCCGCCAGCGGGTCGCCGGTGCGGCGGGCCCAATGCGCGTAGACCCGCAGCAGCAGCGCGTTGTCGTACAGCATCTTCTCGAAATGCGGTACCACCCAAGCGTTGTCGACGCTGTAGCGGGCGAAGCCGCCGCCCAGCTGGTCGTAGATCCCGCCGCGGGCCATCGCCGCACCGGTGTGCGCCACCGCCTGCAGCACCGCTGCTGACCCGGTGCGCTCGTAGCTGCGCAGCAGCGCCTCCAGCAGCGCCGACGGCGGGAATTTGGGGGCGCCGCCGAACCCGCCGTGCACCGTGTCCCGGTCGGCGATGATCGCGGCGACGGCCTCGTCGCACAGCGCCGCCGCGAGGTCCGCACCGCCCGCGGGCAGCCCGGAGGTCATCTTGCGCAGCTCGCCGGCGATGCGGTCCGACGCCTCCTCGACCTCGCCGCGGCGCTCCCGCCAGGTGGCCGAGACAGCCGAAAGCAGTTGCAGGAAGGCGTCTTTGGGATAGTAGGTGCCGCAGAAGAAGGGCCGGCCGTCCGGTGTCAGGAAACACGTCATCGGCCAACCGCCGTGCCCGGTCAGGGCGACGGTGGCGTTCATGTACACCGCGTCGATGTCGGGGCGTTCCTCGCGGTCGACCTTGACGCAGACGAATCCGGAGTTCATCGCCGCGGCCACGTCGGGGTCTTCGAACGACTCGTGGGCCATGACGTGGCACCAGTGGCAGGCGGCGTACCCCACCGAGAGCAGGATCGGCACGTCGCGGGCGGCGGCGTCGGCCAGTGCCTGCGGGGTCCACTGCTGCCAGTGCACCGGGTTGTCGGCGTGCTGACGCAGATACGGGCTGGTCGCCCGCCCAAGGGTATTCGTGGCCGACGGGTCAGCCGGGCTCATCGCCGGATCCCGGGGGTCGCGGTGACCCGTTGGCCTGGTCCGGGCCGGGATCGGCGTCCGGTGCGCCCTCCGCGTCGACCGCGTCGGTGCCCTCGTCGGCGGCCTGATCCGGCTCGGGGTGTTGGGGGTCGAACGATTCGGGCACCTTGCGCAGTTGCCGGTTCATCGACCGCAGCAGGAACAGCGTGCTGATCAACAGCAGCACAACGATCAGCAGCCCGACCGGGCTGGCCTTGCCGAAGTCGGGTCCGGTGTGGTGCGGTGCGCCGTCGGCCACCGCACCGGAGAGCACCAGGAGGTGGTTCACGCGTCGGGCTCGATTCCGGCGAACAGGTCGTCTTCGGGCAACCGGACCGGGACCCGGGAGCGGGCCAACTCGAATTCCTCAGTGGGCCAAAGCCGTTGCTGCCATGCGATGGGGGCGGCGAAGAAGTCGTGGTCCGGGTCGATCTGGGTGGTGTGCGCCCGCAGCGCGTCGTCGCGCTGGCTGAAATAGGCCGAGCATTCCACGCGGGTGGTGACGCGGGACTCGAACGGGTCGTGGGCGGGATCCCAATGCTCGAGCCACTTCTTGAACGGCGGTTCGTGACCGTGTTTGACCGCTTCGTCGTGCAGCAGCTGCATCCGCGCCCGCAGGAAGCCGTGGTTGTAGTACAGCTTGGACACCGTCCACGGCTCGCCGGCGTCCGGGAAGCGCCGGTAGTCGCCGGCCGCCTCGTAGGCGCCGACCGAAACCTGGTGGCAGCGAATGTGATCGGGATGCGGGTAGCCGCCGGTTTCGTCGTAGGTGGTCATCACGTGCGGCCGGAATTCGCGGACCACGCGGACCAGCGCCTCGATCGCCTCCTCCAGCGGCACCAGCGCGAAGCATCCCTCGGGCAGCGGCGGCGGCGGGTCGCCCTTGGGCAATCCGGAGTCGACGAACCCCAGCCAGGTGTGCTCGACGCCGAGGATCTCGGCTGCCTTGGCCATTTCGTCGCGCCGGATTTCGGCGATGTGGCCGTGCACCTCGGGCAGGTCCATCGCCGGGTTGAGGATGTCGCCGCGCTCGCCGCCGGTCAACGTCACCACCAGCACCCGATGGCCCTCGTCGGCGTAGCGGGCCAGGGTCGCCGCGCCCTTGCTGGACTCGTCGTCGGGATGGGCGTGCACCGCCATCAACCGCAATTCGCTCACGTGCTCCCTTGTCGCTTCCGGTGGTCGCCCGGTCTGACCCTATAATTCCAGTTCCGCATCCGTGCCCGCCGCCGGCCGCTGCCGGCGCCCGATGACCAGGCAAAACCACCATGACCGAAACCCGCCCGAACGAGCGCTACGGCCGTTCGGCGCTGTCGCGCATTCCGCGGCGGTGGGTGATCGCCGCGCTGGGCGTGCTGGTGGTGGCGGCCGGGCTGGCGGTGGCCGTCGTCGGCTATCACCGGTTCGGCACCAGCGACGTCAAGGCGACGATGGTCGGGTACCGGGTGCTCGACGACCAGACCGCGTCGATCACGATCAGCGTGACGCGATCGGATCCGTCCCGCCCGGTGGACTGCATCGTGCGGGTCCGCTCCCACGACGGCGGCGAGACCGGCCGGCGCGAGCTGCTGGTCCCGCCGTCCGGGGCGGCCACCGTCGAGGTGACGACGACGGTGAAGTCCTTCCAGCCGCCGGTGGTGGCCGACGTCTACGGCTGCGGCACCGACGTGCCCGGCTATCTGCGGCCGTCCTGACCGGCCCGGATCGACGCCGAACTGCGAATTTGGAGTCATCGACTGTTTGCGCGGTGGTAACATGGATGAATGCACGGTTCCGGTTGGGGCCGTGTTGCTGCATTAGCGGCCGTGAGCAAAACGGGGCGGCAGCACACGGGGAGGCACCCGCACGCTCTGGGCGACGGAGTTAACAGGACTTACGCGAACTCGCGGAACAACATACGAGGAGCACGACGAGATGACGGATACTTCCGTGACCTGGCTTACCCAGGAGTCGCACGACCGGCTCAAGGCCGAGCTCGATCAGTTGATCGCGAATCGTCCGGTCATCGCCGCGGAGATCAACGACCGCCGCGAGGAGGGTGACCTGCGCGAGAACGGCGGCTACCACGCCGCCCGCGAAGAGCAGGGCCAACAGGAGGCCCGGATTCGCCAGCTGCAGGATCTGCTCAACAACGCCAAGGTCGGCGAGGCGCCCAAGCAGTCCGGTGTCGCGCTGCCCGGCTCGGTGGTCAAGGTCTACTACAACGGCGACAAGTCCGACACCGAGACGTTCCTCATCGCCACCCGCCAGGAGGGCGTCAACGACGGCAAGCTCGAGGTGTACTCGCCCAATTCACCGCTGGGCGGCGCGCTGATCGACGCCAAGGTGGGCGAGACCCGCAGCTACACCGTGCCCAACGGCAGCACCGTCGAGGTCACGCTGGTCAGCGCGGAGCCCTACCACTCCTGAGTCCGAGCGCTCGGCGTATCAACTGAGCGCCCGATCGAGGTCGGCCAGCAGGTCGTCGACGTCCTCGATGCCGACCGACAGCCGCACCAGATCGTCGGGCACCTCCAGTTGCGACCCCGCCGTCGACGCGTGCGTCATCGCGCTGGGGTGCTCGATCAGCGACTCGACCCCGCCCAGCGACTCGGCCAGGATGAACACCCGGGTGTTGGCGCACAGCTTTCGGGCGGCCTGCCGGCCGCCGCGCATCCGCACCGAGACCATGCCGCCGAAGCCCGACATCTGCCGGGCGGCGACGTCGTGGCCCGGATGGCCGGGCAGGCCGGGATAGAGCACCGCGCTCACCGCGGGGTGCCCGGCGAGGAATTGCGCTACGGCAGAGGCGTTTTCGGTGTGCCGCTGCATCCGCAGCACCAGCGTCTTCAGCCCGCGCATGGTCAGGTAGGCGTCGAACGGGCCGGGCACCGCGCCCGCCCCGTTCTGTAAGAACCCGAACGCGTCGTCCAGCTCGGCGTCGTTGGTGACCAGCGCACCGCCCACCACGTCGGAGTGCCCGCCGATGTACTTGGTGGTGGAATGCAGCACGATGTCGGCGCCCAGCGTCAACGGCTGCTGCAGCGCCGGCGAGGCAAAGGTGTTGTCCACCAACACCTTTGCCGAGTGCTGGTGGCCCAGCTGGGCCAGCGCGGCGATGTCGGCGATCGACAGCAACGGGTTGGTCGGGGTTTCCACCCAGATCAGCCGGGTGCGCGGCGTGATCGCGGCGGCCACGGCGTCGAGCTGATGCAACGGCACCGGCGTGTATTCGACGTTCCAGCGGGTGAACACCTTGTCGATCAACCGAAAGGTGCCGCCGTAGGCGTCATTCGGGATCACCACGTGGTCGCCGGGCCGCAGCACCGCCCGCAGCGCGCAGTCGGTGGCGGCCATGCCGGAGGCGAAGGCCCGCCCGTGGCTGCCGGCCTCCACCGCGGCCAGCGTGGCCTCCAGCGCGGCCCGGGTCGGGTTGCCGGTGCGGGCGTACTCGTACCCGCCGCGCAGCGCGCCCACCCCGTCCTGGGCGAAGGTGCTGCTGGCGTAGATCGGCGTGTTGACCGCTCCGGTCGCCGGGTCCGGCCGGTAGCCGGCGTGAATCGCCTTGGTGGCCAGTCCGCTGAACTCGGGGTGTGCGTTGCCGTCGTCGCTCATCGACGATCAGCCTAGGGGACGGCCGCGGTCGCCGGCCCTAGCTCGGCGGGCTTTCGGAGCCGTCGAGCGGCAGGCACACGGTCGTCATGATCTTGTCCGCCAGCGTCTGCCGCTTGGAATCCCATAGCGGGAAAAGGAATCCGATGAAGCAGATGATCGCGTCGACGAAGTGCGCCAGCGCCCGCACCACCGACATCCCGAAGCCGACGGGTTGGCCGGTGACCTCGCTGACCACTTTGAACTTCATCACCGACTTGCCCACGCTCGACCCGGTGGTGCCCTGCCGGTAGCCGTAATTCCAGATCAGGTAGAACAACCCGACGATCGACGCCAACCACTGCGCCACCAGGCCAAGCGTCGAGTTCTGGGTGGCGCAGTACTGGTTCACCGCGTACTGCCTGACGTCGGTGATGCAGGCGGTCTGCTGGGTGGCCACCAGGATCGCGGTGCCGATGCCGTGCACCACGACGTACGGGAGGATGTCGATGACGAACGCCAGCGCGCGGGTGAGCCACGGCGTGTAGTCCTGCGTGGGCAGGGTGCGGATCGCCGGTCCCGGGGGCGGCGGCGCGTATCCCCCCGACGGCGGCGGCGGTGGCGGATAGGACCCGCCGGGCGGCGGGGGCGGCGGGAAAGACCCGCCGGGTGGAGGCGGTGGCTGCTGCCCACCGGGGGGCGGAGTCGGCTGACCGCCGGGCGACCCGGGCGACGAGGGAGGTGGCGGGTAGGCGCCGCCGGGCGGCGGTTGATCGGTCATGGGCAACCTTCCACTCCGGGTCAGCTGGACATCAGTCGAACTAGGCCGAAACAGTACCCGAGGGTTCGACGTCCGAGCGAGACGCGCGACCTAGCGCCGCCCGCCCGATCCGCGGGGTCCCTCGGAGAGGAAACCGAGCAAGTCGTAGCGGGTGATCACACCCACCGGCTTGCCCTCCTCGACCACCATCAGGGCGTCCCAATCGCGCAGCGCCTTGCCCGCCGCGCTGACCGATTCGCCGGCGCCGATCATCGGCAGCGGCGGGCTCATGTGCAGCGAGACCGCGTCGGCCAGCTTCGCCCGGCCCTCGAAAACCGCTGACAGCAGCTCACGTTCGGAGACGCTGCCGGCGACCTCGCCGGCCATCACCGGCGGCTCGGCGCCGACCACCGGCATCTGGGACACCCCGTACTCGCGCAGGATGCCGATGGCGTCGCGCACGGTTTCCGACGGGTGGGTGTGCACCAGGTCGGGCAGCTCACCGGACTTGCGGCGCAACACGTCGCCGACGCGGGACTGGTCGGTCGACCCGTCCAGCCGGGTACGCAGGAACCCGTAGGAGGACATCCAGGCGTCGTTGAAGATCTTCGCCATGTAGCCGCGCCCGCCGTCGGGCAGCAGCACCACCACCAGCGCGTCGGGCCCGGCCTGCTCGGCCACCCGCAGCGCCGCCACCACGGCCATGCCGCAGGACCCGCCGACCAGCATCGCCTCCTCGCGGGCCAGCCGCCGGGTCATGTTGAACGAGTCGGAGTCCGACACCGCGATGATCTCGTCGGGCACCGTGCGGTCGTAGGCCTGCGGCCAGAAGTCCTCGCCGACACCCTCGACCAGATAGGGCCGGCCGGTGCCGCCGGAATACACCGATCCCTCGGGGTCGGCGCCGATGACGCGGACCCGGCCGCCGGACACCTCCTTGAGGTAGCGGCCCGCGCCGGTGATGGTGCCGCCGGTGCCGATGCCGGCGACGAAATGGGTGACCTTGCCGTCGGTGTCGGCCCAGATCTCCGGGCCGGTGGTGGCGTAGTGGCTGGCCGGGCCCTCCGGGTTGGCGTACTGGTCGGGCTTCCAGGCGCCCTCGATCTCGGTGACCAGCCGGTCCGAGACGCTGTAGTAGCTGTCCGGATGCTCGGGCGGCACCGCCGTCGGGCACACCACCACCTCGGCGCCGTACGCCATCAACACGTTGCGCTTGTCCTCACCGACCTTGTCCGGGCAGACGAACACGCACTTGTAGCCGCGCTGCTGGGCCACCAGCGCCAGCCCGACACCGGTGTTGCCCGAGGTGGGTTCGACGATGGTGCCGCCGGGCTTCAGCGCACCGCTGGCCTCGGCGGCGTCGATCATCCTGACCGCGATCCGGTCCTTGGAGCTGCCGCCGGGGTTGAGGTATTCGACCTTGGCCGCCACGATGCCCGCGCCGTCGGGCACGACGGAGTTCAGCCGCACCAGCGGCGTGCCGCCGATGAGGTCACTGATGTGCTGCGCGATCCGCATGCGTCACATCGTCTCAGGCGGTTTCCCGCGGCGCACAAGGACTCAGCCGGTGGCCTCGCGGATGTAGTCGCCGATCTGGCGCAGCGACCGCCTGGCCTCGGGCACCATCGGCGCGGCCAGCTGGAAGTCGTGGATCTGTCCCGGCCACACCCGCACCTCGGCCGGCACGCCCGCCGCGGCCAGCCGGCTCGCCGCCAGCCGGGCGTCGTGCAGCAGCACCTCGGAGCCCGACACGTGAATCAGCGTGCGCGGCAGCCCCGGCTCGATGTGCTCGAGCGGCTCGTAGATCTCCTCGGGCTTGCCGTCGACGATGTTCTTCGCCGCCGCGCCGGCCACCAGCTCGGCCAGGGCGTCGAACGCGCCGGCGCCGAACATCGCGTCGGTGTCGATGTTGGGGTGGGCCTGCTTGGGCTCCTTGGCCAGCTGCAGCAGCGGCGAGATCATCACCAGCGCGGCGGGTTCCTCACCCTCGCGCTGCAGGCGTTGCGCCAGCGTCAGCGCCAGGTAGCCGCCCGCGGAGTCGCCGGCCAGCACGATCTGGTCGGGCTGGTAGCCGCGCAGCCGCAGCCACTGGTACGCGTCATGGCAGTCCTGCAGCGCCATGCCGACCGAATTCTTCGGCAGCAGACGGTAATTCACCACCAGCACGGGCGCGTCGGCGAAGGTGGAAAGGGCTTCGACGAGCCGGCCGTGCGAGTTCGCCCCGCAGGTCAGAAACGCCCCGCCGTGCAGGTAGACCACGACGCGGCGGGTGCCGTCGGCGGGCAGCACCCCGGGCGCGCGGACCAGCTGCGCCGACGCGTGCGGCAGCGCCACCGTCTCGCGCACGGTGGCCGACACCGGCAGCAGCACCCGGGCGGTGAGGTCGATCAGACCCCACGGCCAGGGCAGGTTGGGGGCGTGGCTGCCGACGGCCAGAATCGGCCGGATGGTCAGCCGTGAGGTCAGGTTGGCCAGTCGCGCAGCAACGCTGGGTCCGGATTCGAGAACCTCGACCGGTGCGCCGTCGCTGATCGCGAACTTGCGGATGCGCGCGCGGCGCGCCTTGAGGACGTCGTGGACACGGACGGGACTCTGCGATCCCGATACCTCGCTCGGTGCGGTCATGCTCAACACTTCCTACGCCGTTGTAGTGCGATACAGCATGTGACGAGGCTGTTGAGCGTCTGGTTCAGCCGTGTGCCAAGGCGCTCAGCCATCCCCTCGCTCTCAGCTTGACAGCCGTTGCTTAGCACAACGTATGAAATCTCTGATTTGATACCAGTTTTGCTTCGCACCGTGATCAGTTCGTTTTTCAGCCGCCTCCGCAAACTCCAAAGCGCCTCTAAACTTGATGCCGTGACCATTCGGGTGCCACGTCGTTCGGCGATCGCCCTGGCCACAGCGGGCGCGCTGGCCTCGACAGGAACCGCCTACCTGGGGGCACGCAGTCTGCTGGTCGGCCAGGCCACCCACGCGCGCACCGTCATCCCCAAGTCGTGGGACATCCCGCCGCGCGCCGACGGCGTGTACACCCGCGGCGGCGGGCCGGTGCAGCGCTGGCACCGCGGCATGGCCGTCGACCTGCACCTGATGATCTTCGGCGATTCCACCGCCGCCGGATACGGCTGCATGTGCGCCGACGAAGTGCCGGGGGTGCGCATCGCGCGGGGCCTGGCCGAGCAGACCGGCAAGCGAATCCGGTTGAGCACCAAGGCCATTGTGGGCGCCACGTCGAAAGGCGTGTGCGGCCAAGTGGATGCGATGTTCGTGGCCGGTCCGCCGCCGGACGTGGCGGTGATCATGGTCGGCGCCAACGACGTGACGGCGCTCAACGGTGTCAGCCAGTCGGCGCACCGGCTGGGGTTGTGCGTGCGCAAACTGCGGAACCGCGGCGCGGTGGTGATCGTGGGCACCTGCCCGGATCTGGGGTTCATCAGCGCCATTCCGCAACCGCTGCGATCGTTGGCGCACGAGCGGTGCCTGCAACTCGCCCGCGCCCAGACGGCAACCGTCCGCGCCGCCGGCGGGGTGCCGGTGCCGCTGGCCCAGCTGATGGCGCCGCAGTTCCGGGCCACCCCGGAGGCGATGTTCTCCGCCGACGGCTACCACCCCTCGGCCCCGGCCTACGCGCTGGCGGCCGACGCGCTGCTGCTCGCGCTGTGCGAGGCGCTGGGCGAGCAGGTGGAGCGACCGCCGCTGAACCAGCCGGTGCCCTCGGCACAGCCGGTGCTCGGGCAGCGGCACACCCGCAGCAGCGTGATGTCGCGGCTGTGGCGCCGTCCGGCACCCGGTGCCGCCCCGTCGTCGTGCCCCGAGGTCGGCAGCGACTAGATTTGTTCTCGCCCGTCGGGGTGGACCTACCCGGTGGTGACGCGAGCCAGCCCAATTCGAGGGACCCGCAGGGATCTGAAGGGAACAACCATGCCTGAAGCCGTCATCGTCTCAACTGCTCGCTCGCCGATCGGCCGCGCGATGAAGGGATCGCTGGTCAGCATGCGCCCCGACGACCTGGCCGTGCAGATCGTGCGCGCCGCGCTGGACAAGGTGCCGGCGTTGAACCCGCACCAGATCGACGACCTGATCCTGGGCTGCGGCCAGCCCGGCGGTGAGTCCGGATTCAACCTGGCCCGGGTGGTCGCCGTCGAGCTGGGCTTCGACTTCCTGCCGGGCACCACCGTCAACCGGTACTGCTCCTCGTCGCTGCAGACCTCGCGGATGGCGTTCCACGCGATCAAGGCCGGCGAGGGTGACGCGTTCATCTCCGCGGGGGTGGAGACGGTATCCCGGTTCCCCAAGGGCAGCGCCGACTCGTGGCCGGACACCAAGAACCCGCTGTTCAGCGAGGCGCAGGAGCGGTCGGCCGCCGCGGCCGAGGGCGCCGAGGAGTGGCACGACCCGCGCGCCGACGGCAAGCTGCCCGACATCTACATCGCGATGGGGCAGACCGCCGAGAACGTCGCCCTGCTGACCGGCATCAGCCGCGAGGACCAGGACCACTGGGGGGTGCGCAGCCAGAACCGCGCCGAGGAAGCGATCAAGAGCGGGTTCTTCGAGCGGGAGATCACCCCGGTCACGCTGCCGGACGGCACCACGGTCAGCACCGACGACGGCCCACGCCCCGGCACCACGTACGAGAAGATCCGCGAGCTCAAGCCGGTGTTCCGGCCCAACGGCACGGTGACCGCGGGCAACGCCTGCCCGCTGAACGACGGCGCCGCGGCGGTGGTGATCACCAGCGACACCAAGGCCAAGGAGCTCGGCCTGACGCCGCTGGCGCGCATCGTGTCCACCGGGGTCAGCGGCCTGTCGCCGGAGATCATGGGCCTGGGCCCGATCGAGGCCACCAAGAAGGCGCTGGCCCGCGCCAAAATGTCGGTCAGCGACATCGACCTGTTCGAGATCAACGAGGCGTTCGCGGTCCAGGTGCTGGGCTCGGCCCGCGAGCTGGGCATCGACGAGGACAAGCTGAACGTGTCCGGCGGCGCGATCGCGCTGGGTCATCCGTTCGGCATGACCGGCGCCCGGATCACCACCACGCTGCTCAACAACCTGCAGACCCACGACAAGACGTTCGGCCTGGAGACCATGTGCGTCGGCGGCGGCCAGGGCATGGCGATGGTGATCGAGCGCCTCAGCTGAGGCGTCGCGGTGTCTCCCGCTTTCCGGGGTGTGCTTCCCGGCGTCGTCGAGTGTGAATCCTGGTAGACGACACGCCGACGACACGCGCCGCGGTGCAACACCGAACGCCACCACCACACACTCGACACACTCGACCCGCACCGCATGAAAAAACCGGCGCGCCAACGGGCGCGCCGGTTTTCTCGGATGCCGAGAGAGCTAGTCGTTCTGTAGATAACTGAGCAGGCGCAGGATCTCGATGTACAGCCAGACCAGCGTCACGGTCAGGCCGAGCGCGATCCCCCACGCCGCCTTCTCCGGGGCACCGGCGCGCACCATCTGGTCGGCGGCGTCGAAGTCGATCAGGAAGCTGAACGCCGCGATGCCGATGCAGACCAGCGAGAAGATGATCGCCAGCGGGCCGCCGCTGCGCAGGCCCAGGCCGGCGCCGCCGCCGACACCGAACATGGCCAGCACGAAGTTGCCCAGCATCAGCGCCAGCACGCCGAACAACGCGGCGACCACCATCCGGGTGAACTTGGGGGTGACCCGAATGGCGCCGGTCTTGTAGACCACCAACATCCCGAAGAACACCCCGAAGGTGCCCATGACGGCCTCACCGATCAGCACGCCCGCATTGGCGCTGGAGACCGAGAAGTTGGCGAACACGAAGGAAAGGGCGCCGAGGAACAGGCCCTCGAGAACCGCGTAGCTGAGCACGATCGCCGGGCTGTCCTGCTTGCGCCCGAACGTCGCGACCAGCACCAGGCCCAGCCCGCCCAGCGCGCCGACCAGGGTCAGCGGCATCGCAAGGGCCACATTCGACAGCACCAGGAAGTAGGAGACGACCGCGGATGCCGCCAGCACGGCCAGCGTGATGCCGGTCTTGGTGACGACGTCGTCGATGGTCAGCGGTCGCGACGCCCTGGTCTCCTGGTACGGAGTCGCGTAGGGAGCCGCGTAGGGGTCGGCTTGATAGCCCTGCATGGGGGCCGCGCCAGTGCCGAATTGCGCGTATCCGCCGCTCTGCTTAGGCAGCGAACGAAATACCGGATTGCTTGTCTCCCGCACCGTCGGATCCTCTCTGATTGGCATCGAGCTGTGCGAACACCATCTCAACGATCAGCGGCTCCCCCCGGTTCCCAGCGGACCTGGGCGTTTCTCGAGTTGGAGAGCCTGCACCGTTGTCGTCGCGTTAAAGATAACCCTTACCCGCGGATACCGCGCCGGTCGTGACGATCTAGATTTCTTCCTCGAGGCTGAACCGGCGATGGGAGGCGAAGGCGTGACCGACGGATCCGACGAGGTTCTCACCGAAGTCGACGGAAACGTCGGCCTGATCACGCTCAACCGCCCCAAGGCGATCAACTCGCTGAATCAGCCGATGATCGACGCGCTGAGCGCCGTCCTCACCGACTGGGCGCGCGACGACAAGGTGCGCGCGGTGCTGCTGTCCGGCGCCGGGGAACGCGGGCTGTGCGCCGGCGGCGACGTGGTGTCCATCTATCACAGCGCCCGCAAGGACGGCGTCGAGGCGCGACGCTTCTGGCGCGACGAATATCAGCTCAACGCCCAGATCTCGGAGTTCGCCAAGCCCTACGTCGCGGTGATGGACGGCATCGTGATGGGCGGCGGCGTCGGCGTCAGCGCGCACGCCAACACCCGGGTGGTCACCGACACCTCCAAGGTCGCCATGCCCGAGGTCGGCATCGGGTTCATCCCCGACGTCGGCGGCGTTTACCTGCTGTCCCGCGCGCCCGGCGGGCTCGGCCTGCACGCCGCGCTGACCGGGGCGCCGTTCTCCGGCGCCGACGCCATCGCCATGGGATTCGCCGACCACTACGTGCCGCACGCCGACGTCGAGGCGTTCCGCCGCGCGGTGGTTGCCGACGGCGTCGAGAGCGCGCTGGCCAAATACGCCGTCGAGCCGCCACCCGGTGAGCTTGCGGCCCAACGTGATTGGATCGACGAGTGCTATGCGGGGCAGACCGTCGAGGACATCGTCGCCGCGCTGCGCGCGCATGGCGCGAGCCCGGCGCACGACGCCGCGGACCTGATCGCCACCCGCTCACCGATCGCGCTGTCGGTGACCCTGGCGGCAGTGCGCCGAGCGGCCGACCTACCGACACTGAAAGACGTTCTGGTGCAGGACTATCGGGTGTCGTCGGCGTCGCTGCGCTCACACGATCTGGTGGAGGGCATCCGGGCGCAGCTGATCGACAAGGACCGCAATCCGCAGTGGTCGCCCGCCCGGCTGGCCGACGTCACCGCGGCCGACGTCGAGGCGTATTTCGCCCCGGTGGACGACGACTTGAGTTTCTAGAAAGGCGATTTGGATGACCGACAGCACCGACCGCACCTTCGAAACCATCCTCGTCGAGCGCGAGGAGCGCGTCGGCATCATCACCCTGAACCGGCCCAAGGCGCTCAACGCGCTCAACACCCAGGTGATGAACGAGGTCACCACCGCGGCAACGGATTTCGACGCCGACCCCGGCATCGGCGCGATCATCATCACCGGATCGGCCAAGGCGTTCGCCGCGGGCGCGGACATCAAGGAGATGGCCGAGCTGACCTTCGCCGACGCCTACGGCGCCGACTTCTTCGCCACCTGGGGCAAGCTCGCCGCGGTGCGCACCCCGACGATCGCCGCGGTGGCCGGGCACGCACTGGGCGGCGGCTGCGAACTGGCCATGATGTGCGATGTGCTGATCGCCGCCGACACGGCGAAATTCGGCCAGCCCGAGATCAAACTCGGGGTGCTGCCCGGCATGGGCGGTTCGCAGCGGCTGACCCGCGCCATCGGCAAGGCCAAGGCGATGGACCTGATCCTGACCGGCCGCACCATCGACGCCGCGGAAGCCGAACGCAGCGGCCTGGTTTCGCGCGTGGTGCCCGCCGATGACCTGCTGACCGAGGCCAAGAAGGTCGCCACCACGATTTCGCAGATGTCGCGGTCGGCAGCCCGGATGGCCAAGGAGGCCGTCAACCGCGCTTTCGAAACCACCCTGGCCGAGGGGCTGCTCTACGAACGCCGGTTGTTCCATTCGACTTTCGCCACCGCCGACCAGTCCGAGGGGATGGCGGCCTTCGTCGAGAAGCGCGCGCCGAACTTCACCCACCGCTAGGACGCCTCGATGAGCGAACCGGGTTCCGCGACCGACACCGACACCGGCGACGAGCCGGCGCAGCAGCAAACGGCGCCGGACGGGACCCGAACCGGCGCGCAGACCGCCGTCGCGGAGCACCCCGCACCGAAAGCGCCCGCCCCGGGCACACCGCAGCCCGAAAAACCTTGGTGGGTACGCCATTACACGTTCACCGGCACGACGGTCGGGCTGGTGTTCATCTGGTTCTCGCTGACCCCGTCGCTGCTGCCGCGCGGGGCGATATTCCAGGGATTGGTCAGCGGCATCTCCGGCGCCATCGGCTATGGGCTGGGCGTCTTCGCCGTCTGGCTCTACCGGTACCTGTGGGCCAAACCGTCCAGTCCCCCGCCGCCGCGCTGGGCCTGGAAGATCCTGATCCCGGTCGGCGCGGTCGGCATGGTGTTGATGGCGATCTGGTTCCACGTGTGGCAGGACAAGGTGCGCGACCTGATGGGTGTGGCGCACCTGAAGTGGTACGACTACCCGGTGGCGGGGGTGCTGTCCCTGGTGGTGCTGTTCACCTGCGTCGAGATCGGCCAATTCACCCGCTGGCTGGTTAGCTTCCTGGTCGGCCGGCTCGACCGGATCGCGCCGTTTCGGCTGTCGGCGACCATCGTGGTGGCCCTGCTGGTGGTGCTCACCATCACCCTGCTCAACGGTGTGGTGCTGAAGTTCGCCATGCGCACCATGAACAACACCTTCGCCTCCGCCAACAACGAGATGAGCCCGGACACCGCACCGCCGAAAACCCCGCTGCGCTCCGGCGGCCCGGAGTCGCTGGTGTCCTGGGAGTCGCTGGGCCACCAGGGCCGCGTCTTCATCGAGGGCGGGCCGCGGGTGGAACAGCTGACCGCGTTCAACGGCGCCCCGGCCACCGAGCCGATCCGCGCCTACGCGGGGCTGAACTCCGCCGACGGCATCACCGCCACCGCCGAGCTGGCCGCCCGGGAGTTGCAGCGCACCGGCGGGCTGCGGCGCGCCGTCGTCGCGGTGGCCACCACCACCGGCACCGGCTGGATCAACGAGGCCGAGGCCACCGCGCTGGAGTACATGTACAACGGCAACACCGCGATCGTCAGCATGCAGTATTCGTTCCTGCCCAGCTGGCTGTCGTTCCTGGTGGACAAGGAGAACGCCCGGCACGCCGGTCAGGCGCTGTTCGAGGCGGTCGACCGGCTGGTCCGCCAGCTGCCCGAGGCTCAGCGCCCCAAGCTGGTGGTGTTCGGCGAGAGCCTGGGCTCGTTCGGCGGCGAGGCGCCGTTCATGAGCCTGAACAACGTGCTGGCCCGCACCGACGGCGCCCTGTTCAGCGGCCCGACGTTCAACAACACCATCTGGACCGATCTGACGTCGACGCGCGACGCCGGGTCACCGGAGTGGTTGCCGATCTACAACGACGGCCGCAATGTCCGCTTCGTGGCGCGCGCGGCGAACCTGGCGCGGCCCAAGGATCCGTGGGATCACCCGCGGGTGGTCTACCTGCAGCACGCCTCGGATCCGATCGCCTGGTGGACCACCGACCTGTTGTTCGCCCGGCCGGACTGGCTCAAGGAGCGCCGCGGCTACGACGTGCTGCCGGAGACCACCTGGATCCCGGTGGTGACGTTCCTGCAGGTCTCGGCGGACATGGCGGTCGCCCAGAACGTGCCCGACGGGCACGGCCACCACTACGTCGCCGACGTCGCCGACGCCTGGGCGGCGGTGCTGTCACCGCCGGGGTGGACACCCGACAAGACGGACCGGCTGCGGCCGCTGCTGCACGCCAACGGCTAGATCCAGCGGCGCTCGCCGGCGCCGGTGTTGGCCAGCGGGGCGCCGACCGGACCGCCAGCCAGCCGGCTCAGCACCCCGGCCCCGGCCAGCGCGTGGTAGCCGCCGATCACGTCGGTGGCGCGGTGCAGGCCGATGTCCAGCAGCGCGGCCGCGGCCAGGCTGGACGTGTAGCCCTCCGAACAGATGATCACCCATTCGACGTCGTCGCCGACGGCCTCGGGCAGCCGGGCCTCGCTGGTCGGGTCGCAGCGCCATTCCAGCACGTTGCGCTCGATCACCAGCGCGCCGGGCACCTCGCCCTCGCGGAACCGCTGGGCCTGCGGCCGGATGTCGACCAGCACCGCGCCGCGGCGCACCGCGTCGGGCACTTCGACGGCGGGCAGCCGGCGGAACCGGCGCCGGGCGGACCTCAACACGACGTCGATGCGGCTCATCACGATCCTTCCGGCTGGTCGGTCAGTTCGGTGCGTTGCCGACGCAACGTCTTGCGCTCGGTGATGTCGTAGTAGGACATCGCGGTCAGCGGCGGCGAGTAGGCGTGCACGCTCAGCGTCGGCGCCGCCTGGGCGGCGGCGACGGCCCGACGGCTGACCGGCCCGCTGACCGGCCGGGGCGCCCACACCACGTCGTGCACCCAGCCCAGCGGGAAGCCGGCCTGATCGCCGGCGTCGAGCCGGCGGCGTCGCAAAGCCCTACCGTCCCAACGGTATTCGTTCAGCGATCCGGAGACGACGGTCAACGCGCCCAGCGACCCGCCGTGGTCGTGCAGTTCGGTCGGGTGGCCGGGCACCCAGCTGATCAGCCAGACGTCGAGCTCCTCGTCGCCGTGGATGCGGGTGAACCAGCGCCGCGACGCCGGGATGCCGCCCGGGGGCAGCAGGTGGTCGCAGCGCCCGCTGAGCACGTCGTCGGCGGCCTGATCGGTGGCATAGAGCAGGTCGGGCACCCGCAACCGGGTCGGACCCGGCGACGGCGACGACGGGAAAGGCGGGCGCAGGGCAGCCAGGGTGGCGGCGGGGACAGGCATGAGGAAAGGACTCCAGGGAGCGAAAACGGATCGGGCGGCGGCGTGTTACGGCCGACAACACTCGCAAAATCCGAAGCGCTCCATCACGGCAGCCAGTGTTGCATAGATTGGGACCGTGCGCTGGCGCGGTGATCGGTCCCGGCGACGGGGCGCGGTCGTTCTGGTGGGCATCGTGCTGGGGGTTGTGATGGCGGCCCCCGGGTGCTCGCACGGCGCCCCGCGCGGCGCGCCGGCGCCCGCACCGGCGCGGCAATCGGGTATCCCCGCCGGCCCCGCCGCGGCGCCGCCGGGCGCCGTCGGGCTGTCCCCGGGCGGCGTGACGACCCGGATCGACATCCCGGCGGACTCCACCGAAGAGGAGTACTACCAGGCCTGTCACGCCGCCAAGGAGTGGATGGAGGCCCAGCCCAAGACGGGTGCGTCGCTGTTCGAGCCGTACTTGTCGATGGTGCAGGCATCGCCGTCGGGCACCGCGGGCAGCTGGAACACGCCGTGGTCGGCGTTGGCGCCGGCCCGGCAGGCGGCCGTGATCGTCGCCGCCCGGGCGGCCGCCAACGACGAATGCGGGTGACGGCACCCCGGTTGGACAAGGACAATTGCGATCACGGTTGAAAAAACTGCCCGGCCGCGCCCGCCGACCGCCGCGAGCGCCCGCTAGCCGGCCGCCGCGCAAAATGGAGGGGTGCCTGAGGAACGTCGATCAGCACCGACTCGGGTGGCACTCGCGCTCGGCAGCGGTGGCGCCCGCGGCTACGCCCACATCGGGGTGATCGAGGCGCTGCAAGCCCGCGGCTACGACATCGTCGGCGTCGCCGGCTCGTCGATGGGCGCGCTGGTCGGCGGCCTGCAAGCGGCCGGACGGCTGGACGAGTTCGCCGAGTGGGCCAAGTCGCTGACCCAGCGCACCATCCTGCGGCTGCTGGACCCGTCCATCAGCGCGGCCGGGGTGATGCGGGCGGGCAAGATCCTGGACGCGGTGCGCGACATCCTGGGGCCGGTGGCCATCGAGGACCTGCGCATCCCCTACACCGCGGTGGCCACCGACCTGCTGGCCGGCAAGTCGGTGTGGTTTCAGCGCGGGCCGCTGGACGAGGCGATCCGCGCGTCCATCGCGATCCCCGGGGTGATCGCCCCGCACACCCTCGACGGCCGGCTGCTGGCCGACGGCGGCATCCTCGACCCGCTGCCGATGGCCCCGCTCTCGGCCGTCAACGCCGATCTGACCATCGCGGTGAACCTGTCCGGCAGCGAGGCGATCACCCGTCGCGAGGCCGAACCGGCCGCCACCGCCGAGTGGTTGACCCGCATGATGCGCAGCACCTCGGCGCTGTTCGACACGGCCGCCGCCCGCTCGCTGCTCGATCGGCCCACCGCGCGGGCGGTGCTGAGCCGGCTGGGCGGGCCGAGCGGCGACGCCGACGCCTGGCCGGACAATCCCGAGGAACCCGACCAGCCGGTGCTCGCCGATGACGACGACGAGGCCGTCGAATTGCCCGGCGCGGCAACGGATGTGCCCAAACTGGGCAGCTTCGAGGTGATGAACCGCACCATCGACATCGCCCAGGCGGCGCTGGCGCGGCACACGCTGGCCGTCTACCCGCCCGACCTGCTCATCGAGGTCCCCCGCTCGATCTGCCGGGGCCTGGAATTCCACCGGGCGGTGGAGGTGATCGACGCGGGGCGGGCGTTGGCCGACCAAGCCCTCGACGCCCTCGAGGACGGCGACGACGACCGCCCCGCGGTCGAGCGCTGAACTGATTGCCCGGCAACGGGATTCGTCACACACCCAGGAATTCGGCGACGGCCGCGGCTTCGCGGCGGCCCTGTTCGCGGCCGGCCCGCGCCGAGGGCACCCGGCAGCCGGGGTCCAACGGGTTGGGCCCGAACGCCGCCAGCGAGCGGTCGTCGGCGAAGACGGCCAACGCCCGGCCGGGGAACGCCGCGATCTCCGCGGCCGGGCCGGCGCCGAACGGCGACGGCGCGTCGACGCCCGAGGGCACCAGCACCACCGCGACGTCGCAGTCGGCGGCCACCCCCAAATTCACCGAGCTGGCCACCCCGCCGTCCATGTAGCGGCGGCCGCCGATGGCCACCGGAGGCCACGCCCCGGGCACCGCGCAGCTGGCCGCCACCGCGTCGACGAGGTCGACGCCCGACGCCGGGTCGAACACGGTCAGCTCGCCGCTGTCGACGTCGATTGCGGTGAGCCGCAACGCCCGTCGCGGCCACCGGTGCGACGGCAACCGCGCCGCGATCACCCGGCGGCGCACCGGGGCCGGCACGGTGTCGGTGGCCAGCGCTACCGCCCCGATGCGCCGCAATTGTTGGCGGGTCTTGTCCTCCGAGTCGTCGTACGGTTCGGCCAGGGCGGTCAGGAACAGCTCGGTGATGGCCTCGACGTCGACCCCGGAATCGATTTCGGGCGAAGAGGCGGCGACCTGCCGATCGAACAGCGCGTCGAGGGTGTGGCCGCTGCACAGCTGGGCGGCGACCGCCGAGCCCGCCGACGTGCCGACCAGCACGTCGGATTCGGTCAGCAGCCGCGCCGCGGCCGGCGACTCGTCCGCAATGCCCCGCAGAACACCTGTCTCCCAGGCGATTCCGGCGATCCCGCCGCCGGCGAGCACCAGGGCGCGTTTGGTTGTCACGTCGAAACACTCTGCCAAACGGCCTCAGCCGGCCCGCCGGGTGTCGGGCAGTGCGTGCTGGGAGTCCCGCACCGGTGTGCTCAGCTCGTCGCGGCGCAGCAGCTGCCGGGGCGGGTCGGGCAGCACCAGGCGGCGGGTGACTCGCAGCCCGGCGTCGACGTGAACCAGCTCCCCCGGCTCGAGCAGCCGCCAACGCGGGTCGGCGTCCATGCGTTCGGTGGCGAACACCACCGACGGCCGGGTGCGCAGCTGCTGGGAGCGCGCGTGAATTCGTATGGTGTGCAAGTCGAATTCGGGTTGCCGGGCCGCGTCGGCGGAGCGATCCAACACGTAGAGCTGATGGGTGTGCGGGTAGCGCAGCGCCCACATCTCGGTGGCGGTGCTCAGCAGCAGGTTGACCGCATAGATCGGGACCTGCTCGGCCAGCCATCGGACGGCGTCGACCAGGCCCGCGGTGATGTCGCCGTCGCGGGCCCGGATCGCGGCGGTGATCAACGCGAACACCCGCTCGGAGTCGGTGTCACCCAACACCAACCCGTCGACGCCGACCTCACGCAGCCGCGCGTCGATGACGTCGAGCCCCTCCAGCACCCCGTTGTGCGCGAAGATCCGGCCGTCCTGCAGAAACGGGTGGGTGTTGCGGACGTCGAGCGACCCGGTGGTCGCGTAGCGGACGTGGGCGATGACGGTGGTGCCGGTCAGCTGATGCGCTTCGCGCGCGAACGCGGCGTCCCGCCAGGCGGCTATCGGCTCCTTGTGCAGCTGCGGGCGGGCGTGCTCGTCGAACACCCCCAGGCCGGTGCCGTCGGGGTTTCTCCGGCTCTGTTCGGCCAGGCTGTCCGGCGCGTCGAGCAGCCAGAAGGTCGCGGTGCACGCGCGTGTCCCGGCGTGCAGGCCGAAGAGTCGACACATGGGCTCTTACCGTAACGGCCGGCGGGACTCAGCGGGTGAGCAAGGCCACCAGGTTGTCCAGCGCGCGTCGCGCGTAGCCCTGCCACATCCTGCCCAGCAGTGGAAGCGCCCAGGCGGTCAGCGGTGACCTGGGATGAATGTCCCAGCGCCAGGTGATCTCGGTTCCGCCGGCCGCCGGGGTGAAAACCCATTCGCCGAGCACATGATTCACCAGCAGCGCCATCGGGCCGGTGATGCCGCTGAGCCGGTAGCCGAACGACCGCGGCGGGTCGACGCTGGTCAGTTCCTCGCGCATGCTGGCACCGCCGGCCAGGTGCACGATGCGCTGCCGGCCCGCCGCGTCCCAGTCCCCGGTCTGTCCGCGCACCTCCCTGATCGGCGGGAAGGGGCCGTACCACCGGTTGAACAGCGTCGGCAGCGGCATCGGCAGCGTGCGTCCGAACGCGTCCGGCACGGCGACGGGGGCGACGACGGATTGGGCGACGACGAGTGAATCTGCCACTGTGCCAAGCCTTTCAGTCGCGGGCTTCGATCACCCGGTAGCCGCCGTCGGCGTAGCGGGAGCGGACGGCCTTCTTGTCGTATTTGCCGACGCTGGTGCGCGGTATCTCGTCGACGAACGTCCACCGCTCCGGCAGCCACCAACGAACAACCTTGTCGGCCAGGAACTTTCGCAGCTGGTCGGCGTCGACCGAGGCGCCGTCCTTGACCACCACCACGGCCAGCGGGCGTTCCTCCCACCGCTCGTCGGGCACTCCCACCACCGCGGCCTCGACCACGTCGGGGTGACCGATCAGGCAGTTTTCCAGCTCCACCGAGGAGATCCATTCGCCACCGGATTTGATGACGTCCTTGGCCCGGTCGGTCAGCGTGACGAAGCCCCGCTCGTCGATGCGGCCCACGTCGCCGGTGCGCAGCCAGCCGGAGTCGAACTTCGAGTCGTCGCGTCCCAGGTAGTAGGAGCCGGCGATCCACGGGCCGCGCACCTCCACCTCCCCCACCGCGGTGCCGTCGTTGGGCAGGACGCGGCCGTCATCGTCGACGATGCGCATCTGGACCCCACAGACCGGTTGGCCCTGTGTGCCCCGGTACGCCCAGTGCTGGTTCTCCGGCGTTCCCGGCGGCGGCCAGGCCATGGTGGCCAGCGGCGACGTCTCGGTCATGCCCCACAGTTGCCGGATCTGCACGCCGTGTTTCTCCTCGAAGGTGCGCATCAGCGACACCGGTACGGCCGAGCCGCCGCAGACCACCAGCCGCAGCGACGACATGTCGTGGTCGGGTTCGTCTTCCAGGTGGTGCAGCACCGCGTTCCAGATGGTCGGCACCGCACCGGTCACGGTGGGCCGCAGGTCTTCGACCATCCGCACCAGCGAGCGGGGGTCGAGGTGGCAATCGGGCAGCACCAGGTCCGCGCCGGCCATCAGCGCCGCGTAGGGCAGGCCCCAGGCGTTGGCGTGAAACATCGGCACGATCGGCAGCAGGCTGTCGCTGGCCCCGATCCCGATACCGTTGGCGGTGCACGCGGCCATCGTGTGCAGGAAACTCGAACGATGGCTGTACACAACGCCTTTCGGGTTCCCGGTGGTGCCGCTGGTGTAGCACATGGCGGCCGCGGAGTTCTCGTCGATGCGCGGCCAGTCGAATTCGGCCGGCTCGGCGCCGATGACGTCGGCGTAGCGCAGCACCGTCTTGCCGGATGCCCGCAGCGGCTCGGTGTCGCCGTCGCCGACCACGATCACCGTGTGCACGGTGTGCAGGCCGGGCAGCACCGGCGCGAGCAGTTTGACCAGCGACGCGTCGACCAGCACCACTTGGTCCTCGGCCTCGTTGGCTACGTAGGCGATCTGCTCGGGGAACAGCCGGATGTTCAGGGTGTGCAGCACCGCGCCCATCGAGGGCACGGCGAGGTAGGCGGCGAGATGCTCGGCGTTGTTCCACATGAAAGTGGCCACCCGCTGGTCCCCGGTCACCCCGAGCCCGCGCAACGCGTTCGCCAGCTGGGCGGCCCGGTCGCCCAGTTCGCGGTAGCTGGTGCGCCGGTAACCGTCTCCGGTCGCGGTGGTCACGGTGCGCGCCCCGTGCACGCCGCAGCCGTGACGCATGATCGCGGTGATCGTCAACGGAAAGTCCTGCATCGTGCCGTCCACTGCGCACCGCCTCCGCATCTGGGGCCGACGGCGCCGCGCCGCCGGCCGCTTTCCCACCCTAAGCCCGGATCCGGCGATTGTGGCAGACCCCGAGCGGGCCGCACGGCCCCGATCCCGTTCGGCGGGCCCGACTTTGGCGGCCGGCTCGGGCGGTGGGTGCAGCTAGGCCAGCACCGGCTCCCACGGCGCCAGCTCGGGCAGCCAACCGGTGGTCGCGTCGTCGTCCTCGTCGGCGCCGCTGCACGGCGCGGCCGGTGCGGTCCCCGAGGAGAGCCGGGCCACGCTGAGCACCCCGGCGTGGTCGGCGACGTACAGGTAGTTGCCGTCGGGGCTTTCCACCAGGGCCGACGGGTGCTTGGTCACCCTGACCTCGCCGAGGACGTCCTGGGTGCGGGTGCCCAGCACCGTGACCCGGTCGTCGCTGATCAGGTAGGCGCGCTCGCCGTCGCGGCTCAGCGTCATCCGGGTCAGCGGCCCGGTGATCTCGTTGATCTTGTGCGTGCTGACGATGGTGGCGGCCCGGGTGTCGACGACGTCGAGCACCGAGCCCACCACTGGGCCGCAGCTGGCCACATACGCGGTGTTGCCGTCGTTGCCGAGCGCCACATCGCGGACGGGCAGCCCGAGCTCGACGGTGCCGACGAGGCGGGAGCGGCCGCCGACCCGGCGGCCGTCGGTGCGGGTGCGGGTTTCGATGATGGCCAGGCCGCCGCCGTTGGGCCCGTTGACGCCGACGAACAGCCGGCGCCCGTCGGCGCTGACCCGCACGCAGGCGGTGGTCGTCCCGGCCGCGGCGGCCAGCTCGATCACCTCGAGCTCGCCCGTGGTGGTGTCCAGCACCGCCACATCGGCGCCGCGCACGGCGTTGCGGCTGGCGTAGAGGTACCGCCCGTCCGGGCTGACCGCCAGATCGCTCAGGCTGTGCGCCAGCCGATGCGTGGCGATGCGCCAGTTGGTGACGACGTCGATGACTTCGATCGCGTCGTAGGCGGCGGTGACGGTGCTGACATAGGCGTAGTTCGGGTCGGCGGCGCTCATGGCCACCGCGAACGGTTCGCTCAGACCGGCGATGGTGCTCGCGACGCGACAGGTGTGGGTGTCGATCACCGACACGGTGTCGCGGCCGTAGTTGGTCACCAGCAGCCGGCGCCCGTCGGGGCTGACGTCGATGTCGCTGATCGGGCCGTGGTGAACAGGGACTTTGACCACCGCGGTGTTGTCGATCCCGAATCGGGCCGTAGGCCCGTTTGCATCACTCACGCTGGTACCGCCTTTGCTGTGTTTGTCGGCCCGGGTGGCCAGGTGGCGTAGCCGCCGACACGGTCGCGGCGAATTGGCCACCGGATTCACCGGCTTTCAGCACCGAAAGGCACTGACGAGACTGGTTTTCGGTAGTCTACTGGCCAAAATTCGCCTCACTGCAGCTCGAAAATGCTCGACGTTAGCTACGTCACTCGGTGCACTCAGGTTCTGCTCAGACTTCCAATCACGCTGTACCGCAGTCGCTTACCCGCAGCGAAACCGTCGCAAACGCGCATGCGGGGGATTTCATCCGCGCCGCTAACCGCGCCCGCGCATGTTCACGGGCTGCTTTGCTGAGGAATTCTCAGCATCGGCGGTACGAGAGGCGAATATCACATCGGGGCCGGCTCAGCTGAATTGGGTGTGCGGTCGAGGCAGCGGCGTCCCGTCGACGACGATGTCCAGTTTTTCGTTGTAGAACGCGATCAGCCCAGCGATCTGGGCGACCGCGGGCAGCGGGTAGTGGTAGGTCCAGGCCAGGTCTTCGTGCACGACGTCGCCGACCCGCACCGACCAGTAGCCCGACGTCGTTCCCTTGTACGGGCACAGCGTCTGGGTGGCGCTGGGCTCCAGATGCGCGAAGTCGACGTCGGTGGGATCGATGTAATACCTGGTGGGCAAACCGGTTTCGAACAGCAGGACGGGAGATCTGGTGTCCGCCAACGTGATTCCGTCACGTGCGACGCGAACATGTCGGTGTGAGCGCAGCGCATCCACCCGCGCGTACGGGTTGCGTGGATGGCCGTAGATCGGTTCGTCTTCTTCGAACCAGCGCAACGGATCCCATTCGAACCGCACGGTACCGGCCAGCGGGCCGTCGCCGTCGGCGTCGAACACCCGGGCCGCCGACTCACAGGTGCGGCCGCCGGCCACCACGGAGTACAGCCGCGACGGTCCGAATTGCACTCGCTGAGCGTGGTTTTCGTCGCGCAGCAACCCGGTGCGCACGTCGGCCAGTGGAATGTAGTACTGCGGGTAGTAGGGGACCTCCCACACGTAGCGGGCGGCGGTGGTGTCGAAGACCAGCACGTCGCCCAGATAACCGCGGACCCGCCGCGGCGCCGGTTCGATCCGGCCCCGCGCCGCCGCCATCTGCGGGTAGTCCGGTTCGGCGGGCATCGTCGGCCCTACTGGTCCTTGGCGGCCAGTCCGGCCGGCGCGTGGGCGATCGCTCTCGTGATCGCCGTGGCCTCCGGCCGGTAGGCCTCGATCTCGTCGCCGCCGCGGCCGGTGATGGTGATCGTCTCGGCGCGGATGGCGTCGGGGCTGGGCGCGTCCATCACCACAACGTAGCCTTCAGCGTCGTTTGTCGCGCACCTTGTAGGTGGACGGCCACGACTTTCGAGATTCGTCCCCGGTCAACGGAGTTCCCATGCCGCCGACCTTGACGGCGTAGGCCTCCTTGCCGGGGCCGACCTCGCGATTGGCGTGTTCCTGGGCCAGGAAGTAGAGCTCGTCGATGGTGGCCTCGTCGTAGGCGACGAACGAGGTTTCCCGCTCCAGGTCGTCGATGCCGATCAGCATCCGGTCGGGCAGCAGCCGCGAGACCACCGCCGCCAGGCCCAGCAGCGCAAAGGGAATGATCCAGTAGCACAGGAACGACAGCGGGGTCTTGGTGTCCAGCATGTAGGCGGGCGCCGCCCCGGCGGATCCCTGCAGCACCGACGGGATCGCCGACGACACCGTCATCCCGGCGAACGTCGCCACCCAGATCCAGCCGAGGATTTTCACGATCCGGCCGAACAACTCGGTCTTGGCGACGTCGGGAGCCTGTTCGGCGGCGGCGAACTCGGCCACGAAGGGCTTCCCGATCAGCATCCCCGCCAGCGCCGCCAGGAAGATCCCGGCGTTGCTCAACGGCAGGATCCACCGCTGCAGAAACGACTCGCTGAGCGTGAAGGCCAGCACGGCGAGAACCAAAAGCACTGCTACAGAAGCGAAGTCGAAGAGCTGCCAGCGCCTGCGCAGCACCCCGCCCAGGCCCAGGCTGACCGCGGCGAGCGCCAGCGCGACCAGCACGGCCGCCACGAACGGAACGTTACCGACCAACACCCAATACACAATCCACGGCGCGAGGCCGAACAGCATGCCCATGCTGGGTCAGTGTATGAGTGGCCGTCGGCGCCGCCGCCGGCGGCTGGCCCAAACTCTTGGTCCACTACCGGCCCGGGGCCAGCCCCATCGCCAGGAAGTCCAGGCGCCACAACGACTCGAACAGTCGACGACCGAACTCCCGCGCCCGGTCATCCCGGCCGGCGCCCCCCACCCCGTCGATGATCTCGGCGATGCTGCGCCGGCCGTCGACCTGTTGGACAAAGGGCAGCTGGGCCGGGGTCAGCGTCAGTTTGGCGCCGGGCAGGTGGATCTGGTCACCGGACAGCAGGCATGCCGTCCGCAGCCCGGGGACGTAGCCGAGATACGTCGGCGACGAGAAGTCGATCGCGTAACGCTCCCGTGGGCGTTCCGGCCGGCAGGCGAGGAAGAAGTGGGTGGCGTTGGCTGGTTGCAGGCGCTCCATCACCGACCACAACGTGGTGTCGGGCAACCGGTTCAGGGCCGACTGGAATTGGGTTGCGGCGCCCCCGAAGAGGGCGTCGTGCGGGTAGTACGGCGAATTGCGAAGCCAGCCCTGGAACGCCAGCCCGGCCGCGGCGACCAGCTCCAGGCATTGCTCGACGGTGTAGCTGCGTTGCCGGGCGTGCAGGAAGGTGTCGACCAGCCCGCCATCGGTCGACAGGTCGCGGGCCCCCTTCAGATAGGTGTGCACGGGGTGGTCTGCCGGGAGCGCCGCCACCGCCTCTTTGACCAGTTCCACCGAGGCCTCGTCCTGGGAGAGTCCGAGGTCGCGAAACACCGATGCCAGCATCTCGACGCCGATCCGGCCGTAGCTGGCGTAGAGCATGACGCCGAGCGCCCCGTCGGGCCGCAGGCACCGACCGAGCGCTGTCAGCCCGGTCAGCGGATCCGCCAGATGATGCAGCACGCCGGTGGAGACGATGAGATCGAAGTCGCGGTCCAGCGCGGCGACCTCTTCGATCGCGAGCCGATGCAGCTCCAGGTTGTGCAGCCGGTGCTTGTCCTTCAGGAATTGCTGATGGTCCAGCGCCGTCCGGCTGACGTCGATGGCAACCACTTTGGCGGCGCGGTTGGTGTAGGCGTAGACGGCCGCCTGGAAGGTGCCGCACCCCGCGATGAGGATGTCGAGGTCGGGTCGGTAGTCGCGGTCGGGCCACAGCAGCCGATGCGCCCAGAACGGGTCGAACCAGTCCCAGTGGTTTGTCGTCCACGCGTCGAGGTCGGTGACCGGCGGCGGGTATTGCCAGCGATCGTATTGGCGCGAGACACCGTCGGCCCGTGCATCCTCGGACACCGTCGCGCTGGCTCCTTCGTGGTGCTCGGTCGCGCACCGCTCGCGACCAACTTACTCGGCCGGACGGCTGCGAGCCCGCTCGTCGTTGGCCGCCCGGGCGGATACTTCGAATTCGCCTCTGCGCCAAGCGATTAGGTGCTCATTTCGGCCACCGGGCGGCGCGGCGCCCCGGACGGTCACGGACCCGGCACGTCCGGCCGGGAGTTTCGGTGCCCCCAGTCGGACTCGAACCGACACTGGGCGGATTTTAAGTCCGCTGCCTCTGCCAATTGGGCTATGGGGGCCCGGCGGCGAATCTAGCGCGTGGCGGCTGGTTTCACCGCACCGCGTCGGGTCGGCAATTTGCCAGACGTACAACATGCGGTTCCGCTGAGCGTGTATTAGGATCCGCGCGCCGCGCGCGATTACTTCCGGCGAGCGTTTACTCCAGATGACAGGCGGATGTCGTCCGACAGGACCGTGTTAAAACTGCCGCCCTCGTCGTTAAGAAGCCGTAAACGGCTGTCATCTCAGGCCTTTCGATCGGGAACGTGGAGTCGTGGATCGATAGCGTCTTGCCCACGCACAGCGGCCGCGAGGCGAGCGCACGGGTCGATCCACACCGGGGGTCGGCCAGCTTGAGCACGAGGAGCAATGGATGTCATTTCTGACGACAACGACTGAGGAAATGTTAGCCGCCGAGGCGCTGCTCAGTGGGATCAACAGCAATCTCGCGGCGCAAAACGCCGGCGCGGCCTCGGCGACGACCGCCATCGCCCCCGCCGCCGCCGACCCGGTGTCGGCCCAGCAGGCGGCCATCTTCTCGGCCTACGGCACCCAGTACCAGGCGATCGCGTCCGAGGCGCAGACGCTGCTGGAACAGTATTCGCAGACCCTGGGCATCAGTTCCAACAGCTACGGCGACACCGAGGCCGTCAACGCCAGCCAGACCGCGATGCAGGCGCTGAGCGCCGCGGACCCCACCGCCAGCGCGGCCACCGGCTCCAACCCGATCGACATCTTGGCGTGGCTGCTGGGCTTCAACGGCCAGTCCAGCGGCGGTCTGGGCGGCATGTTCGGCCTGTCGAGCAACGGCGCCAACATCGGCAACATCGGTATCGGCAACTGGGCGTCGGCCACCTCGAACCTGCTCGGCCTGGCCGGTGGTGGGCTGCTGGACACCTCCGGCGCCGACGCCGCCGCCGGGGCCGACCTGGCCACCTCGACCGCACCGGTGGAAACCGGCGTGGGCGGGGCCGGTGTCGGTGGCGTGGCGGGCATGGGTGCGATGCCGGCCGCCGCGATGGGCCAGGCGACCACCGTCAGCAAACTGTCCGTGCCGCCGAGTTGGGCCGGCGCCACCCCGGTGGTCGGTTCCAGCAGCGCGCCGCTGCAAACGGTGGGCTGGACCGCCGCCGCTCCGCAGGCCGGCGTCGGCACGGTGGTGCCGGGCATGCCCGGGGTGGGGACCATGGCGCGCAACAGCGCCGGTTTCGGGGCGCCACGCTACGGCGTCAAACCGATCGTCATGCCCAAGCCGGCGACGGTCTAGGCAACCCAGGCAACAGTTTTCAACCGATTCGAGGAGCGGGATACACAAAATGGTTCTTGACTTTGCGGCGGTTCCACCGGAAATCACCTCGGCGCTCATGTACGCCGGCGCGGGCTCGGGCCCGCTGATGGCGGCGGCGACGGCGTACGCCAACCTGTCCGCCGAGGTGAGCAGCACCGCCAGCCAATGGGAGTCGATCATCTCGCTGCTGACCACCGAACAGTGGACGGGCGGCGGGTCGGCCGCGGCGGCGGCCGCGGCGCAGCCCATCGTGTCCTACCTGACCACCACGGCGGCCGCGCTCGAGCAGGCCAGCGCGCAGGCCACCGCGTCGGCGGCCGCCTACGAAGCGGCGTTCGCCGCGACGGTGCCGCCGCCGGTGATCGCCGCCAACCGGTCGTTGCTGGCAACGCTGGTGGCGACCAACTTCCTGGGTGTCAACTCGGCGGCCATCGCGGCGACCGAAGCGCAGTACGCCGAGATGTGGGTGCAGGACGCCACCATGATGGCCACCTACCAGGCGGCCTCGGCGGCCGCCGGAGTGCTGCAGCCGGTGACGCCGCTGACCTCGACCACCAACCCCGGAGCGGCCGCGGCCGTTGACAACGGCGCCGTCGCCTTCGACGCGACGAACAGCACGGCGCAGACGGCGGGTCTGGACCTCTCGTCGCTGATCACGTCGCCCCCCACCGACGGCCTGCTGCAGTCCATCGACGATCTGCTGGGCACCCCGTCGTTCCTCAACGCGACCAACGGCGCGATCAACACCGCAGCCTGGTGGGTCTGTGCCACCATCCCGAACGCGGTGTCGCTGGGCAAGACCCTGGGGACCGTGCCGGCGATCCCGTTCTCGCTCACCGACTCGGTTGCGCCGGCGGCGGGAGCGGCCATCACGCCGGGCATGATGGTGGGCTCGGTGACGGGCGCCGGTGCGTCGGCGGCGGTGGGCGAGGCGTCCGCGGTGGGCGGGCTGTCGGTGCCCGCCAGCTGGTCGGCGGCCGCGCCGGCCACGTCGCTGGCCTCGTCGGCCGCCCCGCTGGAGGGCTCGGGCTGGACCGTCGCCTCCGAGGCCGAGCCGGTCACCGCGATGCCCGGCATGCCGGGGGCGGCGGCCGCGGCCAAGGGCGCCGGCGCCTACGGCAGCGGACCCCGGTACGGCTTCAAGCCGATCGTCATGCCCAAACAGGTCGTCGTCTAACGATGAGACCGCGGATAAGGCGAATAAGGGGGTAGATGTCACCCGTTTGAGGCGAGCAATTAACCGGCAGGCCGTAATCTATTTCCAACGCGGCCACCACCGCATCAATTACAACTGTTAAGACTTCGGCGAACTGAAGCTTCAAGATAGGAGACAGCCGAGATGGCAACACGTTTTATGACCGACCCGCACGAAATGCGGGCGATGGCGGGCCGCTTCGAGGTGCACGCCCAGACCGTGGAGGACGAGGCCCGCAAGATGTGGGCGTCGTC
>NZ_JACKSY010000115.1:0-87036 GCF_025821985.1 Mycobacterium timonense | reverse complement strand
CATAGGCCACGCAGGCACCCTACGGCCCACCGGCTAGTGCACAAATCCGCACCAGGCCACAACCGAAGACACAGGTCACAGCCCTACACAACCGCCGGATCGCCGACAGTGATAAAAGTCAGGTTTTCGATCAACCACCAGCTGGCCGCGGCCAGCGGCAGGGTGGCGGCCAGGGCGGTCACGAAGAACACCGCCACCGGCAACCGGGCGAGCCCGCACACCGCCAGCAGCTGCTGGACCGGAAACGCGTAGATGTAGACGCCGTAGGACAGGTCGGTGGCCAGCCGCAGGCGGCGGTTGCGCAGCAGGGCGCCGGACACGATGATCGCGTAGGCCAGCGGCAGCGCGGCCACCACCCGGTAGTCGGGCAGCCGGCTGGCCGCCGCCACGACGACGACGCACACCGCGACGAGCGACCACCGGGCCGGGATCACGTCCTTCCACTGGTAGACCACGGCCCCGGCGGCGAACATGATGGCCGAGCGCACCGCCAGCTGCGCGACGGTCCATTGCCCCGGGTAGGTCAGCGGCGGCACCAACGCCGCCCCGACCACCGCCAGCGCCAACACCGCGACGGACATCCACCGGCGATCGGCCAGCCCGGCCACGCCGATGGCGGCGACGGCGAGGTAGCACGCCACCTCCCAGACCAGGGACCACAACGAGCCGTTCCAGACCCCCGGATGCGGTACGCCGCCGGGTGTTGCGCCGATGTTCAGGTGGACGTAGGCCACCGCGCTGTTCTTCGCGACGTACTCCAGCGGCGCGCCGGAGGACAGCAGCGCGCCCACCGAGCCCCCCTGGATCGCCACGCTGAGCGGGGCGACCGCGAACGCGGTGACGATCAGGCACACGTAGTAGCCGGGCAGGATGCGCAGGGCCCTCGCGGCGAGAAAGTCGCGCAGTCGCGGATCGTCGAGCCAGCTGCGGGTGATCAGGAACCCCGAGATCGCGAAGAACCCGTCCACCCCGACCGAGAAGAGAAGCTGCAGCGTCGCCGCCGGCGGCAGCCGGTTGGTGATCGGCCAGCAATGCCACAGCATCACCTCGGCCGCCAGCAGCAGCCGCCACGCATTCAGCGCGTTGCGCCGCGGATCGAACACCTGCCCGAGGGTCATCGGCCTCCGCCTGCCTATGCCCCCCGCACTATGGACGCCCCCCCGCACTGGGGCGGCATATTACCGGCACCGGCCGAGCCGCGGCTAGAAGTGTCCCGGCGCCTCTGGGGCCGGGCGGTCGGCGAGCACGTCGGCCGGGGCGGGCTCGGCCTGCGACACCCGCGGGTCGCTTTCGGCGGCCCGCGGGCCGGTCCACTTGCGCTTGAGGCGGCGTTTGAGGGCCATCGACGGCTTCTCGATGAGGAACCAGCTGGCCGCTGCCAGCGGCAGCGTGGCCGCCACCGAGGCGAGGAAGAACAGGGCCGGATGCAACCGCGTCGCCAGCCCGCACACGGCCAGCAGCTGCTGGGTGGGGAAGGCGTAGATGTAGACGCCGTAGGACAGGTCGGTGCGCAGCACCAACCGCTCGCTCTTGAGCAGGGAACCGGTCACGATGACGGCGTAGGCCAGCGGGAGGGCACCGACCACCCGGTAGTCGGGCAGGAACCCGGCCGCGGCGACGATGGCGAGGGCGACCGCGACCAGCGACCAGCGGGCGGGGATGACGTCTCGCCACTGATACATGACCGCCCCGGCCGAGAACATGATTGCCGAGCGGACCGCGAGCTGCGGGATGGTCCACACCCCGGGAAATGTCAGCGGCGGCACGACCAATGCCCCCAACGTGGCCAGCACCAGAATCAACGGGGAAATCCAGCGACGGTTGCCCAGCCCCACCACGCCGATGGCGGCGACGACGAGGTAGCACAGCAGTTCCCAGATCAACGACCACATGGAACCGTTCCAGGCGTTGCCGCCCGGCACCCCGTGCAGCGTTCCGTCGATGCTCGGCTGCAGATAGACGATCGCGCTGTTTTTCAGGACGTATTCGAGCGGGGCGGCGGACCCGAGCAGCTTGGCGGGCGAGCCACCCTGGATCACCACACTGAGCGGGGCGAACACGAACGCCGTCACGATCAGGCAGATATAGAAGCCCGGCAGGATGCGCAGGGCGCGGGCGGTCAGATAGTCACGCAGCCGGGGGTCGCTGAGCCAGCTGCGGGTGATCAGGAAACCGGAGATCGCGAAGAACCCGTCCACACCCACCGAGAAGAACAGCTGCAGGATGGACTTGGGCGGCATGTGACCGGTGATCGGCCAGGAGTGGAACAGCATCACCTCGGCGGCCAGCACCAGCCGAAGCGCGTTGAGCGCGTTTCGCCGCGGATCGAATACCTGCCCGAGCTTCATCCGCCTCCGTTTCCGTGCCCACCGCGCGCCGTCGGCGCCATCGTATCGGCCGAAGGCGGCGAGCAGGGGACGCGGGCAACGGGGTGCCCGGCCGCGCCGCTACGCCACACCCGGGACCTCGGGCGGCAGCACCATCGCCGCCTGCTCGGGGGTGGCGGCGGCCTTCCTTTTCAACCGTGTCTTCAGCGCGCGGGCCGGCTTCTCCACCAGGAACCAGCTCGCCGCGGCCAGCGGCACGGTGGCCGCGGCGACGGCCAGGCAGAACACCACCGGGTTGAGGCTGAGCAGCCCGAGAACGGCCAGCAGCTGCTGCACCGGGTAGGCGTAGATGTACATGCCGTAGGACAGGTCGGTGCGAAACCACAACCGCCGGTTGTGCAGCAGGGAGCCGGACACGACGACGGCGTAGGCCAGCGGAAGGGCGGCCACCACCCGGTAGTCGGGCAGCTGGCCGGCGACCAGCACGATGACCACGCACACCGCCACCAGCGACCAGCGGGCCGGAATGACGTCGCGCCACTGGTACAGCAGCGCGCCCGCCGAGAACATGATGGCCGCCCGGCAGGCCAGGAAGACGAGGGCGGTCGCGACGTTGCCCTCCGGGTGGTGGAACACCTCGGGGAAGGTGACCGGCGGCAGGAACGACGCCCCGATCGCCGCCGCCACCAGAATCACCGGGGACACCCAGCGGCGGTTGGCGAGTCCGGCCACGCCGATCGCGGCCACGACCAGGTAGCACATCACCTCCCAGAACAGCGACCACAGCGAGGCGTTCCAGATGCCCGCGTTGGGGATGTCGTGCGGGGTGCCCCCGACGTCGGGTTTGAGCCACAACACCGCGATGTTCTTCAGCACGTACTCGAACGGCGCGTAGGAGAACAACAGCCGGGCCGGCGACCCGCCCTGGATCGCCACGCTGAGCGGGGCGAAGACGAACGCGGTCACGATCATGCAGACGTAGAAGCCGGGCAGGATGCGCAGCGCGCGGGCGGCCAGGTAGGCCCGCAGCTGCGGGTTGCTCAGCCAGCTCGCGGTGATCAGGAAGCCCGAGATCGCGAAGAACCCGTCGACGCCGACGCAGAGCAACAGCTGCAGGACGGCCCGCACCGAAGGGAGGTGACCGCGGATCGGAAAGGTGTGCCAGAAGATGACCTCGGCCGCGAGCGCCAACCGCCACGCGTTGAGTGCGTTGCTGCGCGGGTCGAACACCTGCCCGAGTTTCATCGACGTTTCCCGTCATCCGAAACGGGCATCATCGGCATCATCGGCGCCATCCTAACGTCACCGAACGCCGAATTGGGCCGGTTCACGCTACTGGGCCGATCAGGGCGCTGCAACCGCGGCGTTACTTGATATGTGTTGAATAAAGTGGTCGGGCGGCGATCCCGGGTTGTGCGCACGGCGAGCGCCAACTGCGTTGCGGGATAACGGTTGCGGACAATGCGGGTCGAGACGATCAGCGCGGCAAACCCTCGATGAATGCTTGCGTCTCCGCCCAGGTGGGCAGCAACCCCGAGGCGCGAACCTCCTCCAGGCTGGGGGCCGCGGCGTCGCGCTCGGACAGCGTGGGCGCGGCACCGGCCACCAGCGGCCAGTCGATCCCCAGCGCCGGATCGGTGGCGCAGATGGTGTGTTCGCGCCCCGGGTTGTATTCCGCCGAGCACAGGTACATCACCGTCGAATTGTCTTGCAGTGCAAGGAATCCGTGCCCCAGACCCTCGGAGATGTAGATCGTGCGGTGCTCGGCGTCGTCGAGCAGCACCGAATCCCATTGCCCGAACGTGGGCGAGCCCACCCGGATGTCGACGACCACGTCGAACACCGAACCACGCACGCAGGTCACGTATTTGGCCTGGCTGGGCGGCACCTGGGCGAAGTGCAGGCCGCGCAGCACACCCGCCGCGGACACCGAGCAGTTGGCTTGCCGGACGTCGAGCCGATGACCGGCGAAGGAGCGAAACCCCTTGTCGGTCAGCCATTCAAAGAAATGGCCGCGGGCGTCGCCGTGCACGGTGGGGGTGATCTCCCAGGCGCCGGGGATTTTCAGTTCGCGGGCCGACACGTCACTGCCCGCGTTCTTCGTAGCGCGCTTCCGAGGCGTCTTTCAACGGCCGCCACCACGATTCGTTCGCGCGATACCAGTCGATGGTCTCACGCAGGCCCTCCTCGAAGTCGGTGTGCTTTGGCGCCCAACATAATTCGTCGTACAACGTGGACGGGTCGATAGCGTAGCGCAGGTCGTGTCCGACGCGGTCGGTGACGTGGTCGAAGTCGTCGGGGTCGCGCCCCATCATCTGCAGCAACGTCCGCAGCACGGTCAGGTTGTCGCGTTCACCCTCCGAGCTGATCAGGTAGGTCCGGCCGATCTCGCCGGATTCCAGGATGCGGCGCACCGCGCTGTTGTGGTCGTCGACGTGGATCCAGTCGCGCACGTTGGCGCCGGTGCCGTACAACTTGGGGCGGCGGCCGGTGAGCACGTTGGTGATCTGGCGCGGGATGAACTTCTCGACGTGCTGATACGGGCCGTAGTTGTTGGAGCAGTTGGAGATTGTCGCGCGCACCCCGTACGAGCGCACCCAGGCGCGCACCAGCATGTCGGCGGCCGCCTTGGTCGCCGAGTACGGGCTGGACGGGTTGTAGGGCGTCGACTCGGTGAACCGGTTCGGGTCGTCGAGCTCGAGGTCGCCGTAGACCTCGTCGGTGGAGATGTGGTGCAGCCGCACGCCGTGACGCCGCACCGCCTCCAGGATGGTGAAGGTGCCCACCACGTTGGTGTGCAGGAACGGCTCCGGGCCGGCCAGCGCGTTGTCGACGTGGCTCTCGGCGGCGAAGTGCACCACGGCGTCGGACTCGGCGACCAGCCGCGACACCAGCTCGGCGTCGGTGATGTCGCCGACCACCAGCCGGATGGAATCCTCGACGCCGGCCAGCGACTCGCGCCGGCCCGCGTAGGTCAGGGCGTCGAGCACCGTCACCGAGTCCTCGGGATGCTCGCGAACGGTGCTGTGCACGAAGTTGGCGCCGATGAAACCCGCGCCGCCGGTGACCAGTAACCGCATGACCCAAACCCTAACGGAGCCGATCGGTCAGTTCGTCCGAGTCAGCCCCAGAGCATCGGCCAATTCGGTCAGCGCGGGCAGCAGCGTCTCCTCGGAATCCCCGCCCAGCACCTGGATCGCCACGTGGTCGGCCCCGGCGTCCAGATGCTCGCGCAGTCGCGCCGCGACGGCCTGCGGGGTGCCGTAGCCGATCACCGCGTCGATCAGCCGGTCGCTGCCCGGTGGGCGCACGTCGGCCTCGGTGAACCCCAGTCGCAGCCAGTTGTGCACGTAATTGCTCAGGCCCAGGTTGTGCTCGATGGCCTGCCGGCCGGCCGCCCGCGCCCGGTCCCGGTCGGTGGTGAGCACGACCTTGTGCGCGGGCGCCAAAAAGACCGAGCCGCCCACCAATTCGCGCGCCTTGGCGGTGTGTTCCGGGGTGGTCAGGAAGGGGTGCGCGCCGGCACTGCGCTGAGCGGCCAGCCGCAGCATCCGCGGTCCCAGCGCGGCCAGCACCCGCCGGCTGGTCGGGATCACCGCCGCGTCGAGCTCGTCGAGGTAGGAGACCACCGCGTCGTACGGCTTGACGTACTCCCGGGTGTGCTCGCGGTGGCCGGCCCCGATGCCCAGCAAAAACCTTCCGGGGTGGCCGCTTTCGATCCGGTGGAACGACTCGGCGACGGCCGCGGCCGGCGCCGACCAGATGTTGACGATCCCGGTGGCCAGGTGCAGCGAGGTGGTGCCGGCCAGGGCGGGGTCCACCCAGGACAGCTCGGCGTCGGGTGATCCGCCGATCCAGGCGGCGCCGTAGCCCAGCGATTCGATCCGCGCGGCCAGTTCGGCGGTGATGGACCGGGTGGACAGCCACACGCCGAACGGGCCCAGGTCGGGCTTGAGCGAAACTCCCTCAGTCATCCGGCTCCCCCTGTGGTCAGGACGGTTTCAGTCCGAGCGGCCCCGCCAGTTCGGCCAGCGCCGAGACCAGGTTTTCATCCTTGGTCAGCACCTGCACGGGCACGTGGTCGGCGCCGGCGTCCAGATGCTCGCGCAGCCGCGCGGCGATCCGGTCCACGCTGCCATATGCCACCAGCGCGTCGACCAAGCGGTCGCTGCCCGGCCGGGTGATCTCGTCGTCGGTGAAACCCAGCCGCTTCCAGTTGTTTCGGTAGTTCGCGAGGTTGAAGTAGATGTCGAGCGCCTTGCGGCCGACCGCCCGGGCGTGCTCCGCGTCGGTGGTCAGCACCACCTTGTGCTCGGGCGCCAGGAAGGCCGACGGGCCGATGAGCTCGCGGGCCCGGGCGGTGTGCTCGGGCGTGGTCAGGTAGGGGTGCGCCCCGGCGGAGCGCTCGGCGGACAGCCTGAGCACCCGCGGCCCCAGCGCCGCCACCACCCGGCGGCCGGCCGGCACGCCGTACTCGTCGAGCCGGGTCAGGTAGTCGGCCAGCGCGTCGTAGGGCTTGCGGTATTCGGTGTGCGCCTCGGGATGCCCGACACCGATGCCCAGCAGGAAGCGGCCCGGGTAGGCCGCCTCGATCCGGTGGAAGGATTCGGCCACCGGCCCGGCGGGCGCGGTCCAGATGTTGACGATGCCGGTGGCCACCTGCAGCGTCGTCGTCGCCTCCAGAAGGGGCTCCACCCAGGCCAGCTCGGCCGGCGGGGAACCGCCCACCCAGACGGCGCCGTAGCCGAGCGCCTCGATGTCCTTGGCTTGCTGGGGTGTGACGCCGCGTCCGAACGATCCGAACCGGCCGAGATCGGGCTTGCCTGCTGCTTGGGTCATGGTCGTGGCAACCGGCGTCCGCGGGCCGCTATTCCGGCCCCCGCCGGCCGGGGGTCTGCGCTCGTCAGGAGGATTTTGGTGGCGGCCGAAAACCAGGTATCGTAGAACGACGGTGCGGCATCCGCGCCGACTTTTTGTGTGTCCAGTCCTAGGAATTTCCTGTCACCGGCTCACGTTCCAAGTCGGTGTGCAATGGTGCGCCGACCTGGGCGCATACCCGAACGAGACTAAACGACGAGGATTTTTAACCAGTTATGGCCAAGAAGGACGGCGCCATAGAGGTCGAGGGCCGCGTGGTCGAGCCCCTGCCCAATGCGATGTTTCGCATTGAGCTGGAGAACGGTCACAAGGTGCTTGCCCACATCAGCGGCAAGATGCGGCAGCATTACATCCGCATCCTGCCCGAGGACCGGGTGGTCGTGGAGTTGTCTCCGTACGACCTGTCCCGGGGCCGCATCGTGTACCGCTACAAGTAACGACACAGAACAGGATCGAACAGCCGTGAAGGTCAACCCGAGCGTCAAGCCAATCTGTGACAAGTGCAGGGTGATCCGTCGGCATGGGCGGGTCATGGTGATCTGCTCCGATCCGCGCCACAAGCAGCGACAAGGCTGAGCCGCGGCCGGGTTCGCCCGGCCCCCGACACAACTGAATGCAGACCTCCCAGCACCACCGAGCTGCCTGGCGCGTCAAGCGCCAAAAAAGACGAATCAGCGCCGCTCGGACACGCCCGGACGGAGGCCGGGCCCCGCAAATCCCCCAGGGGAAGCGGGAACGGGCTGGGATCAGACCTCCGCAGAGAAAAAGAGGAACGCCACCCATGGCTCGACTAGTCGGCGTCGATCTGCCGCGCGATAAGCGGATGGAGATCGCCCTGACCTACATCTACGGTGTCGGCCGCACCCGGTCGAACGAGATCCTGGCGGCCACCGGCATCGACCGGGACCTGCGCACCCGCGATCTCACCGATGACCAGCTGACCCACCTGCGCGATTACATCGAGGCCAACCTCAAGGTCGAGGGTGACCTGCGCCGCGAGGTCCAGGCCGACATCCGGCGCAAGATCGAGATCGGCTGCTACCAGGGCCTGCGGCACCGCCGCGGCCTGCCGGTGCGCGGCCAGCGGACCAAGACCAACGCGCGCACCCGCAAGGGCCCCAAGCGCACCATCGCCGGCAAGAAGAAGGCCAGGTAACCACCCATGCCACCAGCCAAGAAGGCAGCCGCTGCCCCCAAGAAGGGGCAGAAGACCCGCCGCCGGGAGAAGAAGAACGTCCCGCACGGCGCGGCCCACATCAAGAGCACGTTCAACAACACGATCGTGACGATCACCGACCCGCAGGGCAACGTCATCGCCTGGGCGTCGTCCGGCCACGTCGGGTTCAAGGGCTCGCGGAAGTCGACCCCGTTCGCCGCCCAGCTGGCCGCCGAGAACGCGGCCCGCAAGGCGCAGGAACACGGCGTGCGCAAGGTCGACGTGTTCGTCAAGGGCCCGGGCTCGGGCCGGGAGACGGCGATCCGGTCGCTGCAGGCCGCCGGGCTGGAGGTCGGCGCGATCTCCGACGTCACCCCCCAGCCGCACAACGGCGTCCGCCCCCCGAAGCGCAGAAGGGTCTAGCAGAAATCATGGCTCGTTACACCGGACCCGTCACCCGCAAGTCGCGCCGGCTGCGCACCGACCTCGTCGGTGGCGACCAGGCGTTCGAGAAGCGCCCCTACCCGCCCGGCCAGCACGGCCGCGCGCGGATCAAGGAGAGCGAATACCTGCTGCAGCTGCAGGAGAAGCAGAAGGCCCGCTTCACCTACGGCGTGATGGAAAAGCAGTTCCGCCGCTACTACGAGGAGGCCGTCCGCCAGCCCGGCAAGACGGGTGAGGAGTTGCTGCGGATCCTGGAAAGCCGCCTGGACAACGTCGTCTACCGGGCCGGCCTGGCCCGCACCCGCCGGATGGCGCGCCAGCTGGTCACCCACGGCCACTTCACGGTCAACGGCGTGCGCGTCGACGTGCCCAGCTATCGGGTGTCGCAGTACGACATCATCGACGTTCGCGAGCAGTCGCTGAACTCGGTGCCGTTCCAGATCGCGCGGGAGACCGCGGGCGACCGGCCCGTCCCGAGCTGGCTGCAGGTGGTGGGGGAGCGGCAGCGCATCCTCATCCACCAGCTGCCCGAGCGGGCGCAGATCGACGTGCCGCTCACCGAGCAGCTGATCGTCGAGTTCTACTCGAAGTAAGAACCCCTGCGCTGAACCCGGCGCAGGGTACTTAGCGGCATCAAATAGCGGGTGCCGAGAAGGAGAAGAAGAAACACCATGCTGATCTCTCAGCGACCCACCCTGTCGGAGGAAGTCCTCACCGACAACCGCTCCCAGTTCGTCATCGAGCCGCTGGAGCCGGGATTCGGCTACACCCTGGGCAATTCGTTGCGCCGCACGCTGCTGTCCTCGATCCCGGGGGCGGCCGTCACCAGCATCCGCATCGACGGCGTGCTGCACGAGTTCACCACCGTGCCCGGCGTCAAGGAAGACGTCACCGCGATCATCCTGAACCTCAAGAGCCTGGTGGTGTCCTCGGAGGAGGACGAGCCGGTCACCATGTATCTGCGCAAGCAGGGTCCCGGCGAGGTCACCGCGGGTGACATCGTGCCGCCCGCCGGCGTCACCGTGCACAACCCCGAGCTGCACATCGCCACGCTGAACGACAAGGGCAAGCTCGAGGTGGAGCTGGTCGTCGAGCGCGGCCGCGGCTACGTGCCGGCCGTGCAGAACCGCGCCTCGGGCGCCGAAATCGGCCGTATCCCAGTCGATTCCATCTACTCGCCGGTGCTCAAGGTCACCTACAAGGTGGACGCCACCCGTGTCGAGCAGCGCACCGACTTCGACAAGCTGATCCTGGACGTGGAGACCAAGAGCTCGATCACGCCGCGCGACGCGCTGGCGTCGGCGGGTAAGACCCTGGTCGAATTGTTCGGCCTGGCACGCGAACTCAACGTCGAGGCCGAGGGCATCGAGATCGGGCCGTCGCCGGCCGAGGCCGACCACATCGCGTCGTTCGCGCTGCCGATCGACGACCTGGACCTGACGGTGCGGTCCTACAACTGCCTCAAGCGCGAGGGTGTGCACACCGTCGGCGAGCTGGTCAGCCGCACCGAGTCCGACCTGCTCGACATCCGCAACTTCGGCCAGAAGTCCATCGACGAGGTGAAGGTCAAGCTGCACCAGCTGGGCCTGTCGCTCAAGGACAGCCCGCCGAGCTTCGACCCGTCGCAGGTCGCGGGTTACGACGTCGCCACCGGCACCTGGTCCACCGAGGCCGCCTACGACGACCAGGACTACGCGGAAACCGAACAGCTGTAACACGGCTTTGACCTAAGGAGCGTCAGCAATGCCCAAGCCCACCAAGGGGCCTCGCCTCGGCGGGTCGTCTTCGCACCAGAAGGCCCTTCTGGCCAACCTGGCCACCTCGCTGTTCGAGCACGGCCGGATCAAGACGACCGAGCCCAAGGCGCGTGCGCTGCGTCCGTATGCGGAGAAGCTGATCACGCACGCGAAAAAGGGTGCGCTGCACAACCGCCGCGAGGTGCTCAAGAAGATCCGCGACAAGGACGTGGTGCACGTCCTGTTCGAGGAGATCGGCCCGTTCTTCGCCGACCGCAACGGCGGCTACACCCGCATCATCAAGGTCGAGCCGCGCAAGGGCGACAACGCTCCGATGGCCGTGATCGAGCTGGTGCGGGAGAAGACGGTCACCTCGGAGGCCGACCGGGCGCGCCGGGTGAAGGCCTCGAAGAAGGCCCCGGAGGCCGCGGCGGCGGCGCCGCAGGCGGCGGTCGAGCCGGAAGCGGTCGAGGCCGCGCCGGCGCCGGACGCACCGGAAGCCGCGCCGGAAGCGGAGGCCGCGGCGCCGCAGCCGGCGGACGAGGCCGAAGGGTCCAGCGAGGATTAGCGAGGACGTCCGTCTGCGGCTCGATATCGCCTATGACGGAACAGGTTTCGCGGGCTGGGCTACTCAGTCCGGCCAGCGGACCGTGGCCGGGGTGCTCGACGAGGCGCTGACGACCGTCTTCCGCACGCCGGTGCGGTTGCGCGCCGCGGGCCGCACCGACGCGGGGGTGCACGCCACCGGGCAGGTCGCTCATCTCGACGTGCCGGGCACCGCGCTGCCGAACGCCTACCCGCGCGCACCGCACGTCGGCGAAGCCGAATTCGGGCCGCTGCTGCGCCGGCTGGGCCGGTTCCTGCCCACCGACGTCCGCGTCGTCGACATCACCCGCGCGCCAGCGGGTTTCGACGCCCGGTTCTCGGCGCTGCGGCGCCACTACGTCTACCGGCTCTCGACGGCCCCGTGGGGTGTGCTGCCGCAGCAGGCCCGCTACGTCACCGCCTGGCCCCGCCCCCTGGACGTCGAGGCGATGGCCGCCGCGTCGCGAGACCTGTTGGGGCTGCACGACTTCGCCGCGTTCTGCCGTCACCGCGAGAACGCCACCACCATCCGCGACCTGCAGCGCCTGGACTGGACCCGCGACGGCGACCTGATCATTGCGAGGGTCAGCGCCGACGCGTTCTGCTGGTCGATGGTGCGCTCCCTGGTCGGGGCGCTGCTGGCGGTCGGGGAGAACCGGCGGCCGGTGTCCTGGTGTCGCGAATTGCTCAGCGCCACAAACCGATCCAGTGACTACGCCACCGCACCGGCGCACGGGCTGACCCTGGTCGGGGTCGACTACCCGCCGGATGACCAGCTGGCGGCGCGCAACCTGATCACCCGCGACGTGCGCTCGCGCTAGACCCGGGCGGCGACGAACCTGGCTGCCTGGTTGGTCAATCCGGGCACATAGCTCAGGTGCGACGCCCACTGGTAACCGCCCGAGCAGATCGGGTCGCCCGGGTTGCACAGGTCGATGGTCTTGCCGCTGAAATCCGGGGTCAGGGCGCTCATCAGGCGGCCGGCCCGGCCCGACGGATTCCCAAACAGGGCGACGGCGGCGACGTGATCGGCGGCCTGCGGCGGCAACGGGTTGCGAAAGCCCAGGCCCGGCACCGGTGCGGCGGTGACGATGTCGATGACGGCGGCGCCCTGCGAATACCCGCCCAGCACCAGTTTGGTGTTCGGGCAGTTGCCGGCCATCTGCTGGATGTGGTTACTGGCGTCGTTGGCGCCGTCCGCGGCGGCCAGGAAGTCCTTGTTGGCCGGATAGTTCACCCCATATGCGCCAACGCTTTTGCGGGTCTGCTCACGCAACGAGCTGACGAACGCGCCGCCCACCTTCCCCACCCCGGGCGGCTCGTCCGTTCCCCGGGCGAACACCACTTCAACGCCCGGACACGATGCCGACGCGAGCGGAATCAATTGGGGGGCAATCAAAACCGCTGCGCCCGCGAGCAGCCCGACGCCCAGCCCCACAGGGATAAGCCTCACACAGCGATGTTAGGGGCGCGTTGGTCGCGGGCCGGTAACGATTCAGACGAGAGGTGCTTGCGAAGGCGGCGTGCTCGGCACGGCCGGGGCCGGCGCCGTGCCGGGGCCGGGGGCGTTGTCGTGGATCGAGGGACCCGAACCCGGCGGGGTCTGGCCGTACACCGGTGACTGCTGGCCGTAGCCGGGCGACTGCGGGCCCGCACCCGGCACCGACGGCCCGTAGCCGGGCACCGACTGGCCCGCGCCCATCAGCTTGGAGGCGACGAACGCCGCCGCCTGCGTGGTGTACACGGGGACATAGCCCTCGGTGTGCCCGCTCCACTCGTTGCCGGGGCCGGCGTGGCAGATCGGGTCGTTGGGGTTGCACAGGTCGATGGCCTTGGAGCCCAGCAGCGCGCTCTGGCTGGGCAGCGTGCCGCCGGCGCGGTCGGCGACGTCGCCGAACGTGGCCACGGCCGCGACGTGACTGGCCAGATCCGGGGTGATCGAGCTGCCCCAGTTAATGCCGCCGATGGGCACGCCGGCCACGATGTCCATCACCGAGGCGCCCTGCGAGTAGCCGCCCAACACGATCTTGGTGTTGGGGCACTTCTGCACCGCTTGCTTGATCCGGTTGATGGTGTCGTTGGCGCCGTCGCCGCCGTGCAGCTGCAGCTTGCTGGCGGCATAGTTGACCCCGTAGGTGTCGATGTTCAACCCACTGGTCTGCTGGCGCAGCGATTCGACGAAGGCGTCGCCGACCCGGCCCATGCCGGGGGGCTCGTTGGTGCCGCGGGCGAAGATGACCTCGACGTCGGGGCAATCGTCGGCGGAGGCCACCGGGACCGCGGCCGGGGCGCCGAGCAGGCCGGCGGCGGTGATCAGCGCCGATGAGCCCAGACCGAGGAGTCGGCCGATCCGGTGAGTTTTCACCGGGCAATTTTACCCAAATCGCGGCCCGGCGAAACTCCCGCGACCTGTGGATAACCGCTTCGGCGGCGCCGCCCGGCGGCCTAGCGTGTGCGCAACGGATTCGCGGGGAAGGGGAGCAGTGCCGCGTCGGCCCACCACGTGGCTGCAGGTCAGCGCGTACCGGTACCTGTCGCGCCGGCTGGAATGCGCGTTGCTGGGTCAGGACCCGGCCGCGGCCGGCATGCGTGCCCGCGGCCAGCCCGCGGCGCTGGCGGCGGGGGCGGTGCTGACGGCGGCCGCGCTGGCCGCAGCGACGCTGCTGGGTTTGCTGCGCCCGCACGTCGCGCTGGACGGGGCGCGGGTCGTGCTGGCCCGGGATTCCGGTGCCCTGTTCGTCCGGGTCGGCGACACCTGGCATCCGGTGCTCAACCTGGCCTCGGCGCGGCTCATCGCCGCGTCGGCCGTCGATCCGCTCACCATCCGCCAGGCCGACCTGGACGGCAGCAAACGCGGTCCGCTGCTGGGCATTCCGGGCGCGCCCGCGTTCCTCGGCCGGCCGCTGGCAGCGGCGGACACGGCGTGGTCGTTGTGCGACAGCGACGGCGCCGGCGCAACCACGACGATCCTGCTCGGCCGCCCGGACGCCGCCTCGATGCGCGTGCTGGGCGGCGGGCAGGCCATGCTGGTCGCGGCCGCCGCGGGTTCGCCGGCCTACCTGCTGCACGACGGCCACCGGGCCCGGGTGGACCTGGCCGACGCCGCGGTGGTGCGGACGCTGCGGCTCGAGGGCCGGGCGCCGCGGCTCGTCTCGCAGTCGTTGCTGGAGGCCGTGCCGGAGGCGGCGCCGATCGCGGTTCCGCGGATACCCGGCCTGGGCGGCGCGGCGCCGGGGCTGCCGGGATTCGCGATCGGCACTGTGCTTCGCATCATCCGCGCCGACGGTGACGAGTATTACGCGGTGCTGGCCGGCGGCGTGCAGCGCATCGGCCGGGTGGCCGCCGACCTGCTGCGGCTCAGCAACCCGCAGGGCGGCGCCGACGCCGTGACCGTCGCACCCGACGCACTGCGCACCGCCCCGGTGGTCGCGGCGCTGCCGGTGGCCGGCTTCCCCGACCGGGCGCCGGCCGTGTCGGAGCCGGCCGCCACGATCTGCGCCGGCTGGGGAGACGCCCGTTCCGTCGCGTTCCTGACCGGGGCGGCGGTTCCGGTGCCGCCCGGTCGGGCGCCGGTGACCCTGGCGCAGGCCGACGGCCGCGGACCCGCGCTGGACGCGGTGTACCTGCCGCCCGGCCGCAGCGCCTACGTACGGGCCGGTGCGAACGCCGGCACCCGCTACCTGATCACCGACACCGGGGTCCGGTTCGCCGTGCCCGACGACGACGCCGCGGCCGACCTGGGTCTGGGGCAGCCGAGCCCGGCGCCGTGGCCGCTGCTCACCCTGCTGCCGGCCGGGCCGGAGTTGAGCAGACCGAACGCCTCAGTCGCCCGCGACACCGTCGCGGGTGCGCCGTAGCCGGGCCCGGACCGCCCCGGCGGCCGCGGCGAGCGTCAGCGCGACAAGGCAGAACGCGGCTCCGCGCACCGCGACGTCCGGGGCGCGCGAATCACGGGCGGGCGCCGGCGGCGGGGCCGCGATCGGCACCGCCGCGGCTCTGGGGGCGGGCGGCGGCGCGCCCGTCTCCGCGCTGACCGCGGCGAGCGGGTCGACGGTGCCGTGCCCGACCAGGGGATCCCACCCGGCGGGCGGATGATGCGCCGTCGCCTCGATGCGCTGCATCACCTGGCGCGCGGTCAGCGCGGGGAAGCGGGCCCGGATCAGCGCGGCCAGCCCGCTCACCACCGGGGCGGCATAGCTGGTGCCGGACACCGGTTCGGGCGCCAGCGACGTCACCGCCTCGCCGGGCGCCGCGACGTCCACCCACGGGCCGGCCAGGCTGAACGTCGACGGGGCTCCGTCGGCGTTCACCGAACCGACGGTCAGCACGTAGTCGTCGTACCAGGCGGGGCTGACGGCGACGGTGATCGTCTGCCAGGTGGCATCCGGCCGCTGCGGCGGGCATTGCCCCGGGCCGCCGGTGTTGCCGGCGGCGGCCACCACGACCGCGTTCTTGACGTCGACGGCGTAGGCCAGCGCGGCGCCCAGCGCCCGGTCGTCGGGCGCCGAGACCACCGGCGCGCAGGCCACCGAGGAGATGTTGATCACCGACGCGCCGAGATCGGCCGCGGTGCGAACGGCTTTGGCCAGGGTGTCGACGTCGCCGACCCCGCCGCCCGACCGGTTGCCGGCGGGCCCGAACTTCGCGCTGGACTGGCGGATGCTGATCAGCGTCGCCTCCGGTGCGATGCCGCTGAATTCGTCGGACTTGGGATCGGCTGCGGCGGCGATGATTCCGGCGACCAGCGTGCCGTGCGCGTCGCAGTCCTGGATGCCGTCGCCGGTGGACACGTAGTCGCCGCCGGGCACCACTGCGGGCAGCCGGCGGTGCCGTGCGACCCCGGTGTCGATGACCGCGACGCGCTGGCCGGTGCCGCGGCTGAGCTGCCACACCGCCGACAGGTCCGACCCGCCCGCCGGGCCGCGCCGGCCCGGGCCCGAGTCGGCGGTCAGCGTCGCGCACACCTCGCGCTGCGCGGTCGGCCACGGCGGCGCCGGCCGGGCCGGCTTCGGCAACCACTTGTCGTCGACGGCCGGCGGCGAAACCGCGTGCGCGGGAGGGGTTTCGAACACCGGAAGCATCGTCAGCGCCGAAACCGCCAGCAGCCGCACGACCCTCACCCGAGCGTCAGTCCCCGAACCGTGCCGTACAGCCCGGCGATCCAGCAGGTGAGCGGCACCAGGGCGGCCAGCGCCAGCCACTCCAGCAGGTCGGCCGCCCGGCTCAGCACCGGCGAGCAGGTTCGGGCCGCGCAGCCGAGGTACAGCGCCGCGGCGACCAGCGTCGCCGTCGTCGCCGCCACCCAGGGGCCGGGCAGCGGTGCGCTCCAGGCCGCGACACCGAATGTCGTTGCGGTGGTGACGATTCCACCGGCGGCGAAGACCAGAGCCCGGGTGCCGTCACCGCCACGCGAGCGCAGCAGCAACAGCGCGCCGGTGCCGGTTCCGAACGCCAGGCAGCACAGCCGGGGCGCGCCGGCCAGCACGGTGACGGCGGCGCCGACGGTGGCCGACGACGACAACCCGGCCAGCAGGCCGGTCAACCACCGGTCGGCGCGGCGCGCGCGGGCGGACACCCACGCCTCGCCGGGCTCGGGACCGCCGGCTGGTGCGGTGGCCGGCCGGGGCGACAGCCCCGCCAGTGCGAGCGACGCGCGGGCCGCCATCCCGAGCAGGCACAGCGACACCAGCCCGGCCGCCGAGGCGACGGCCGGCAGCGGCGCGCCGCTGAGCACGCCGGCCAGCGCGGCGGTGGCGAGGATCAGGCACCAGCAGGCGAGCGCGAGCAACCCGGCGCCGCAACCCGACAGCCCGATCGCCGACACCGCGGCGAGGCCCGCGGCCGCCGCGGCCAGCAACACGTGGGAAAGGCTCGGCGCGCCGGGCACCGCCACGAAACCGGCCAGCCCCGCGAACACGGTGGCGATCGCGCCGAGCGCCAGGGCGGCGCCCGGGTCCCGATAGCCGCGGTGCGCGACCGCGGCCGCCCCCAGCGTCAGCAGGGTGGTCGATACCAGCACCGCGACCGTACCGCCGGAATCGGGAACAACGCTGGCGCTGAACGTGTTTCGCACCAGCTGCAGCCCGCCCGCCGCGACGAAGGACGCGGCCGCCGCCGCGCCCGCGACCCGCCGGACCGCAACATCCGGCCGGGCCGTCGCATCGAGCGCGGCCGACACGGTGTCGGCGATGTCGCGGTAGCGCGGTGCGGGCAGCGGCACGTCGATCCGGCTCAGCACCAGGATCGCGCCGTCGCCGATGTGGTTGTGCGCCAACGTCGTCGACGGATCCAGCGCGGCGGCGCCCGGGGCCGACAACCGGTAGCGCCCGGCGCCGCCGTCGCCGGCCCCGAGCATGTCGACGAGCGACGGAATCAGCTCCGCGACAGCGATTTCGGCGGGCAGGGACACGTCGACGGCCTGGGTTTCCCAGTGCACACTGACCCGGCACAGCCCGGTAGTCGATACGGCCAACGCCACTCTCCTTCGCTCGGATTGCGCAGAACATAGCCGGGTCTCGGCGCCCCGGTATTCGGCTGTCCACAGGTGAGTTGCCGCCGATTCCGGTGCTCCCTACCGTCGTCGGCCGGGAGGGGATGCGCGATGACCCAGGCCGACATCGTTGTCGAGGCTCCGCCGGAACTGCCGGCGCCGGAGTCGACGGGCCTGCCGGCCCGCCTGCTGCCGGTGGCGCTGTCGGTGGCCGGCATGGGCGTCATGACGGTCGTGTTCGCCTCGGGTGGCGCGGCGGGCCGCCAGCCCGCGTTCCTGGCGTTCCCGGCGGCGATGCTGGTTTCGACGGTGGCGGCGGCGCTGATCGGTCGGAGCCGCCGCGGGGGCGGCGGACTCGACGCCGATCGCGGCCGGTATCTGGAATACCTGAATCAGCTCGGGCGGTCCGTCTCCGAGATCGCCGCGGCGCAGTGCGCGTCCGCGCTGCGCGACCATCCCGATCCCGACACGCTGTGGACGCTGATCGGCGGCCCCCGAATGTGGCGGCGCCGACCAACCGACCCCGACTTCTGCGTCGTGCGGGTCGGGATGGGTGTCCTGCCGCTGGCCCGTCGCGTGGTGGCCCCGCCCGTGCCCGCCGAGGAGGTTCGCGATCCGGTCACCGCGACGGCGTTGCGCCGCTTCCTGCATACCCATGCGACGGTGCCGGGCCCGGTCACCGTCGACCTGGGTGCGGGTTCGCCGGTGATGATCGACGGCGATGTCGGTGCCGCGCGTGCCGTGCTGCGCGCCGTGGTCTGCCAGCTCGCCGTGCTGCATGCGCCCGATCGGGTGGGCATCGCGGCCGTGGTCGGCGACGGCGATCGCGCGCACTGGGATTGGCTGAAATGGCTGCCGCACAACCGGCATCCCACACACGACGATGCGCTGGGCCCGATGCGGATGGTGTATTCGACTGCGGCGCAAGCACAACAGGCACTTGCCGGCCTGCCGGTGGCGCGGCTGGTGCTGGTCGCCGAGCGGGCCGTCGCACCGATCGCCGGTGCCACCGTGATCGCGATCGGCGCGGGTGACGACGGCGCGCCGGTGACGATCCGCACCGCCGCCGGCACGGTGTCGCCGTCGCGCCCGGACCGGATGACCGCCGCTGACGCCCTGACGTGTGCGCGCAGGCTGGCCGGGCAGCGGGTGACCGCCGGCGATGGCGACGGCGGCTGGCCGGGACTGGTCGGGCTGGCCGATGTGAGTGGTTTCGACCCGGCGACGCTGTGGGGCCGGCAAACCGGGCGCGACCGGCTCCGAGCTCCGCTCGGCGTCGCCGCCGACGGCACGCCGGTCGAGCTCGACATCAAAGAGCCCGCCGAACACGGGATGGGCCCGCACGGGCTGTGTGTCGGCGCCACCGGTTCGGGCAAGTCGGAGCTCCTGCGCACGATCGCGCTGGGCATGATGGCCCGCAACTCGCCGGATGTGCTCAACCTGCTGCTCGTCGACTTCAAGGGCGGCGCAACGTTTCTCGACTACGCGAACGCCCCGCACGTCGCCGCGGTGATCACCAACCTCGCCGACGACGCCCCGCTGGTGGCCCGGATGCGAGCCGCGCTGGCCGGGGAGATGAACCGCCGCCAGGAGGCGCTGCGAACGGCGGGCTGCGACAGCGTCGCCGCCTACCAACGCGCGCGCCGGAGCGCCGCCGCGCTGCCGGCGCTGCCCACCCTGTTCGTGATCGTCGACGAGTTCTCCGAATTGCTCAGCCAGCAACCGGATTTCGCCGACACCTTCGTGGCGATCGGCCGGCTCGGCCGGTCGCTGGGCATCCACCTGCTGCTGGCCAGCCAACGCCTGGACGAGGGCCGGCTGCGCGGACTGGACGCGCACCTGTCCTACCGGCTGTGCCTGAAAACCCTGTCCGAAGCCGAATCCCGCGCCGTGCTGGGCAATCTCGACGCCTACCACCTGCCCACCGATCCCGGCGCCGGCTACCTGCGGGTCGGCGCCGGCGCACCGATCCGCTTCCAGGCCGCTCTGGTGTCCGGGCCGCTGCGCCCGGACACCGCCCCGCGGCCGCCGGCAATGGTGCGGGTGTTTGGCACCCGGGTGGTCGGCCCGGTCAGCCGCCCGGTCGAGGCGGCCCACCCGTCCGGGCGCAGCATCTCCGCTGCGGCGCTGGACCGGCTGGCCGGCCACGGCCCGGCCGCGCACCGGGTGTGGCTGCCCCCGCTGGGCCGGCCGCCGGAACTGCGCACCCTGCTGGGCGGCGCCGCGGACCTGACCGTGCCCGTCGGCCTTGTCGACCGCCCCTTCGAGCAATGCCGGACCCCGCTGATCGTCGACCTGTCCGGTGCCGCAGGCAATGTCGCGGTCGTCGGCGCACCGCGATCGGGCAAGTCGACGGCGCTGCGCACCCTGATCACCGCCCTGGCGGCGACGCACGATCCGGCCCGCGTGCAGTTCTACTGCCTGGACTTCGGCGGCGGTGCCCTGTCGTCGCTGCACACGCTGCCGCACGTCGGCGCGGTCGCCGGCCGGGCCGAACCGCGCCGCGTCGGGCGGATCGTCGCCGAATGCGAGGCGGTGGTGGGCCGCCGCGAAGCGTTCTTCGGCGAGCACGCCATCGCCTCGATCGCCGACTACCGGCAGCGGCGCCCCGGCAGCGATCCGTTCGGCGACGTCTTTCTGGTGATCGACGGCTGGGCCGTGCTGCGCCGCGACTTCGAGACGCTGGAGGCATCGATCATCGCCCTTGCCGGACAAGGTCTTTCGTTCGGTGTGCACCTGGTGTTGTCGGCGTCGCGCTGGGCCGACATCAGACCCGCGCTGCGCGATCAGATCGGCACCCGCATCGAGCTGCGGCTCGGCGACCCGGCCGACTCCGAGATCGACCGCAGGGCCGCCGCGCACGTGCCGCGCGACAGCCCGGGCCGCGGCCTGTCCCACGACGGGCTGCACATGGTGATCGCCTCACCCGTCGCCGACGTCGCCGCAGGCGAATCGGTGGCGCCGCCGATACCGCTGCTGCCGGCGCGGGTGGACCTCGACGCCGTGCGGCGCGGATCCGGCGACGAATTCGCCGGCCGCCCGCTGCTCGGCCTGCAGGAACGCCAACTGCAGCCTCTGGCAATCGATTTCGCGCGGGAATCGCACCTGCTGATCCTCGGCGCCAACGGCTGCGGCAAGACCGCCGCGCTGCGCACCCTGTGCCGCGAACTCGTCCGGACCAACACCGCCGCGCAAGCCCAGCTGGTGATCGTCGACTTCCGGCGGGCGCTGCTCGGCATCGTCGAGTCCGAACAGCTGCGCGGATACGCCATGTCGCCGGCCGCGCTGACCGCGCTGTTGCCCGGCCTGCTCGACCTGCTGAGCGGCCGGATGCCGCCTCCCGACGCCAGCCAGGCCCAGCTGCGGGCAGGGTCGTGGTGGAGCGGGCCGGACGTCTACGTCGTGGTCGACGACTACGACCTGGTGGCCTCGCCGTCCGGCAACCTGCTGGCGCCGCTCGTCGAATTCCTGCCGTACGCAAGCGAATTGGGTTTGCACCTGATCATCGCGCGGCGCAGCGGCGGCGCCGAGCGGGCGATGTTCGAGCCGCTGCTGGCGGGCCTGCGTGACCTCGGCTGCATGTCGCTGACGATGAGCGAGGCGGCGCCGTTCGCTGCCGCCCCGCCGCTGCCCCCGGGCCGCGGCGTGCTGACCACCCGGGCCGGCGCCGACGAACTCGTCCAGGTGGCCTGGAGCCCATCGTGAGTCCACACCGGGCCGTGGTCGAGACCGGACCCGCCACGATCCGCCGATTGTGTTGCGGCACAAGAACACCGGCGGACCGGGAGGTGATCGAGGCGGCGCTGGACGCGATCGACGACCCCGTCGCGCTGGTGGGGGAGCGGCCGGTGGCCGTCGAGGCGTTGTGGAAAACCGCGCTGCGGTCCGCGTGCTGTGCTTGCGACGGCGCGGTCGTCGTGCATCCGTCCTGGTGGCCGCCGGCGCGGGTGCGGACGGTGAGCGCGGCCGCCGCGACCCTGGCCGGCGAGGCGCGCGCCCGGCCCCGGTCATGGCTGCTGGCCCGCGCGTCCCGCGCCGCGCCGGAGGACACCGTCGTGGTCGAGGTCGCCGAGCGGGTGGTGGCCATCTGCAAGCCTGCACCCGCGACCGTCACGGCCGTCCCGCGCACCGCCCCGCCGCGATCGGTGGCCGACGGCGTCGCCCGTGCCGTCGCGAGCCTGGCGCCGGCGGTCGTGCTGATCGACCTCCCGGACCCGATCGCCGGGGCGGCCGAGCTGGGCCCGCTCGTCGCCGACGCGCTGCGCGGGCGGATCCGCGCAGAGATGGTGCACATCAACGACATTCGGCTGGCCCGGCTGGCGTGCTCGGCGTCGGACGGTGACGACGCCCCCGCGGGCCCCGACCGCAGCGCGGCGGCGCCCGCCCGATCGCGGCCGCGCCTACTGAGCGGGCTCGGCGCGGCCGCCGTCATCGCCGCCGCGGCGGCCCCGCTCGCCATCACGGCCGCGCCGGATCGGGCCCGGCCCATGCCCGGGGCGTCCCTGGTCGAAGGGCGGGTGGCGCTGTCGGTGCCCAACGATTGGCCGACGCAACGGCTGGTCGGCGGACCGGGTTCGGCGCGGGTGCAGGTCACCTCGCCGACGGATCCCGAAGTGGCCCTGCACATCACCCAGTCGCCGGTCGTCGGTGAGACGCTCGGCGACACCGCGCGACGGTTGAAACAGGCGATCGACGCCGCACCCGCCGGGGTGTTCGTCGACTTCGACCCGACCGCAACCAGCGTCGGCCGCCCCGCGGTGACCTACCGCGAGATCCGCCCCGCCCACCAGGTGCGTTGGACGGTGCTGCTGGACGGCCCGGTGCGGATCAGCATCGGATGCCAGAGCCGGCCCGGCGCCGAGCACGCCGTCCGGGAGGCCTGCGAGCTGGCGGTGCGATCCGCCCACGCGATCGGATGACGAAAATTCCGCGGAACCGATCGAGCGCCCTGGGGGTCGAATCAGGTATGGCCACATCCAACACAGTGAGCACCGACTTCGACCTGATGCGCTCGGTGGCGGGCACCACCGACGCCCGCAACGAGGAGATCAGGGCGATGCTGCAGGCCTTCATCGGACGGATGAGCGGCGTGCCGCCCGCAGCATGGGGTGGGCTCGCGGCCGCCCGCTTCAAAGAGGTGATCGACCGCTGGAACGCCGAGTCGGTGCGGCTCTACCACGCGCTGCACGCCATCGCCGAGACCATCCGGCACAACGCGGCCACCCTGCAGGAGGCCGGGCAAAACCATGCAGACCACATCGCCGCCGCCGGCGGCAACCTGTAAGGGGGAGAGGATTCCGTGGACCCGACGCTGTCCTACAACTTCGGCGAAATCGAACACTCGGTGCGCCAGGAGATCCACACCACCTCGGCCCGCTTCAACGCCGCGCTGGACGAGCTGAGAGCGCGAATAGCCCCGCTGCAGCAGCTGTGGACCAGCGAGGCCGCCACCGCCTACCAGGCCGAGCAGCTGAAATGGCACCGGTCGGCGACGGCGCTCAACGAGATCTTGGTCCAGCTCGGCGACGCGGTCCGCGACGGGGCGGAGGAGGTGGCCGACGCCGACCGTCGGGCGGCCGGGGTCTGGGCGCGCTAGCGGCGCGCCCGTCAACGTCTGTGTGGTCCCGACGGAGGAGAGCCGTCGGGACCACACAGCCGTTTTGACCTGCGGGGACACCCGTCGGTAAGCTGCTCGGTTGGCGTGCGGTACGCCGGGGCCTCGGGTCAATGTCGGTCGCCGAGATCTCACCCCACCGCAAACGCCTGATCGGCACCCGGCTCGACCCGGGATCCACCTCGAGAAGAGAAGGTAAGCGCTGTGCCCACTTACGCGCCAAAGGCGGGTGACACCACCAGGTCGTGGTACGTCATCGACGCCACGGACGTGGTGCTTGGCCGTCTTGCCGTCGCGGCAGCCAACCTGCTGCGCGGCAAGCACAAGCCGACGTTCGCCCCCAACGTCGACGGCGGTGACTTCGTCATCGTCGTCAACGCCGACAAGGTCGCCTTCAGCGGCCAGAAGCTGGACAAGAAGCTGGCTTACCGCCACTCGGGGTACCCCGGCGGTCTGCGCAGCCGCACCATCGGCGAGCTGATGCAAAAGCACCCGGACCGGGTCGTGGCGGACGCGATCGTCGGCATGCTGCCCAAGAACAAGCTCAGCCGCCAGATCCAGCGCAAGCTCCGCGTCTACGCCGGACCGGAGCACCCGCACACCGCCCAGCAGCCCATTCCGTACGAGATCAAGCAGGTGGCCCAGTGACCGAAACGACCGAGGCCCTGGAGAACCCGGACAACCCGGACGCCGAGACCGCAGCCGCCGAGGTGACCGAGGCCCCGGTCGAGGCCGTCCCGGCGGAGTCCTACGTGTTCGAGCGGCCTATCCAGACCGTCGGCCGCCGCAAGGAGGCCGTGGTGCGGGTGCGGCTGGTGCCGGGCACCGGCAAGTTCAACCTCAACGGCCGCACCCTGGAGGGCTACTTCCCCAACAAGGTGCACCAGCAGCTGATCAAGGCCCCGCTGGTCACCGTGGACCGGGTGGACAGCTTCGACATCTACGCCCACCTGCACGGCGGCGGCCCCTCGGGGCAGGCCGGTGCGCTGCGGCTGGGCATCGCCCGGGCGCTGATCCTGGCCTCGCCGGACGACCGGCCCGCGCTGAAGAAGGCCGGCTTCCTGACCCGGGACCCGCGCGCCACCGAGCGCAAGAAGTACGGGCTGAAGAAGGCCCGCAAGGCGCCTCAGTACAGCAAGCGCTGATCAGCGGTCGCTTTCCGGCCACAACTTGGCATCGTCGATGGACAAGTTGTGGCCGGTTGCGGCGTGTCTGCGCCCGGACGCACCCCGTTTCGGCCACAGTTTCGGCCACAAGGAAACGGGCACGTTAGGTGCTAGCCCGTCAACTGTGAGAGGTTTGTCCGCATGGGTCGACTATTCGGCACCGACGGCGTGCGCGGGGTCGCCAATCGCGAGTTGACCGCTGAGCTGGCGCTGGCGCTGGGCGCCGCGGCGGCGCGGCAGCTGGCCAGCGGGTCCGCGCCGGGCCGGCGGGTCGCGGTGATCGGCCGCGATCCACGCGCCAGCGGCGAGATGCTGGAGGCCGCGGTGATCGCCGGGCTGACCAGTCAAGGCGTCGACGCGCTGCGGGTGGGGGTGCTGCCCACCCCCGCGGTGGCCTACCTGACCGGCGCCTACGACGCCGACTTCGGGGTGATGATCTCCGCGTCGCACAACCCGATGCCCGACAACGGCATCAAGATCTTCGGCCCCGGCGGCCACAAGCTCGACGACGGCACCGAGGACCGGATCGAAGCCCTGGTCGGGGACGCCGGGCCGCGGCCGGTCGGCGCGGGCATCGGCCGGGTGATCGACGCCGAGGACGCCGCCGACCGCTACCTGCGCCACCTGAGCAAGGCCAGCACGCTGCGCCTGGACGGGCTGACCGTGGTGGTCGACTGCGCGCACGGCGCGGCCTCCGCCGTGGCCCCGCGCGCCTACCGCGCGGCCGGCGCGCGGGTGATCGCGATCAACGCCGACCCCAACGGGCTCAACATCAACGACAACTGCGGGTCGACGCATCTGGATTCGCTGCGCGCCGCCGTCGTCGCCCACCGCGCCGACCTGGGCCTGGCGCACGACGGGGACGCCGACCGCTGCCTGGCCGTCGACGCCGACGGCAACTTGGTCGACGGCGACCACATCATGGTGGTGCTCGCGCTGGCGATGCGTGAGGCCGGCGAGCTGGCGTCCGACACGTTGGTGACCACCGTGATGAGCAACCTGGGACTGCACCTGGCGATGAGGTCGGCCGGAATCACGGTGCGCACCACCGGTGTCGGCGACCGCTACGTGGTCGAGGAGCTGCGCGCCGGTGACTACAGCCTGGGCGGTGAGCAGTCCGGGCACATCGTGATGCCCGCGCTGGGCTCGACCGGCGACGGCATCGTCACCGGGCTGCGGTTGATGACGCGCATGGCGCAGACCGGCTCGCCGCTGTCCGATCTGGCGTCGGCGATGCAGACGCTGCCCCAGGTGCTGATCAACGTGACGGTCGCCGACAAGGCCACCGCCGCCACCGCACCGTCGGTGCAGACCGCCGTCGGCCAGGCCGCGGCCGAACTGGGCGACACCGGCCGAATCCTGTTGCGCCCGAGCGGAACCGAGCCGATGATCCGCGTCATGGTGGAAGCACCCGAGAAAGACATCGCGCAGCGACTCGCCACCCGGGTCGCCGAGGCGGTCAGCGCCGCGCGCTGAGGCGCACCCGAACGGAACCCCGACGCGCCCGCGGGCGTCGGATTAGGCATGAAATCCCTTGGGGCAACACGGCCCGGCGCCGTTGCCCGTACCCAGATCGACGTGGCCGCCGCGCAGCGGGTGGCCAACCAATTCGCCGTGGCGGCCGAATTCCTCGACCGCGCGGTGACCGATCACCTGGCCCGGCTGGCGTTCGGCGGCGCGGTCGCCGGGCGGGCGCACACCGAGCGCGGCGACGCTCTGCACGTCGAGTTGCAGCGGCTGGCCGGGCAGGTGTCGCAATGGTCGCGGGCATCCGGTGAGATCGCCGCCGCGCTGCGGTCCAGCGCCGAGCGCTACGCCGACGCCGAGCTGTACGCCGCGGCGCGGATCGCGTAGCTCATGGCCGACCGGTTGGACGTCGCCGGGCGCCTCGCCCAGGGCCGGGCCGGCGTCGAGCACACCCAGACCTACGTGCAGGCCTGCCATGCGCTGGGCTACCAACATCCCGACCTGACGGCGCATCCCGCGCAGGTCCGCGAATGGTATGCGGGCGAGGACGGTCTCGACCTGCGCGCGCTCGACCGCGACTGCGCCGAGCTGCGGGCGGCGGGCGTGGTGGCAGCCGAGGCGCTGCGGCTGCAGCGCGCCCAGGTGGCCGAGCTGGCCGTGGCGTGGACGGGTGCGGGCGGCGAGGCGGCGGTGCAGCTGCTGCAGCGGCACTGCGACACCGCGGAGGCGCTCGCCACCGAGCTGCGCGCCGCCGCGCAGCGGTGTGAGTCGCTGCGCGACAACCTGTGGTATCTCATCGATGCCAAGGCGGCGACGGCCATCGCCGTGGATGACCGCACCCGCGCGCAGCGGCCGGAATGGCTGGCCGCCGCCGCCGCGGTGGCGGCGGGACAGCCGGACCGCGATGACGCCTACAATGTCATCCGTCAGCAGGTTATCCCCTACGTGGACAACGATATTCGCAACGAGTGGCTGCCGGCGATGCGCTCGGCCACCGACGGGGTGCAGACGTCCTACGCCATGGTGGTCGACAGGATGGCCGCCGCGCCCGCGGCGCGGTTCGAGTTCCCCGGTGATCTCGGGTCGGGATTGGTCCCGGTGCCGGCCACCCGGCCGCTGGTTGCCGCGCCCATGCCGCCGTTGGATGCCGAGCCCACGCTGCCGGATGCCGCGCCGACGCTGCCGTTGGATGCCGCGCCGACGCTGCCGGCCGCCGTGTCCGAACCCGCTGCTGCCGCAACGCTTCCCGCGGCCACCCCAACCCCCGCGGCCGCCCCAACCCCCGCGGCCGCCCCGCCCGCCACGGCCGCCCCAGCCGCGGACTGGGGCGCCGCGCTCGGCGACGTCGCCGGGATGCCCGCGGGTGACCTCGGTGGGCTCGCCGAAAGTGGGCTGGGCGGCGGACTCGGAAGTGGGCTCGGCGGGGGTGGGGGTCTGCTCGGGCTGGCCGGGAAGATCGTCGACGCGATGGGTGGTCTGCTCGGGTCGGTGGGCGACGGCCTGGACGGAGCGGACCCGTTCGGCGACCAGGATCCCTTGGACGACAACGCTTTTCACGGCGATCCTTTTCACGCCGATGACCCCGCCGACGCCAAGGACGCCGGCGATGACGCTGACGAGACGGCCGCCGACGAACCCGGCGCGCCGGATCGCCCCGCGCCCGCCGGCGAGGCCGAACCGAGCGGCGAGCCCGCTCCGAGCGGCGAGGCCGCGCCGACCGGTGAGCCGGCCCAACCCGTCGAGGCCACACCACCGGCCGCGCCGCCACCGGGCACGCCGCCGCCGGGCGAGCCACCGGCCGAGCCGCCGGCCGATCCGGGCCCGGCCCCTACCGCGGCCCAGCCCGCGCCGGAGCCGGGATCGACGCCGTGTCAGATTGCCGCAGACCAGCTTCCGCAGGCCGGACAGTGACCGGTCACGGCCGCAACTGCAGCGCCTGCTCGACGAAGCCCAGGGCCTCGTCCCGGTCGGCGGCCAGCGGGCTCAACAACAGCGTCGTCACCCCGGACTCGGCGAACGCGGCCATCCGTTCGGCGACGTATCCGCGCGGGCCCACCAGCGACATGCCCCGCACCAGCTCGTCGGGCACCAGGTCGATGGCCTGCTGTTTGCGGCCGGACAGGTACAGCTCCTGGATCCGGTCCGCGACCTCGCCGAACCCGTACCGGGTGGCCAGATTGTGGTAGAAATTGCGGCCTTTGGCGCCCATCCCGCCGATGTAGAGAGCCAGCTGCGGCTTGACCCAGGCCAGCCGCTGGTCGACGTCGTCGCCGATCGCCAGCGACGCGTGCACCATCACATCGAGTGGGCCCAGCGCCGGATCACGCTTGGCGGCACCGGCCGCCAACGCCTCACCCCAGATGGACCCGGCCTTGTCCGGAAGATAGAAAACCGGCTGCCAACCCTCGGCGATCTCGGCGGTGAGCTCCACATTCTTGGGCCCCAGCGCGGCAATGCTGATCGGAATCCGTTCGCGCACCGGGTGATTGATCAGATGCAGCGGCTTGCCCAGGCCCGTGCCGCGGTCCGGGGGCAGCGGCAGCTGGTAGTGCCTGCCGGCGTATTGCACGCGTTCGCGCCGCCACACCATGCGGCAGATCTCCACGATCTCGCGGGTGCGGCCGATCGGCGCGTCGAACGGGACGCCGTGGAACCCCTCGATCACCTGCGGGCCCGACGTGCCGATGCCCAGGCGGAATCGCCCGTCGGACACGTAATCCAGCCCCGCGGCCGTCATCGCCAACAGCGACGGCGTGCGGATGTAGAGCGGCAGCACCCCGGACGCCAGCTCGACGGTGCGGGTCTTGGCGGCCAGATAGCCCAGCTGGCTGATGGCGTCGAAGGAATACGCCTCGGCCACCACCGCGACCTCGATGCCGGCCTTCTCGAGTTCGACCACGCGGTCCACGGCCTCGTGAAAGTCACCCGAATAGTTAAGAGCGATGCCGATTCGCATCAAAGACACTTACCACGCCGCCACCTCACTTCAGCAGGGCGACGATCTTCTCTTCCAGCGGCACGGCGCCGGCCTCGGGATCGGGGGCCGCCGTCCCGGGCAGCTGCACGTGCGGATCGGCGAAGTCGCGGTACCTCTTGTCGCCGCCCAACGTGTAGAGCAGATATCCGGTCAGCAGCGCCCGAACCGATCGCTGGGTGCGCCGGTGCGCGCCGGCGAGGCCCACCACCTTGGTCAGCCGCCGGCCCTCGACCAGCCCACCCGGTTCGGCCTTGCTGATGACACGCACCGTGGCGGCGTCCCACACCTCGGCGAGCGCCAGCGCGTTGGAGTTCAGCGTCTTCGCGTCACCAGGCGCGGTGAAGATCACGCCCGGCACCCGCAGCGTCGCCGCCGGCTGCTCGGCCGGCGGGCTGGTCACGCTGGGAAAGACCGCCGCCACCGCCGTGGGCTTGGCCGGCATTCCCGCCGCGGCGAACACCGCCGCCGAGGCGCCGAAACCGTGCCCGGCCACCCCCAGCTTGGCCGGATGCACGCTGATTTTGCCCGGCCCCAACCGCACCCCCGACACGATGTCCAGGGCGGTCCCCAGGTCGAAGGCGAAGTTCAGCACCGACGGCGCCAACCCCCGCTGGGTGTCGGGGGCGGCGGCCACGATGCCCCACGACGCCAGATGCTCCAGCAGGTTCGCATAGCGGGCGGCGCCGGTGAGCCAGTCGTGGCCGAACGCCACCCCGGGCAGATTCAGTCCCTCCTCGGGCGTGTACACCACCCCGGGCAGTCCGGCAAAGGCCAGGTCACCCCGCAAAACCCGGTGCGGACCACGGCGGTGAAGCGCTGCGACGAGCTTGCGGATGCGGGCCACGCGTCGACGTTAGCGCATCGCATCCCGGCGCCGGGGAAACGCGGCCGGGGCCCCGCTCAGGCCCTGACCTCGATGATCCCCACCCGCCACAGCACCGCGTACAACTGGTGCAGCGGGATGGCCAGCAGGCGGGTGGTCATGTCCATCAACGGGTTGCCCGAGTCCGCCGGCGCGGGCCGCGGCGGGCGGGCCGCCCGGGCCGCCGGCACCCGGGTGGCGGTCACCACATCGTCGCACCGAATTGCGGTCATGATTGCCTCCTCGTGGCGCCCGGCGGCCGGTCGGAGAAAGTCAATTCTTCTCCGGCTGAATTGGTGGCTCGGCAAAAGACATGGCTTCGGTAGCCGGAATTATGCGGTCCATTTCCGGTAAAGCCCTGAATCCGAATGGTTGACCACGGTTTCGTGGCCGGCACGCTGCGGAATCGCGATCGGGCGGGCTTCAAGCAGCTCGTCCTTTCCGGTTGCCTCGGTACTCGCCGACGGTGCTTTCCCTTCGAATGTTAGAAACACGCACCGCGAACCCGATGAAGCGAACGAAAACGTCACAAAGACATCAGGTGAAAACATTTTCCCGGGGGCAGCGACGGTCATGACGGCCGCGGCGGCGCCCGCGGGCACCCGCGGACTGGCGGCCCGGCCCTGCGCCTGCACTACCCTGAGCAGAATGTGCGGAATCGTCGGCTACGTCGGGCAGCAGCCCGCCTGCGCGGTCGTCATGGCCGCGCTGCGCCGCATGGAGTACCGCGGTTACGACTCCTCGGGAGTCGCGTTGGTCAACGGCGACGGCACCCTGACGGTGAGCCGCCGCGCCGGCCGGCTGGCCAACCTCGAGGAGGCGGTGGCGCAGCTGCCGCCGTCGGCGCTGACCGGCACCACCGGCCTGGGCCACACCCGGTGGGCCACCCACGGCCGGCCCACCGACCGCAACGCGCACCCGCACCGCGACGCCGCCGGCAAAATCGCCGTGGTGCACAACGGCATCATCGAGAACTACGCCGGCCTGCGCCACGAGCTGGAGGCCGACGGCGTGGAGTTCGCCAGCGACACCGACACCGAGGTCGCCGTGCACCTGGTGGCGCAGGCCTACCGGCACGGCCTGACGGCCGGCGACTTCGCCGCGTCGGTGCTCGCCGTGCTGCGTCGCCTCGACGGCCACTTCACCCTGGTGTTCGCCAACGCCGACGAACCCGGCACCATCGTCGCCGCCCGCCGCTCCACCCCGCTGGTGATCGGCATCGGCGACGGCGAGATGTTCGTCGGCTCCGACGTGGCGGCGTTCATCCCGCATACCCGCAACGCCATCGAGCTCGGCCAGGACCAGGCCGTGGTGCTCACCGCGGACGGCTACCGCATCACCGACTTCGACGGCAACGACGACCTGGGGCCCGGGGCGTACCGCGAATTCCACATCGACTGGGATCTGGCCGCCGCCGAGAAGGGCGGCTACGAGTACTTCATGCTCAAGGAGATCGCCGAGCAGCCCGCCGCGGTGGCCGACACGCTGCTCGGCCATTTCGTCGACGGCCGCATCGTGCTCGACGAGCAGCGGCTGTCCGATCAGGAACTGCGCGAGGTCGACAAGGTGTTCGTGGTGGCCTGCGGCACCGCCTACCACTCCGGGCTGCTGGCCAAGTACGCGATCGAGCACTGGACGCGGCTGCCGGTGGAAGTGGAGCTGGCCAGCGAATTCCGTTACCGAGACCCGGTTTTGGACCGCAGTACCCTGGTGGTCGCCATCTCGCAGTCCGGCGAGACCGCCGACACCCTGGAGGCGGTGCGGCACGCCAAGGAGCAGAAGGCCAAGGTGCTGGCGATCTGCAACACCAACGGCAGCCAGATCCCGCGCGAATGCGACGCCGTGCTCTACACCCGCGCCGGACCGGAGATCGGCGTCGCCTCCACGAAGACGTTCCTGGCCCAGATCACCGCCAACTACCTGGTCGGCCTGGCGCTGGCGCAGGCCCGCGGCACCAAATACCCCGACGAGGTCGAGCGGGAATACCACGAGCTGGAAGCCATGCCGGACCTGGTGGCGCGGGTGCTGGCGACGATCAAACCGGTGGCCGCGCTGGCCCAGCGGTTCGCCCAGTCGCCGACCGTGCTGTTCCTGGGCCGCCACGTCGGCTACCCGGTGGCGCTGGAAGGCGCGCTCAAACTCAAGGAACTGGCCTACATGCACGCCGAGGGATTCGCCGCCGGCGAGCTCAAGCACGGGCCCATCGCGCTGATCGAGGACGACCTGCCGGTCATCGTCATCATGCCGTCGCCCAAAGGGTCGGCCGTGCTGCACGCCAAGCTGCTGTCCAACATCCGCGAAATCCAGGCCCGCGGCGCGATCACCATCGTGATCGCTGAGGAGGGCGACGACACGGTGCGGCCGTACGCCGATCACCTGATCGAAATCCCCTCGGTGTCAACGCTTCTGCAGCCGCTGCTGTCGACCATCCCGCTGCAGGTGTTCGCCGCGTCGGTGGCCCAGGCCCGCGGCTACGACGTGGACAAGCCGCGGAACCTGGCCAAGTCCGTCACTGTGGAATAGCCGGCAACGGCTTCGCCCGGATAAGCCGCGCATCCGCGGTCGATCGATTACATTGCCCTGGGACAGCATTTCGGCGCCAGTGAGCAAGGCGCCCATGCCCGTTCGGGAGGAAGTATGCGATCGGCCGGCATGAGATACGGCGTCGTTGGCCTGGTGGTGCTCGTCCTGGCCGCATACATCGGCTCGGTCGTGCTGTACGCGCAAAGCGGCACCGGACGCCGGATCGACGAGGCCAACCCGACGATGGACGGGGACCGGCCGTCGGCGACGATCAACGTCGAAGACATCCAGTCGAACAACAGCGTGCTCGCCGTCAACCTGGCCTTCAATCCCGGGTCGGCACTGCTGGATCCGAAGACCCACCACCTCAAGGAGGATCTGAGCCTGCGGGTCCGCTCCTCGGCGATGCCGTCCCGGCACACCTGGACCAAGGGCATGCTGCCTGGCCTGATGGCCGTCCCGCTGACCATCGCCGGCCAGATCGAGCGCTGGCCGTTCGACCAATACCACTCGGGCCCGCTGGAAGTCGAGATCTTCTACGGCCCGGACACCGACCGGGACCCCGACCACGTCCCCGTCACCTTCGTCGACCACCTGTCCGGCTGGCAGCTCACCGCGACCCGGCCCCAGGCCGACGGCCCCTACCGGCTGCACGTGCGGCGCTCGATGAGCACCGCGGCGTTCGCCATCGTCATCCTCGGCGTGCTGATCGCGATCGCCAGCCTGGCCCTGTTCGTGGCGATCCAGACCACCCGGGACCGGCGGCCGTTCCAGCCGCCGATGACGACCTGGTACGCGGCGATGCTGTTCGCGGTGGTGCCGCTGCGCAACGCGCTGCCCGGTTCGCCGCCGTTCGGCAGCTGGGTCGACATCACCGTGGTGATCTGGGTGCTGGTCGCGTTGGCGATCTCGATGGTGCTCTACATCGGCTGCTGGTGGCGGCATTTGAACCCGCCGGCCGCCGCGCCGGCCCAGCCGGCCCCCGCGACGACAGGCGGCTGACGAGCGGCGGCGTGTTCGCCCCCGAAGTCGTACGCATGACATGCCACGCATGCCAAGGTTGATGTTGTGGGGCAGGCATCGGTTCGGGGGCGAGTGCGCGGCATGACGCGGGCGGTGTGGCACTTCGTCATCAGTGCCCCGCTGACCTACGGCTGGCTGTTGGTGCTGATGATCACCACCATCATCCAGAACCAGCTCACCGGCCGGCAGCTGCATTCGGTACTGCTGCACCGCTCCACCAACATTCACGAGCTGGGCCGGGACCCGCTGGACGTCCTGTTTTCCAGCCTGCTGTGGATCGACGGCAAGAACTTCGAGCCCTACCTGCTGCTGTTCACCCTGTTCCTGGCGCCGGCCGAACACTGGCTCGGTCAGCTGCGCTGGCTCACCGTGGGATTGAGCTCGCACATCCTGGCCACCTACATCAGCGAGGGCATTCTCTACTTCGCCATCGAGAAACACGACGCGTCGGAGCGGCTGGTGCACGCCCGCGACATCGGGGTGAGCTACTTCCTGGTCGGGGTGATGGCGGTGCTGACTTTCCACATCGCCCGGCCGTGGCGGTGGGGCTATCTCGGGGTGCTGTTCCTCATCTTCGGTTTCCCGCTGCTCACCATGGACCGCGTCGAGCTGAACTTCACCGCGATCGGGCATTTCACCTCGATCCTGATCGGCCTGTGCTTCTACCCGATGACCCGCGCCAAGGGCGGGCGGCAGCTCAGCCCGGCGCGGCTGCGCACCATGCTGCGCCGGCGCGTGGCGCCGCCGGCCCGGCCCGACGTCGACTCCGGCCGGTAACGACGACTCCGGCCGGTAACGAAAGGTGCCGCGCGCCAAGCACGTGCACGTAATCTGGCTCTGATGCGGCATTACTACAGCGTGGACGCGATCCGTGCGGCCGAGGCGCCGCTGCTGGCCAGCCTACCCGACGGCGCCCTGATGCGCCGGGCGGCCTTCGGATTGGCCACCGAGATCGCCGCCGAGTTGACCGCCCGCACCGGCGGGGTGGCCGGGCGACGGGTGTGCGCGGTCGTCGGCTCCGGCGACAACGGCGGTGACGCGCTGTGGGCGGCCACCTTCCTGCGCCGGCGCGGCGCCGCCGCGGACGCCATCCTGCTCAACCCCGAGCGCGCCCACCGCAAGGGCCTGGCCGCGTTCGGAAAGGCCGGTGGTCGCATCGTCGAAAGCGTTTCGCCGACGACGGATCTCGTCATCGACGGGGTGGTGGGCATCTCCGGCTCGGGGGCGCTGCGGCCCGCCGCGGCCGAGGTGTTCGCCGCCGTCGACGACGCGGGAATTCCGGTGGTGGCCGTCGACATCCCCAGCGGCATCGACGCGGCGACCGGGGCGACAAGCGGCCCCGCCGTGCACGCGGTGCTGACCGTCACCTTCGGCGGGCTCAAACCCGTGCACGCGCTGGGCGACTGCGGACGGGTGAAGCTGATCGACATCGGGCTCGACCTGCCGCAGACCGACGTGCTGGGGTTCGAGGCCGCCGACGTGGCCGCCCGCTGGCCGGTGCCCGGGCCGCACGACGACAAGTACACCCAGGGCGTCACCGGCGTGATGGCCGGCTCGGCCACCTATCCCGGCGCGGCCGTACTGTGCACCGGCGCGGCCGTCGCGGCCACCTCCGGGATGGTCCGCTACGCCGGCAGCGCGCACCGGGAGGTGCTCGCGCACTGGCCCGAGGTGATCGCGTCGCCCACCCCGGCGTCGGCCGGGCGGGTGCAGTCCTGGGTGGTCGGCCCGGGGCTGGGCACCGACGACGCCGGGGCCGCCGCGCTGTGGTTCGCCCTGGAAACCGACCTGCCGGTGATCGTCGACGCCGACGGGCTGACCATGCTGGCGGCCCACCCCGAGCTGGTGGCCAACCGGGCGGCGCCGACGGTGCTGACCCCGCACGCCGGGGAATTCGCCCGCCTGGCGGGCAGCCCGCCCGGCGACGACCGCGTCGGCGCCACCCGCAAACTGGCCGACACCCTGGGTGTCACCGTGCTGCTGAAGGGCAATGTCACCGTCATCGCCGACCCCGGCGGCCCCGTCTACCTCAACCCGGCCGGCCAATCCTGGGCGGCCACCGCCGGCTCCGGCGACGTGCTGTCCGGGATGATCGGCGCGCTGCTCGCCTCCGGATTACCGGCCGGCGAGGCCGCCGCGGCCGCGGCCTTCGTGCACGCCCGCGCCGCGGCGTCGTCGGCCGCCGACCCCGGCCCCGGCGAGGCGCCCACCTCCTCGTCGCGCATGGTTCCGCACATCCGGGGCGCCCTGGCCGCCCTGTAGACCTATAGAGAGGAATTCCCCAGTGCCCCAACATCCTTCGCTGCCCGCGCATGCCATCGCCCCGGCCTACACCGGCCGGCTGTTCACCGCGCCGGTGCCCGCGCTGCGGATGCCCGACGAGTCGATGGATCCCGACGCCGCCTACCGGTTCATCCACGACGAGCTGATGCTCGACGGCAGCTCCCGGCTGAACCTGGCCACCTTCGTCACCACCTGGATGGACCCCGAGGCCGGGCGGTTGATGGCCGAGACGTTCGACAAGAACATGATCGACAAGGACGAATACCCGGCCACCGCGGCCATCGAGCAGCGCTGCGTGTGCATGGTCGCCGACCTGTTCCACGCCGAAGGTCTGAACGACGCCGACCCGTACAGCGCCTGCGGGGTGTCCACCATCGGGTCCAGCGAGGCGGTGATGTTGGGCGGGCTGGCGATGAAGTGGCGGTGGCGCGCCAAGACCAAGGACTGGAAGAAGCGCACCCCGAACCTGGTGATGGGCTCCAACGTCCAGGTGGTCTGGGAGAAGTTCTGCCGCTACTTCGACGTCGAGCCCCGCTACCTGCCGATGGAGGAGGGCCGCTACGTCATCACCCCCGAACAGGTCGTCGACGCCGTCGACGAGGACACCATCGGCGTGGTGGCCATCCTGGGCACCACCTACACCGGCGAGCTGGAACCGGTCGCCGACATCTGCGGCGCGCTGGACAAGCTGGCCCTCAAACCAGCATCAGCCGGCGGCGTGGACGTCCCGGTGCACGTCGACGCCGCCAGCGGCGGGTTCGTGGTGCCGTTCCTGCACCCCGAGCTCAAGTGGGACTTCCGGCTGCCCCGGGTGGTGTCGATCAACGTCAGCGGGCACAAGTACGGGCTGACCTATCCCGGCGTCGGCTTCGTGGTGTGGCGCAGCAAGGAATACCTGCCCGACGAGCTGGTGTTCCGAGTCAACTACCTGGGCGGCGACATGCCGACCTTCACGCTGAACTTCTCGCGCCCCGGCAACCAGGTGGTCGGCCAGTACTACAACTTCCTGCGGCTGGGCCGCGAGGGCTATACCAAGGTGATGCAGACGCTGTCCGGCACGGCGCGCTGGCTGGGCGAGCAGCTGCGGGTCAGCGAGCACTGCGAGCTGATCTCGGACGGGTCGGCGATCCCGGTGGTCGCCTTCCGGCTGGCCAAGGACCGCGGCTACACCGAGTTCGACGTCTCCCACGAGCTGCGCACCTACGGCTGGCAGGTGCCCGCCTACACCATGCCCGACAACGCCACCGACGTCTCGGTGCTGCGCATCGTGGTGCGTGAGGGGCTGTCGGCCGACCTGGCCCGGGCGCTGCACGACGACGCCGTCTCGGCGCTGACCTCGCTGGACAAGGTCAAGCCGGGCGGCCACTACGACGCCCAGCACTTCGCGCACTGAGACTTTGCGCCGAGCGTGCAGCCACGGCGAGTTTTCCGCGATTTTTTCGCCATGAGCGCACGTTGGGCACTGGGAGAGAGCACGCGCGCGTTTCTGGGACAATGGCCGCCGTGGCCGTTACGCCGATATCCCTGACCCGGGGCGTCCTCGCCGAGGCGCTGGTCGACCTGGGCGCCATCGAGCACAACGTGCGGCTGCTGTGCGAGCAGGCCCGCGGCGCGCAGGTGATGGCCGTGGTCAAGGCCGACGGCTACGGCCACGGGGCCGTGCAGACGGCGCGTGCCGCGCTGGCCGCCGGGGCCGCCGAGCTGGGCGTGGCCACCGTCGACGAGGCGCTGGCGCTGCGCGCCGCGGGGATCAGCGCACCGGTGCTGGCCTGGCTGCATCCGCCCGGCATCGACTTCCGGCCCGCGCTGCTGGCCGGCGTGCAGATCGGCCTGTCCTCGCAGCGCCAGCTCGACGAGCTGCTGGCCGCGGTGCGCGACACCGGCCGGACCGCCACGGTCACCGTCAAGGTCGACACCGGGCTGAACCGCAACGGCGTGCCGCCGGCGCAGTACCCGTCGATGCTGACCGCGCTGCGCCGCGCCGTCGCCGAGGAGGCCATCGTGCCGCGCGGCCTGATGTCTCACATGGTGTACGCCGACCAACCCGCCAACCCGGTGAATGACGTTCAGGCGCAACGGTTCACCGACATGCTGGCCCAGGCGCGCGAGCAGGGGGTGCGCTTCGAGGTGGCCCACCTGTCGAATTCGTCGGCCACCATGTCGCGTCCCGACCTGGCCTTCGACATGGTGCGCCCGGGTATCGCGGTGTACGGCCTCAGCCCTGTCCCCGAGCTGGGCGACATGGGCCTGGTGCCCGCGATGACGGTGAAATGTACTGTGGCACTGGTGAAGTCGATACGTGCGGGGGAAAGCGTGTCATACGGACACACCTGGACGGCGCAGCGCGACACCAACCTGGCGCTGCTGCCGGTGGGCTACGCCGACGGCATCTTCCGGTCGCTGGGCGGGCGGCTGCAGGTGTCGATCAACGGCCGGCGGCGGCCGGGCGTCGGCCGGATCTGCATGGACCAGTTCGTCGTCGACCTGGGCCCGGGCCGCCCCGACGTGGCCGAGGGCGACGAGGCGATCCTGTTCGGGCCGGGCAGCAACGGTGAACCCACCGCCCAGGATTGGGCCGATCTGCTCGGCACCATCCACTACGAAGTGGTGACCAGCCCCCGCGGGCGGATCACCAGGACCTACCGCGAGGCGCACACCGTTGAGTCCTGACCGAACCCGCAAGCGCCACAAGGGCAGGACCTGGCTTGCGGGGGGCGCGGGGGTGACCGCGGTCGCCACCATCGTCGGGGCCTCGGCCCGCCGGTCCATGACCCAGCGGGCCACCATCGAAGACCCTTACGCCGACGAGGATTTCAACACCTTCGATGGCGACCGCGCCCTGGTGGTAACCACGCCCGACGGGGTGCCGCTGGCGGTCCGCGAAGCCGGCCCGCCCGACGCGCCGCTGACCATGGTGTTCGTCCACGGGTTCTGTCTGCAGATGGGCGCCTTCCATTTTCAGCGGACCCGGCTGCCCGAACAGCTGGGACCCGACGTGCGGATGGTCTTCTACGACCAGCGCGGGCACGGCAGATCCGGGGAGGCCGCACCCGAGAGCTACACGCTGACCCAGCTCGGCCGGGACCTGCAAACCGTGCTGCAGGTGGTGGCGCCGCGCGGACTGGTGGTGCTGGTGGGCCACTCGATGGGCGGCATGACCGTGCTCTCGCACGCCCGCCAGTTCCCCGAGCAGTACGGCCGCCGGATCGTCGGTGCCGCGCTGATTTCCTCTGCGGCCGAAGGGGTTTCGCGGTCGCCGCTGGGTGAGATCCTGAAAAACCCTGCGCTGGAGGCGGTTCGGGTTGCGGCCCGGTCGGCGCCCAAGCTGATGCACCGGGGCCGCAACGTGTCCCGCTCGCTGATCGGCCCGGTGTTGCGGGCCGCCTCCTTCAGCGACCTGCAGGTCAGCCGGAGCCTGGACGCGTTCTCCCAGCGGATGATGAACAGCACCCCCATCCCGACCATGGTGGGTTTTTTGGACGCATTGGAACACCACGACGAGACCGCCGGGCTGTGGACGTTGCTGCGGGTCCCCACCCTGATCGCCTGCGGCGACCACGACCTGCTCACCCCGGACGAGTATTCCCGCAAGATGGCTGCCAGCCTGCCGCAGTCCGAGCTCGTCATCGTCGCCGGGGCCAGTCACCTGGCGCTGCTGGACAAGCCGGAGGCCATCAACGGCGGGCTGGTGCGGCTGGTCCGCCGCGCCACCCCGAGCCGGGCCGCACTGGCGCTGCGGCGAATCGGGGAAAGGTTGTGGCGCCGTGGCTGAATCCGGCACCGCGACGCTGCCCACCGCGCAGGACACCGCCGCGCTCGGCGCGCGGCTGGCCGAGCAGCTGCGCGCCGGCGACGTGGTGGTGCTCTCCGGCCCCCTCGGTGCTGGAAAGACGGTGCTGGCCAAGGGAATTGCCGCGGCTATGGATGTCGACGGCCCGGTCACCTCGCCGTCCTATGTGCTGGCCCGGGTGCACCCGCCGCGGCGGCCCGGCGCGCCGACGATGATCCACGTCGACCTGTACCGGTTGCTCGACCACACCGGCAATCAGGGTGCCGACCTGCTCGGTGAGCTCGACTCGCTGGACCTGGACAGCGATCTGGACGACGCCGTCGTGGTGGCGGAGTGGGGTGAGGGCCTGGTCGAGCGCCTCGCGCCGCGGCACCTGGACATCCGGCTGGAGCGGGTCAGCGGATCCGACGTGCGGATCGCGACCTGGCGCTGGGCCGGCGGGGAGCCGTCATGAGCCCGCTGGTGCTGGCCCTGGACACCTCCACGCCGGCGGTGACCGCCGGCATCGTGCGCCGCGACGATCTGTCCGTGCTGGCCCAGCGGATCACCGTGGACGCCCGGGCGCACGCCGAACGGCTCACCCCGAATGTGCTTGCTGCCCTGCACGATTCGGGGCTGAATATGACGGATCTGGCGGCCGTCGTGGTGGGCTGCGGCCCGGGCCCGTTCACCGGCCTGAGGGCCGGGATGGCCACCGCCGCCGCCTACGGCCACGCGCTGGGCATCCCGGTGCATGGCGTGTGCAGCCTGGACGCCATCGGCGGGCAGACCACCGGCGACACGCTGGTGGTCACCGGCGCGCGGCGCCGCGAGGTGTACTGGGCCCGCTACCGCGACGGGGTGCGCACCGATGGTCCGGCCGTCGCCGCCCCCGCCGACGTCGACCCGGGTGGGGCCGAGGCGGTGGCCGGCTCCCCGGAGCACGCGCGCCTGTTCGGCCTGCCGGTCACCGGACCCGCGCACCCGACGCCGGCCGGACTGGTTGCGGCAGTCGGCGATTGGTCGGTCCGGCCGCAGCCGCTGGTGCCGCTGTATCTGCGCCGCCCGGACGCCACACCGCGGGCGGCCCGGCCATGACCGCGGGCGGCGAACCGGTCACCGTCGGCGCCTTGACGCGGGCCGACGCACGGCGCTGCGCCGAACTGGAGGCGCAGCTCTTCGACGGCGACGACCCGTGGCCGGCCGCGGCGTTCCACCGCGAATTGGCCAGTGCGCACAACCATTACGTCGGCGCGCGGGTCGGCGACACACTGGTCGGCTACGCCGGCATCTCCCGGCTGGGCCGGGTTCCGCCGTACGAGTACGAGATCCACACCATCGGCGTGGACCCGGCATATCAGGGCCGGGGCATCGGCCGCCTGATGCTCGACCGGCTGCTCGAGTTCGCCGACGGCGGTGTGGTGTATCTGGAGGTGCGCACCGACAATGAGCCGGCCATCGGGTTGTATCGCAGCGTCGGGTTCGAGCAGATCGGCCTGCGCCGGCGCTATTACCGCATCAGCGGCGCCGACGCCTACACCATGCGCAGAAAGGCCCGGCAATGACGACCATCCTGGCGATCGAAACCTCTTGCGACGAAACGGGAGTCGGCATCGCGCGGCTGGACGCCGACGGTGCGGTGACCCTGCTGGCCGACGAGGTCGCCTCCAGCGTCGACGAGCACGTGCGGTTCGGCGGCGTGGTGCCCGAGATCGCGTCGCGCGCACACCTGGAGGCCCTGGGGCCCACCATGCGCCGCGCCCTGTCCGCCGCCGGCGTGACCAAACCCGACGTCGTCGCGGCCACCATCGGGCCCGGGCTGGCCGGTGCCCTGCTGGTGGGAGTCGCTGCGGCCAAAGCGTATTCGGCGGCCTGGGGGGTGCCGTTCTACGCCGTCAACCACCTGGGCGGGCACCTGGCCGCCGACGTCTACCAGCACGGGCCGCTGCCCGAGTGCGTCGCGCTGCTGGTCTCCGGCGGCCATACCCACCTGCTGCAGGTGCGCTCGCTCGGCGACCCGATCGTCGAGCTGGGCAGCACCGTCGACGACGCCGCGGGCGAGGCCTACGACAAGGTGGCGCGGCTGCTGGGGCTGGGCTACCCGGGCGGCCGGGTGCTCGACGAGCTGGCCCGCACCGGCGACCGGGAGGCGATCGTGTTCCCGCGCGGCATGACCGGCCCGCGTGACGCCCCGTACGCGTTCAGTTTCTCCGGGCTCAAGACGGCCGTGGCGCGGTACCTGGAAAGCCACCCGGACGCGGTGAACGCCGACGTCGCGGCCGGCTTCCAGGAGGCCGTGGCCGACGTGCTGACCCGCAAGGCGGTGCGCGCGGCCACCGACCTCGGCGTCACCACCCTGCTGATCGCCGGAGGAGTGGCCGCCAACTCGCGGCTGCGCGAGCTGGCCGAGCAGCGCTGCGCGGCGGCCGGGCTGACGCTGCGCATACCCCGGCCGGGGCTGTGCACCGACAACGGGGCGATGATCGCGTCGTTCGCCGCGCATCTGGTGGCCGCCGGGGCGCCGCCGTCGCCGTTGGACGTGCCCACCGATCCGGGCTTGCCGGTGGTGAAAGCGCAGGTCAGCTGATCGCCGACGGCGAACACACGAGAAGCAGCGGAGTGCCCTTGAGTGCTAGCACTCGCATGTATAGAGTGCTAGGTGGCAATCGACCAAGCCCGGTGTCGGCACCCGCGACGACGGCGCTCGGGCATGGACGAATGCCGAACACCTGATTATTCGGCATGTTCGGGGCGCGCCCCGGACCCGACCCAAACACTGGAGGGCTCCAATCGTGGCGAAGGTGAACATCAAGCCACTCGAGGACAAGATTCTCGTGCAGGCCAACGAGGCCGAGACCACGACCGCATCCGGTCTGGTCATTCCCGACACCGCCAAGGAGAAGCCGCAGGAAGGCACCGTCGTCGCCGTCGGTCCCGGCCGGTGGGACGACGACGGCGCGAAGCGCATTCCGCTGGACGTCTCGGAAGGCGACACCGTCATCTACAGCAAGTACGGCGGCACCGAGATCAAGTACAACGGCGAGGAGTACCTGATCCTGTCGGCGCGCGACGTGCTGGCTGTCGTCTCCAAGTAACAACCGTGTCCCGCCCCGGCGATCCCCGCGCCCCCACGCGGGTGATTTCCGGGGCGGCATGCGTTACAGCCCGGTTTGAAGGAGCCTGATGAGCAAGATCATTGAGTACGACGAGACCGCGCGCCGCGCCATCGAGGCCGGCGTCAACACGCTTGCCGACGCGGTCCGGGTGACGCTGGGTCCGCGGGGCCGGCATGTGGTGCTGGCCAAGGCATTCGGCGGCCCGGCCGTCACCAACGACGGCGTCACCGTCGCGCGGGAAATCGACCTGGAGGACCCGTTCGAGAACCTGGGCGCCCAGCTGGTGAAGTCGGTGGCGACCAAGACCAACGACGTCGCCGGCGACGGCACCACCACCGCGACCGTGCTGGCGCAGGCGCTGGTGAAGGGCGGCCTGCGGCTGGTGGCGGCGGGCGCCAACCCCATCGAGCTCGGTGCCGGAATCTCCAAGGCCGCCGACGCGGTGTCCGAGGCGCTGCTGGCCTCGGCCACCACGGTGTCCGGCAAGGACGCGATCGCCCAGGTGGCGACCGTGTCGTCGCGCGACCAGGTGCTCGGCGAGCTGGTCGGCGAGGCGATGACCAAGGTCGGGGTCGACGGCGTGGTCAGCGTCGAAGAGTCCTCGACGCTGAACACCGAGCTGGAGTTCACCGAGGGCGTCGGCTTCGACAAGGGCTTCCTGTCGGCCTACTTCGTCACCGACTTCGACGCCCAGCAGGCCGTGCTGGATGACCCGGTGATCCTGTTGCACCAGGAGAAGATCAGCTCGCTGCCCGACCTGCTGCCGATGCTGGAGAAGGTCGCCGAGTCGGGCAAACCGCTGCTGATCATCGCCGAGGACATCGAGGGCGAGGCGCTGGCCACCCTCGTCGTCAACTCCATTCGCAAGACGCTGAAAGCCGTTGCGGTCAAGGCGCCGTTCTTCGGCGACCGGCGCAAGGCGTTCCTGGAGGACCTGGCCATCGTGACCGGCGGCCAGGTGATCAACCCCGACACCGGCCTGCTGCTGCGCGAGGTCGGCACCGAGGTGCTCGGCTCGGCCCGGCGGGTGGTGGTCAGCAAGGACGACACCATCATCGTCGACGGCGGCGGCGCCAAAGACGCCGTGGCCAATCGGATCAAGCAGCTGCGCGCCGAGATCGAGAAGACCGACTCCGACTGGGACCGCGAGAAGCTGCAGGAGCGGCTGGCCAAGCTGGCCGGCGGCGTGGCGGTGATCAAGGTCGGTGCGGCCACCGAGACCGCGCTCAAGGAACGCAAGGAGAGCGTCGAGGACGCGGTGGCGGCCGCCAAGGCCGCCGTCGAGGAGGGCATCGTCGCCGGTGGCGGGTCGGCGCTGCTGCAGGCCCGTAAGGCCCTCGACGAGCTGCGCGGATCGCTGAGCGGCGATCAGGCCCTGGGCGTCGACGTCTTCGCCGAGGCGCTGGGGGCGCCGCTGTACTGGATCGCCAGCAACGCCGGGCTGGACGGCGCGGTGGCCGTGCACAAGGTCGCCGAGCTGCCCGCCGGTCATGGGCTCAACGCCGAGAAGCTCAGCTACGGCGACCTGATCGCCGACGGCGTCATCGACCCGGTCAAGGTGACCCGCTCGGCGGTGCTCAACTCGGCCTCGGTGGCGCGGATGGTGCTCACCACCGAGACGGCGGTTGTCGACAAGCCGGCCGAGGAGGCCGACGACCACGGCCACGGTCATCACCATCACTGAGTAGGCGGTGCGAAACACCCCCGGTCCGTTCGGGATCGGGGGTGTTTCGTTTCGGGCGGCGGGTCGTGCCGGATGAGCCCGGACCGGATCGCGGCCTGAGGTAGCCTGCGCAAGTGATCCGGACTCAAGTGTGCGTTGCCGGGGGCGGTCCCGCCGGGATGGTGCACGCGCTGCTGCTCGCCCGGGCCGGAATCCCGGTCGTCGTCTTGGAAAAGCACAACGACTTCCTGCGCGACTTCCGCGGCGACACCGTGCATCCGACCACGCTGCGGATCATGGACGAGCTGGGCCTCATCGACGAGTTCCTGCGCCTGCCGCACACCAAGATCGACACCGTCGCCTTCGACACCGACGGCTCGATTCGCACCTTCGGCAACTTCAAAGTGCTCAAGCGGCTCGGTTTCAACCAGCCCTATATCGCCATGATGCCGCAGTGGGACTTTCTCGACTTCATCGCCGAAAAGGCTTCTGCCTACCCGGAATTCACGCTTATCCGCAACGCCGAAGTGACCGACCTGATCCTCGAGGACGATCGAGTGGCCGGCGTGCGCACCCCCCACGACGAGGTGCGAGCGGATCTGGTGATCGCCGCGGACGGACGCAAATCCGCGGTGCGCGCCGCCGCGGGGCTGCGGACGGCCCAGGCGCACTCGCCGATGGACGTGCTGTGGTTTCGGCTGAAATGGCGTCCGGGCGACCCCCGGGAGCTGTTCGGCGTGTTCCGTAAGGGCCTGATGATGGCCATGATCTACCGCGGCGACTACTGGCAAGTCGCCTATCTGATGCCGAAGGGCGCCAGCCCCAAGGGCGGATCGTTGGAGGAGTTCAAGGAACGGATCGTCACCGCGCAGCCGCGGTTGCGCGAACACGTGAACGACCTGACCTCGTGGGACGACACCAGCGAGCTCGACGTCCGGGTGGACAGGCTCGAAACATGGTGGCGCACCGGCCTTTTGTGCATCGGCGACGCCGCGCACGCCATGTCGCCGGCCGGCGGCGTCGGGATCAACCTCGCCGTCGCCGACGCGGTGGCCGCCGCCAACATCCTGTGCGCGCCGCTGCAACAGGGCCGGGTGACCGATCGCGATCTGGCGAAGGTGCAGCGGCGACGCGAACTGCCCACCCGCATCGTGCAGGCCGTCCAGGTCCTGATGCAGGACAACGCGATCGCGCCGAACCTGAACGGTGACCTATCCCCGATCCACGTCCCGAAGATCGTGGGTTTTGGTCCGCTGCAAGCCATTCCGCCACTTGTGGTCGGCCGCGGTTTCCGTCCCGAGCATGTCCGCACGCCGGACGTGCACGCGCGGTAGCGCCGTCAGAGCCCAATGATGCTGATGACGATGCCCACCACGATGCACACCGAGAGGGACAAGGGCCACCGCCGTGACGCCCCAGGCGCCGGCAAGTGGAGGTGCGGCCACAGCAGGCCGAGCAGCACCCGGTGAGCAGCCCGTGGGCTTGAGCGTCACCGCCCGGGCGGCAGGCTGGGCGGCGTGGTCACGGTGGTGGTCGGGGTGGACGTCGCGGTCGGGGTGCCGGTGACCGTGACCGTGCTGGTGCTCGTGCTCGTCGACGGCGGCGGCACCGCGACGGTGGTGGTGCTCGTGGTGACGCTGGTCGTCGGCGTGGTCGTGGTGGAGGTGGCCGACGACGCCGCGATTACCCCGCAGGCCAGCCGTTTACCGGAATCGGCGGCGGGCGTGTTGGCCAGGTTGTTCGCGTTCTGGTGCAGGATCAGCGCGCTGCCCGAGCTGGTCCTCAGGTCCGCGGCGGTGAACGCGTTGCTGGTGGTGACCAGTTTCGCCGAGCCGTCGGAGCGCACCTGCAGCGCGGTCAGATCGCCGCTGGCGGGATAGCCGGTGTGGTCCGGCGCCTGATAGACGGCGCCGGCGGATTCGAAGTCACCGGTCGAACCGCCCGTCGGCGCAGTCGAATTCGCCTCGCACTTGCCCACCGCGTGGATCTGCAGGCCGTGGAACCCGGGGCTCAGCACCTGGTTCGGGCCGGCTTCCACGGTCACCGTCGCATAGCCGTTCGCGAATTCGAAGCTGGCGTTGGCGACCGGGATCCCCTCGGCGGTCTTGAGCTGGGTGGTCAACCGCTCCGATCCGGGCACCGAGCTGGTCAGCGGTGCGGTGTTGGGTTGGCTGCTCTGCTGGTTCGCGCAGGCGGCCAGCGGTGCGATGGCCGCGGTGACCGCCACCACCGCGAAGGTTGCGCCCTTGTGCATGGGCGCTGCCTACCCGGATCGGCGCAGGCCGAAACGGCGGTCTCAGGCCGAGCGGCGGATACCGCGCCCGCGGCCGATCTCGCCCTTGAGCAACAGGTCACGCTCGGATTCCGACAGGCCGCCCCAAACCCCGTACGGCTCGCCGACTTCCAGCGCGTGCGAGCGGCACTCCTGGATGACCGGGCACTGCCGGCACATTTCCTTGGCCCGCTGCTCGCGCTGCATGCGGGCGCGGCCGCGTTCGCCGTCGGGATGGAAGAACATCGACGAGTCGACACCGCGGCACAAGCCGTGCAATTGCCAATTCCAGATGTCGGCGTTGGGCCCAGGTAGCTGCTCCGGCTGTGGCATTGGTTCGTTCCCTCTCTGCACCGCCCACTCGAGGTCAGGTCGTGAAAGCGATGGTGTGCAACTTAAATTAAGTGGAGCGGAGTCCCCGATGACTACCCGTCTCGCCTAGACGGTAGGGGGGACGGCGAATTTCCGTCAATAGCCACTTAGCCCGGCAAAGTATGTGTCCGTCCGCGCAAAATTAACGTTGCGTTCATGTCCGCTGAAATTGCCAAAGCAATACCGTGCTACCAGGCACTTGATCGAAACGTGATTTCCCAGCTCAGCGCGCGGGCGACGGTCCGGTGGAATTTATCCATGGGCTATAGTCATTAACGGATCGGTAACAAGAAGACCACAAACTGTTTACTACATCATTGTGATTGAAACTCGTCACACTTCGGCGGTCGGGGGCGCGGTGCAGGCCAACGTTGACGGCTCCGTCGACCGGTTGTTGGCCGAGGCCGCATTCGGCGACCGGCCCGACCGCTGGCCCCTGCCCGCGGCGGGCACGCCCGCGCAGCTGTGGTTGCGCGCCGTCGCCGCCGGGGGACAGGGACGTTACGGCGCCGCGCTGCACGATCTGGCCCGGCTGCGCCGCACCGCGACCGCTGGGCGGCTCGCCTCGCTGGCGCACAGCACCCAGGGGTCGTTCCTGCGCCAACTCGGGTGGCACGCGCTGGCGCGGGGCTGGGACGGACGCGCCCTGGCGCTGGCCGGCGACGACCCCGAGGCGGGCGCCGACGCGCTGATCGGGCTGGCCGCCGATGCGCTGGGCGTCGGCCGCTTCGCGGCCGCGGCGGCGCTGCTGGCCCGCGTCGAGCCGCTGCTGGACTCGGAAAACATTGTGCCCCAGCGTATTTCGGTGCGCCGCGGTTGGGTGGCCGCCGAACTCGCGATGGCCCGCGGCGACGGCGAACTCGCCGTCCGGCGCGCCGGGGAGGCGGTCGAGGCGGCGGCGGCCACGGCCTTGGGTGCGGCCGGGGCGGCGGCGCGCCACCAGGTCAAAAGCGAGGTGGTGCTGGCCGCCGCGCTGTGCAGCGCCGGGGATATCGAGCGGGCCCGCGCGGTCGCCGACACCGCGCTGCACACCACCGCCCGGCTGCGGCTGGTGCCGCTGCGCTGGGCGCTGGCGTGCTTGCTGATCGATATCGGAAGTGTGGAGTTTTCGTCACGGCAACTGCACGAAATCCGGGAAGTCTGCGCAGGCCAGGTGCGGCGCGCCGGTGGAACGTGGCGTTCCGCTTGAAACGGCCGTCGGCCCGTTATTGTCATTTCGTTAGTTAGCCCGGTTGGCCCGCGATGTGTCCGCTTCGTAACGTTGGAGATATCACCGTCGATGACAATTCCAGCAGGGGAACGTCTCGATGCTGTGGTCGCCAAGGCCGTGACGGGAGACCACAACGCACTCCGGGAGGTGCTGGAGACCATCCGCCCGATCGTCGTGCGATATTGCCGGGCACGCGTCGGCACGGTCGAGCGGGGTGGCCTGTCAGCCGACGACGTGGCACAGGAGGTGTGCTTGGCGACCATCACGGCGCTGCCGCGGTATCGCGACCGCGGGCGCCCCTTCCTGGCTTTCCTGTACGGCATCGCGGCCCACAAGGTGGCCGATGCGCACCGGGCCGCCGGCCGCGACCTCGCCTACCCGACCGAGTCCATCCCCGATCGCTGGTCCAACGATGCGGGGCCCGAACAGCTTGCCATCGAAGCGGATTCGGTGAGCCGGATGAGTGAACTGTTGGAAATCCTGCCGGCCAAGCAGCGCGAGATCCTGATCCTGCGCGTCGTGGTCGGCCTGTCCGCCGAGGAGACCGCGGCCGCCGTCGGCAGCACCACCGGCGCGGTCCGCGTCGCCCAGCACCGCGCACTGTCGCGGTTGAAGTCCGAGATGATCGCGGCAGGTGACTGTGCCTGAATCCCTGGATGAATTCGCCCGCACCGACCTGCTCCTCGATGCGCTCGCCCAGCGCCGGCCGGTTCCCCGGGGACAGGTCGAGGACCCCGACGACCCCGACTTCCAGATGTTGACCACCCTGCTGGAGGACTGGCGCGACAACCTGCGGTGGCCGCCGGCCAGCGCGTTGGTGACGCCCGAGGAGGCGGTCAACGCGCTGCGCGCCGGCCTGGCCGAACGCCGCCGCGGCCACCGCGGCCTGGCCGTGGTGGGGTCCGTCGCGGCCACGCTGATGCTGCTCAGCGGCTTCGGCGCGATGGTGGTCGAGGCCCGCCCCGGCAGCACCCTGTACGGGCTGCACGCGATGTTCTTCGACCAGCCGCGGGTCAACGAAAAGGACCAGGTCATGCTGGCGGCCAAGGCCGACCTCGCCAAGGTGGCCGAATCGATCGACAAGGGGCAGTGGGATCAGGCCCGCACGCAGCTGACCGAGGTGAGCAGCCTGGTCGCCTCGATCGACGACCCGGCCACCAAACAGGACCTGATGACGCAGCTGAACCTGCTCAACGCCAAGGTCGACACGCGCAACCCCAATGCCACGCTGCCCGCGGCGGCCCCCTCGATGGCCCCGTCGGTCGCCGTGCCGGCCGCGCCGCCGCCGGCCGCGTCGATCGCGCCGACCCCGGCGGCACCGCCCGCCCCGCTCAGTCCGGCGCCCGTGTCGACCCCGTCGCCGAGCCCGTCAGTGGGCAAGCATCACCACCACGGCCAGCCACCCGCGGTGGCGCCGGTGAATCCGAATCAGTGAATCAGTGCCGGCGGTGGAAGCCGTCGGCGTCCGACGTCGCCTCGTTGAGTGAGGCGTCGGCGTAGCCCCGGCAGTAATCCCACGTCACGTAGGCGTCCGGCTCGGGGTCGTAGGCGGGCTCGTGCGGGCGCACGGTGCCGTCGATCAACAGCTGCAGCAGGTTGGCCCGCAGCATGTCCCAGTCGTGGTAGTGATCCTGCTGGCACTCGTCGCAGCACACCACGAGTCCGCGAATACCCTTGTGCGCCAGCAGCGCCTCGTACACGGCCAGATCGGCGAGGTCGGCCTCGACGGCCATCCGCTCCTGCTGATCCAGCGGCTGTCCCGGCTCGACGGCATCCAGCGCCGCCGACGGATCACAGGGGTCGTCGGCGAAAGGATCGGGCGGCAAACCCGGTGGGAGGTGGTCGCGCACGCCTCTAGCCTACGCAGCCCGGCCGGGATAACGCCAGCAGGGAGCAACCCGCCGTTCGGGTTCCGTTTGGCCCGCGCGGCGCGCCCGAGCAAGCGGACTGCCGGGGCGGCCGAGCCGATAGGATGGGTCTCTCACCCCGCATCGTATGGAGGACCCCACTGATGACCCGTGGCACGTCCCACCTGGAAGACAGCTCTGACCTGGTTGGCAGTGCCTACGTGCGGGTGGGTGGCCTCGTCGACGATCCGGTGCCCACCGGGGGCGACAACCCGCACAAGATCGCCATGCTCGGCCTGACGTTCGACGACGTGCTGCTGCTGCCCGCGGCCTCCGACGTGGTGCCCGCCACCGCCGACACCTCCAGCCAGCTCACCAAGAAGATCAGGCTCAAGGTGCCGCTGGTCAGCTCGGCGATGGACACCGTCACCGAGTCGCGGATGGCCATCGCGATGGCCCGGGCGGGCGGCATGGGCGTGCTGCACCGCAACCTGCCGGTGGCCGAACAGGCCGGCCAGGTCGAGATGGTCAAGCGCTCCGAGGCCGGCATGGTCACCGACCCGGTCACCTGCCGCCCCGACAACACGCTGGCCCAGGTCGACGCGCTGTGCGCGCGGTTCCGCATCTCCGGGCTGCCGGTGGTGGACGACTCCGGCGCGCTGGTCGGCATCATCACCAACCGCGACATGCGGTTCGAGGTCGACCAGACCAAGAAGGTCGCCGAGGTGATGACCAAGGCCCCGCTGATCACCGCCCAGGAGGGCGTGTCCGCCGACGCGGCGCTGGGGCTGTTGCGGCGCAACAAGATCGAGAAGCTGCCCATCGTCGACGGGCACGGCCGGCTCACCGGGCTGATCACCGTCAAGGACTTCGTCAAGACCGAACAGCACCCGCTGGCCACCAAGGACAGCGACGGCCGGCTGCTGGTCGGCGCGGCCGTCGGGGTCGGCGGCGACGCCTGGGTGCGGGCCATGATGCTGGTCGACGCCGGGGTGGACGTGCTGGTCGTGGACACCGCGCATGCGCACAACCGGCTGGTGCTCGACATGGTCGGCAAACTCAAGGCCGAGGTGGGCGAGCGCGTCGAGGTGATCGGCGGCAACGTCGCCACCCGGGCCGCGGCCGCCGCCCTGGTGGCCGCCGGCGCCGACGCGGTGAAGGTGGGGGTGGGGCCCGGCTCGATCTGCACCACCCGGGTGGTGGCCGGCGTCGGCGCGCCACAGATCACCGCGATCCTGGAAGCCGTGGCTGCCTGCGGGCCGGCGGGCGTGCCGGTGATCGCCGACGGCGGGCTGCAGTACTCCGGCGACATCGCCAAGGCGCTGGCCGCCGGCGCGTCGACGGCCATGCTGGGCTCGCTGCTGGCCGGCACCGCCGAAGCGCCCGGCGAGCTGATCTTCGTCAACGGCAAGCAGTTCAAGAGCTACCGCGGCATGGGGTCGCTGGGCGCGATGGCCGGCCGCGGTTCTGGCGCCGGCAAGTCCTACTCCAAGGACCGCTACTTCGCCGACGACGCCCTCTCCGAGGACAAGCTGGTGCCCGAGGGCATCGAGGGCCGGGTGCCGTTCCGCGGCCCGCTGTCCTCGGTGATCCACCAACTCACCGGCGGCCTGCGGGCGGCGATGGGTTACACGGGCTCACCGACCATCGAGGCGCTGCAACAGGCGCAGTTCGTCCGGATCACGGCGGCGGGCCTGCGGGAAAGCCACCCGCACGACGTCGCCATGACCGTCGAAGCCCCCAACTACTACGCGCGCTGAGGCCCACATGGTCGAGATCGGGATGGGCCGCACCGCCCGTCGCAGCTATGAACTGAGCGAAGTCAGCATCGTGGCCTCCCGGCGCACCCGCTCCTCGCAGGACGTGTCGACGGCCTGGCAGCTGGACGCCTACCGGTTCGAGATCCCGGTGCTGGCGCACCCGACCGACGCGCTGGTGTCACCGGAGTTCGCCATCGAGCTGGGCCGACTCGGCGGCCTGGGCGTGCTCAACGGCGAGGGCCTCATCGGCCGGCACGCCGACGTCGAGGCCAAGATCGCTCAGCTGGTCGAGGCCGCCAGCAAGGAACCCGAACCCTCCGCGGCGATCCGGCTGCTGCAGGAGCTGCACGCCGCGCCGCTCAACCCCGACCTGCTGGGCTCGGCCGTCGCCCGCATCCGGGAGGCCGGGGTGACCACCGCGGTGCGGGTCAGCCCGCAAAACGCCCAGGCACTCACCCCGGTCCTGCTGCAGGCCGGCATCGACCTGCTGGTCATCCAGGGCACCATCGTCTCCGCCGAAAGAGTGGCTAGCGACGGCGAGCCGCTGAACCTCAAGACCTTCATCTCCGAGCTCGACGTGCCGGTGGTCGCCGGCGGCGTGCAGGACCACCGCACCGCGCTGCACCTGATGCGCACCGGCGCCGCCGGCGTCATCGTCGGCTACGGCGCCACCCGCGGCGTGACCACCAGCGACGAGGTGCTGGGCATCAGCGTGCCAATGGCCACCGCGATCGCCGACGCCGCCGCCGCGCGCCGGGAGTACCTCGACGAGACCGGCGGCCGCTACGTGCACGTGCTGGCCGACGGCGACATCCACACCTCCGGCGAGCTGGCCAAGGCGATCGCCTGCGGCGCCGACGCGGTGGTGCTGGGCACCCCGCTCGCCGAGGCCGCCGAGGCGCTCGGCGAGGGCTGGTTCTGGCCGGCCGCCGCCGCGCACCCGTCGCTGCCGCGCGGCGCGCTGCTGCAGGTCGCGATCGGGGAGCGCCCGCCGCTGCGCCAGGTGCTCAACGGGCCGTCCGACGACCCGTTCGGCTCGCTGAACCTGGTCGGCGGGCTGCGCCGGTCGATGGCGAAGGCCGGTTACTGCGATCTCAAGGAATTCCAGAAGGTGGGCCTGACGGTCGGCAGCTAGTCGCGCCTTGAGGCGCCCTTCCGCCTTGGGCCGCCCTTGCGCCTTGGGCCACCGGCCGGCCGTCACGCTGGCGTGACGGCCGGCGCCGAGCGTCACGCCAGCGTGACGCTCGGGCGCGGCGGCCGGAGGCCCCTGGCTTGTTACCGGCGGGTAAGGCCATACTGGTGCGATGAAGCCGGATTACGACGTCCTGATCATCGGTTCGGGTTTCGGGGGCAGCGTCAGCGCGTTGCGGCTGACCGAGAAGGGCTACCGGGTGGGCGTGCTGGAGGCCGGCCGCCGGTTCGCCGACGAGGATTTCGCCGAGACATCCTGGGACCTGCGCAAGTTCCTGTGGGCGCCGAAGCTGGGCTGCTACGGCATCCAGCGCATCCACCCGCTCAAGAACGTGCTGATCCTGGCCGGCGCGGGGGTGGGCGGCGGCTCGCTGAACTACGCCAACACCCTCTACGTGCCGCCGGAGCCGTTCTTCAAAGACCAGCAGTGGGCGCACATCACCGACTGGCGCGACGAGCTGATGCCGCACTACGACCAGGCCCAGCGGATGCTGGGCGTGGTGACCAACCCGACCTTCACCGACGCCGACCGGATCGTCAAAGAGGTCGCCGACGAGATGGGCTGCGGCGACACGTTCGTGCCCACCCCGGTCGGAGTGTTCTTCGGCCCCGACGGCACCAAGGCCCCCGGCAAGACCGTGCCGGACCCGTACTTCGGCGGCGCCGGGCCGGAACGCACCGGCTGCCTGGAGTGCGGCTGCTGCATGACCGGCTGCCGCTACGGCGCCAAGAACACCCTGCTGAAGAACTACCTGGGTCTCGCGGAATCGGCTGGGGCGCAAGTGCTTCCGATGACGACGGTGAAGGCGTTCGAGCAACGCCCGGACGGGCTGTGGCAGGTCCGCACGGTGCGCACCGGCAGTTGGGTGCGCCGCGACAGGCGCACCTACACCGCCAAGCACCTGATCCTGGCCGCCGGCACCTGGGGCACCCAGCATCTGCTGTTCAAGATGCGCGACGAGGGCCGGCTGCCCCGGCTGTCCAACCGGCTGGGCGTGCTGACCCGCACCAACTCCGAGTCCATCGTCGGCGCCGGAAAGCTCGAGGTCGACCCCAACCTGGACCTGACACACGGGGTGGCCATCACGTCGTCGATCCATCCGACGCCGGACACCCACATCGAGCCGGTCCGCTACGGCAAGGGCTCCAACGCGATGGGTCTGCTGCAGACGCTGATGACCGACGGCGCCGGCCCGCAGGGCACCGACGTGCCGCGCTGGAAGCAGTTGCTGGACCAGGCCCGCGAGGATCCGCGCCGGTTGATGCGGTTGCTCAATGTCCATCAGTGGAGCGAGCGCACCCTGATCGCGCTGGTGATGCAACACCTGGACAACTCGATCACCACCTTCACCAAGCGCGGCAGGCTCGGAATCCGTTGGTACACCAGCAAACAGGGCCACGGCGAGCCGAACCCCACCTGGATCCCGGTCGGCAACGAGGTCACGCGGCGCATCGCCGCCAAGATCGACGGCGTGGCCGGTGGCACCTGGGGGGAGCTGTTCAACATCCCGCTGACCGCGCACTTCCTGGGTGGCGCGGTGATCGGCCAGGACGCCGAGCACGGCGTCATCGACCCCTACCACCGGGTCTACGGCTATCCGACGCTGTATGTGGTGGACGGCGCCGCCATCTCGGCCAACCTGGGCGTCAACCCCTCGCTGTCCATCACCGCCCAAGCCGAGCGGGCGGCGGCGTTGTGGCCCAACAACGGCGAGAACGACCAGCGCCCCGCGCAGGGCGAGCCGTATCGGCGGATGGATCCGATCGCGCCCAAGGCGCCGGTGGTCCCGGCCGAGGCGCCGGGCGCGCTGCGCTGGACACCGACCAAGCCGGTCAGCTCGGCCAGCTAGCGCTAGCTGGCCAGCACCTCGAGCGGGGCGCCGCTGATCACCCGGCTGCGCTCGCCGTGCACGTTGACCGGCACGTCGCCCATCAATGTGATGCGGTGCATCAGCCGGGGCTGGTCGTCGTAGTCGTCGATCGCCCGGTGCTGGGTGGCGCGGTTGTCCCACATGGCGACGTCCCCCGGCGCCCAACTCCAGCGAACGGTGTTCTCCGGCATGGTGATTCGCCGCTGCAGTAGCTCCAGCAGCACGCTGGACTCGTGGCCGTCCAGGCCGACGAAACCGCGCACGAAATCCCCGGCCAGCAGGGCGCGCTCCCCGGTCTCCGGGTGCACCCGCACCACGGGGTGCTCGGTGCGAAAGTCCGGCTTCTCGAACGCCTGGCGAAACGCCCGCTGGGTGTCGTTCATGGGGTCGGTGCGCACGTAGTCATAGCGGTTGGTGTGCAGCGCCCACAGGTTTTCGGTCAGGTGCCGCAGCGGCTCGGGCAGCTGCTGGTAGGCCGCGACCGTGGAGGCCCACAGCGTCGAGCCGCCGTAGCTGGGCAGGGTGACCGCCCGCAGGATCGAGGCCGCCGGATAGTTGGCGGCGAACGTCACGTCGGTATGCCAGCGGGTGGCCTTGCCATACTCGGAGTCGATGGGCGTGATCACCGGAAGGTGCTTGGCGGCCAGCGCCGAGGCGGCCGGGTGCCCGATGGGGGTGCCCAGCAGCCTGGCGAACTCGAGCTGCCGGGAGTCGTCGAGGTGGTGCTGGTGACGGAAGAAGATCACCTTGTGGGTCAACAGCGCGCGGCGGATCTGCTCGACCGTGGCGTCGTCGAGGTCGCCGCCGAGGCGCACCCCGTCCACCCGGGCGCCGATCCGGCTGCCCAGCTTGGTGACGGTTATCTGACCTGTCATTGTCGTCGTCCTTGGCTCGAAGAGGGGACCCAAAACGGGTGTAGTCAACTGACTACAAATGCTACTGTAGTCAGATGACTACAACTTCCGCAACCCGTCCCCGGAAACCGCCCACCGGCCGGGCGGAAGTGGCCGCGGCGATCCTCGAGGCCGCCACCGATCTGTTCGCCGAACGGGGACCAGCCGCGACGTCGATCCGCGACATCGCCGCGCGCTGCGGGGTCAATCACGGGCTGGTGTTCCGCCACTTCGGCACCAAGGAGCAACTGGTCGGCGCGGTGCTCGACCATCTGGGCGCCAACCTGAGCGCCCTGCTGGCGACCGACACGCCCGCGGAGGTGGTGGAGCAGTCACTGGACCGGCAGATGCGGGTGATGGCCCGCACCGTGCTCGACGGGTATCCGGCCGGACAGCTGCAGAAGCGCTTTCCCAACATCGCCACCCTGCTCGACGGGGTGCGGCCGCTGCATGACGACGAGCTGCACGCGCGCCTGGCCGTCGCCAATGCCCTTGCGCTGCAGTTCGGTTGGCGGCTGTTCGCGCCCATCCTGCGGGCGGCGACGGGGATCGAGGAGCTGACCGACGCCGAGCTACGCCGGGCGGCCGGCGCCGAGGTGGAGCGGATCCTGAGGTCCCCCGACCCTCACTGACCCGGCGACGACCGCGACACCGCCCGCCGGTGGGTGGGCTCGCGGCCCGGCGGTTGCTGCGGCGGCGGCAGCAGCGGCTTGCGGGGACGCACCGCGACGGTGGTCGGGGACTGGGTGCTGAGCTCCAGCTCGGCGCCGGCGTGCTGGATGGTCAGCTCGCCGCCGGGCCCGTCGCGCAGCGTGTAGGTGACATCGGCGTGGTTGACGTCCACGGTGACCCGGAAATCGCGCCACCGCAGCCGGAACCGCAACCGCGAAATCCCGTCGGGCAGTTGGGGATCCAGCGACAGAACGCCCTCGTCGTCGCGCAGCCCGCCGAACCCGGACACCAGCGCCGTCCACGCGCCGGCCAGCGAGGCCATGTGCAGGCCGTCGCGGGTGTTGTGGTGCAGGTCGCGCAGGTCGATCAGGGCGGCCTCGTAGGCGTAGTCGTGGGCCAGTTCCAGATGCCCGACCTCGGCGCACATCACCGCTTGCGTGCACGCCGACAGCGACGAGTCGCGCACCATCCGCGGCTCGTAGTAGTCGACGTTGCGGGCCTTCTGCTCGGGCGTGAACGCGTGGCTCTGCCAGTGCATCGCCAGCACCAGGTCGGCCTGCTTGATCACCTGCGCCGGGTAGAGGCGCACGTAGGCCTCGTGCAGCAGCAGCGGGTAGGTGGTGTTGTGCTCGAAGTCCCATTCCGCGAAGGTGGTGAAGCCCTCGCACTGCTGGTGCACGCCCAGGCCGGAGTCGTAGGGGATCTTGACGGCGTCGGCGGCGTCGCGCCACGCCGCGGTCTCCTCAGTGGTGACGCCCAGCGCCTTGGCCCCGTCGGGGTGGCGGTTGCAGGCCTCGGCCGCGACGCGCAGGTTGTGCGCGGCCATCAGGTTGGTGAAGACGTTGTCGCGGACCACCGCGGTGTACTCGTCGGGGCCGGTGACGCCGTCGAGGTGCCAGACGCCGTGCCGGTCGTGGTGGCCCAGCGAGAGCCACAGCCGGGCGGTTTCGACCAGCACCGGCAGCCCGCACTCGGCCTCCAGGTCGTCGTCGCCGGTGACGATGCGGTAGCGCTCGAAGGCCATCGCGATGTCGGCGTTGATGTGCCAGGCCGCCGTGCCGGCCGGCCAGTAGGCCGAGCATTCCTGTCCGCGGATGGTGCGCCACGGAAACGCGGCGCCCTCCAGGCCCAGCTCGGCCGCGCGCTCCTTGGCCAGGTCCAGGGTGGAGGCGCGCCACCGCAGCGCGTCGGCGACGGTGTGCGGCGCGGTGTAGGTCAGCACCGGCAGCACGTATCCCTCGGTGTCCCAGAAGGCGTGGCCGTCATACCCGGTTCCGGTGAGCCCTTTGGCGGCGATCGCGCGGCGTTCGGCGCGGGCGCTGGCCTGCAACAGGTGGAACAGCCCGAAGCGGACGGCCTGCTGGGATTCGGGGTCGCCCTCCACCTCGACATCGGCGCAGTCCCAGAAGTTGTCCAGGTACTTGCGTTGCGATTCCAGCAGCCCCGGCCATCCGGTGTAGCGGGCGCTGTGCAGCGCGGCGGCCACCTGGTCGCGCAGCGCCGGCCGCGAGCGCATGCTCGACCACCCGTAGGCGAGGTATTTGACGATGCGCAGTTTCTGTCCCGCGCGCAGCCCGCAGATCACCGTGGTCCGCGCCAGGTCGGCCCGCGAATCCGTGCTGACCTCCACGCGTCCGGGAACCTCGACCTCGTGGTCCATGCCGGCGGCCATCATCAGCGCGCTGCTGCGGGTGCGGTGCATGAGAAGCGCACCGGTGTCGGTGTTTTCGTGGTCGACCTCTTCGAGCGGGTTCTCCAGGATGGCCGACACCCGCGGGTCGCCCGAGGTCTGCGGCTGGTCCTCGTTGGTGACCAATTCGGATTGCACCGTCACCCGGACGAAGTCGCCGACGGCTTGCACGACGTACTCGATGGCGGCGACGCCGCGTTGGGCCAGCGACACCAGCCGGGTGGAGACCACCTTGACCTCTTTGCCCGCGGGCGAGCGCCAGTACGCGCTTCGCGTCAGCGTTCCGCCGCGCAGGTCGAGAGTGCGCTCGTGGGAAAGCAATTCGCCGTAGCGGACGTCGAAGGGCTCGTCCTCGACCAGGAGCCGGATGATCTTGCCGTTGGTGACGTCGACCAGCGTCTGGCCGGCCTCCGGGTAGCCGTAGCCGGCCTCGGCGTAGGGCAGCGGCCGGATCTCGTAGAAGGAGTTCAGGTAGGTGCCCGGCAGCCCGTAGGGCTCGCCCTCGTCCAGATTGCCGCGCAGCCCGATGTGCCCGTTGGACAGGGTGAACAGGGATTCCGACTGGGCCAGCAGGTTGAGGTTGAGCTGGGTCTCGCGCACGTGCCAGGGGTCGACGGGAAACGATTCGTCGGCGATCATGACGCCAGCAGCTCGGCGAGATCGCTGACCACCACGTCGGCGCCGTTGCGGCGCAAATCCTCGGCCTGGCCCACCCGGTCGACACCTACCACGAAACCGAAATTACCGGCCCGCCCCGCCGCCACCCCGGACAAGGCGTCCTCGAACACCGCCGCCGCGCCGGCGGGGACGTCGAGCAGCTGCGCCCCGCGCAGGAAGGAGTCCGGCGCCGGCTTGCCGGCTAGGTGTTCCTCGCGCAGCGTGATGCCGTCCACCCGCTGCTGCACGTACCGGTCCAGGCCGGTGACCTCGAGCACGTCGCGGGTGTTGGCGCTGGACGACACCACCGCGATGCCCAGGCCGGCGGCCGAGGCCGCCTCGAGGTAGCGCCGCGACCCGTCGAACACCTTGACGCCGTCCTGTTTGAGGACCTTCTGGAACATGTCGTTCTTGCGGTTGCCCAGGCCGTAGATCGTCTCCGCGTCTCCCGCGTCGTCCGGGCTGCCGTCGGGCAGGTGAATGCCGCGGCTCTGCAGGAACGACCGCACCCCGTCCTCGCGCTTCTTGCCGTCGACGTATTTGCGGTAGTCGGCGGCCGGGTCGAACGGGACGAACGTCTCGCCGGTGCGCTTGGCCCGGTCGGCCAGGTAGGCGTCGAACATCGCCTTCCAGGCCTTGGTGTGCACGCTGGCGGTGTCGGTGAGCACGCCGTCGAGGTCGAACAGGCAGGCGTGCACTTTCTCGGGCAGACCCAGCACGGGCACTCGCTTCCGGTGGTTGGGGTCGGGCGGTATCCACTCCACCATGCGGAAGGGACATGTCGCCACCGATCGCCGGCGCGCCGGACGTCAGACCCCGCTGTCGCGCGGGTCCGGCGGGGCCCAGCTGCCCGGGAGCAGGGGCATGCCGGCCCCGCCGCCGAACTCATCCCCGGCCAGCTGGGTCAGGCCCGCGGCCGCAACGGTTTCCCGGGGCGCCGTGCCGGCGAAGCCCAGGTTTCCGGCACCGCGCGGGGACGCCGTCGTCGCCGGCTCGTCCCAGTCCGGATCGACGCCGACATTCATGTCCATGAATTCGTCGCCGCGGCGCCGCGACCGCTGGCGGCGCCGGGCATGTGCCGCCTCCCGGACGGCCGCCCCGGCGCCGACCGCATTCGAATCCGGTTGGGGTGACTTGCTTTTCGCGCGGGCGTCGACGCTCGCTCTCGCTTTCGAGCCGAACCCAACACCGGGCGGTGCGACGGCGTAGGGAGGCGCAAACGGGGCCGCGCCCGGGGCCGGTGGCGCCGGCGGTGCCGGGCTGGACACGGTGGCCGCCGTAGGAGCAGGCGTGGGCGCGGGCGCCGGCACCGAAGCCGCGGCCGAAGCGGCGATCGGGGTCGCGCCGGCCGTCGCCGGCAGGCCGGTCGGCGCCGCGGCGGATGGGGTCGCCGGCTCCGCGACCGGCGCGGGGAGGGGCGGCTGCCCGGCCACGCCCGCGAAGCCGGCCAGCGCCCCGAACGGCGCCGCGGCGACGAGCGCGGGCACCAACAGCAGCTGGGGTTGCGTCGGAAGCCAACTGGCGAGCTGGGCCAGGTGGGTCGGCCAGTCGAGCAGCACCAGTTCGGTGATGAATTGGAAAGCCGCCGCGGGGTTTTCCTGCAGCAGGGCCCCGAACTGTTGGAAATCGGAAAACAGCTCCAGGGCCCGCACCACCCACCACAGCGGGTCGGCGGGGCTGGTGTAGGCCTCGTACGGCAACCCGTTGAGGGTGCCCTCGACCGGGTCCCAGTCGATGCCGAACAGCCGCAGGATCTGGGCGACGAACTGGTTGAGCGGGCTGTCGAACCCGTGGTCGTGATCGTGGTCATCCCCGTGCTCGTGGTCGTCGTGGTCGTGCGCCGCGGTGGATTTCAGGATGGACGGCGCCGGGTCCGGCTGCGGGACGGCTGCCACCGCCGCGGTGGAGACCGCTTGATACGTCGCCATGGTGCCGGCGGCCTGGACCCACATCCGCGCATAGTCGGCCTCGTTGACGGCGATCGGAATGGTGTTGATCCCAAAGAAATTCGTCGCCACCAGCGCGCCGTGGACGGCGTGGTTGGCGGCCAGCTCCGGCAGCGTCGGCATCGCCGCCAACGCGGCGGTATAGGCGGTGCCCGCGGTCTCGTGCTGGGCGGCCGCCGCCGCGCTGTGCGCGCTGGCCCGCGTCAACCATGCCAGATACGGGCCGTGCGCGGCGACATAGGATTCGGCGCTCGGCCCCTGCCACGCGCCGGCCTGCGCCGATGCCAGTAACCCACTGAGTTCCTCTGCCGCCGAGGCGTATTCGGCGCCCAACGCGCTCCACGCCGCCGCGGCGGCGAACACCGACGCCGGCCCGGGGCCGCTGCTCAACAACGCCGAGTGCACCTCCGGCGGGGACGCCATCCAGATCGGTGCGGTCATCGCGGGCACTGTCGTCACGGCAACTCCTGGGCTGGTTGGGCTTGCGGAATCACCGAAAAGATAAGTGAAAATGATTATCGTTATCAGCAGCGGCCGGGAGGCTCATATCGAAGGCATAGAATTCGCTCGGTGCCGCGCTTTCGCTGCGGGCCTCGGGGGCCGGGGCCGGCGGAGGCGGCCACTAGACTTCTGGCGTGGCCGAATCCCCCCCCACCGAGGTGCCCGAACCGCCCGCTCGACCCGTGTTGGTGGTCGACTTCGGTGCCCAGTACGCGCAGCTGATCGCCCGGCGGGTGCGTGAGGCGCGGGTCTTCTCCGAGGTCATTCCACACACCGCGACGATCGAGGAGATCAAGGCCCGCCAGCCGCGGGCGCTGGTGCTCTCCGGCGGCCCGTCCAGCGTCTACGAGCCGGGCGCCCCGCAACTGGATCCGGCGGTGTTCGACCTGGGGGTGCCGGTGTTCGGCATCTGCTACGGATTTCAGGCCATGGCGCAGGCTTTGGGCGGCACCGTCGCGCACACCGGCACCAGCGAATACGGTCGCACCGAGCTGAAAGTGCTTGGCGGCGAACTGCATTCGGGGCTACCGGGCGTGCAGCCGGTCTGGATGAGCCACGGTGATGCGGTCACCGCCGCGCCGGACGGTTTCGAGGTGGTGGCCAGCAGCCCCGGCGCCGTGGTGGCCGCGTTCGAGAACCGGGCCCGCCGCCTGGCCGGGGTGCAGTACCACCCGGAGGTGATGCACACCCCGCACGGCCAGCAGGTGCTGAGCCGGTTCCTGCACGACTTCGCCGGGCTGGGCGCGGACTGGACGGCCGCCAACATCGCCGGTGTGCTGGTGGAGCAGGTCCGCGCGCAGATCGGCGACGGCCACGCGATCTGCGGATTGTCCGGCGGGGTGGATTCCGCGGTGGCCGCCGCCCTGGTGCAGCGCGCCATCGGCGATCGCTTGACGTGTGTGTTCGTCGACCACGGGTTGTTGCGTGCCGGCGAACGCGCGCAGGTGCAGCGCGATTTCGTGGCCGCCACCGGCGCCAACCTGGTCACCGTCGACGCGGCGGACACCTTCCTGCAGGCGCTGGCCGGGGTGACCAACCCGGAGGGCAAGCGCAAGATCATCGGCCGGCAGTTCATCCGGGCGTTCGAGGGCGCGGTGCGAGATGTGTTGGGGGACAAGCCGGTCGAGTTCCTGGTGCAGGGCACGCTGTATCCCGACGTGGTGGAGTCCGGCGGGGGCAGCGGCACCGCGAACATCAAGAGCCACCACAACGTCGGGGGGCTGCCCGGCGACCTGAAGTTCACCCTCGTCGAGCCGCTGCGGCTGCTGTTCAAGGACGAGGTGCGCGCGGTCGGCCGGGAACTGGGGCTGCCGGAGGAAATCGTTGCGCGCCAACCCTTTCCGGGTCCCGGCCTGGGCATCCGGATCGTCGGGGAGGTCACCGCGACGCGGCTGGACACGCTGCGGCGGGCGGACTCGATCGCGCGCGAGGAACTCACCGCCGCCGGCTTGGACTCGCTGATCTGGCAGTGCCCGGTGGTGCTGCTCGGTGAGGTCCGCTCGGTGGGGGTGCAGGGCGACAACCGCACCTACGGACATCCGATCGTGCTGCGGCCGGTGACCAGTGAGGACGCCATGACCGCGGACTGGACCCGGGTCCCCTACGAGGTGCTGGAGCGGATCTCGACCCGCATCACCAACGAGGTCCCCGAGGTCAACCGCGTGGTGCTGGACATCACCAGCAAGCCGCCCGGCACCATCGAGTGGGAGTAGCCGCCCCGCCGGAAATGGGCTCGGGCTGCCGTCAGCCGGACGGGATGGTCGCCGCGCCGCCGCCGAGGGCGCGCGGCGCGATCCGGCGCTGTGCGGTCTGCACGGCCGCGGCGAACCGCGGGTCGGGCTGGAGGGCGTTTTCCCGGTAGCAGGCCTCGGTGAATTTGATGACGTGCTCGTCGCCGTGCACGACGGTGCGGCTTCCACCGGCTTTCTACCGGCCCGGCCCGGCATTGCCACTCGGGGCAAAAAAGCACCATCCGTCCCACCGGCACCGAGCGCATAAGGCTGCCCCTTACGTTTCTTGACGGTTGTCGGAGGGTGGGTGTTTACTCCCCAGTGAATCGAACATGCGTTCGAAATATTCGGGCGACGAGTGGCGACAGGAGGCTGGTCATGACCGCGGCTTTCGCCTCCAGTCGCCACGAAGAAACCCGCGCCGAGCGGCTGGAATCGCTGCGCCGGCGGATGGCGGAGATGTCCGGGAGGATGTCCGGGGCGGCATCCGGCGCCGCCGCCCCCGCCGACCTGCTGGGCGCGGAATCTTTGCTGGCCCTGCCGCGGTGGCTGGCCGAATCGGTGCGGGTGCCCCGGGGGTCGGTGGCGGTGCTCTCGGGCGCCCGGTCGCTGCTGTTGAGCATGGTGGCCGCGGTGACGGCGGCCGGGGGCAACGCCGCGATCGTCGGCCAGCCGGACATCGGGCTGCTGGCCGCCGCCGAGATGGGGGCGGACCTGAGCCGGCTCGCGGTGATCCCGGACCCCGGGACCGATCCGGTGGAGGTGGCCGCGGTGCTGGTCGACGGCATGGACCTGGTGGTTCTCGGGCTGGGCGGGCGCCGGGTGCCGCCGACCCGGGCCCGGGCGGTGGTGGCGCGGGCCCGCAGCAAGGGCTGCACCCTGCTGGTCACCGGCGGCGATTGGCAGGGCGCGCCGACGCGGCTCGCGGCCCGGGTCTGTGGCTATGAGGTCACACCGGCCCAGTGGGGAAAACCCGCCCCGGGGTTCGGGCGCATCAGCGGGGTGCGGCTGCAGGTCAGCGGGATGTGCGCGGGACGGCGGGTGGCGGCCCAGGCGCGGGCGGGGTGAATTCCGGTGGTAACCCCTTCTGGTTCAAGGGTTTTGGCGATCTGGTGCATGGACTGGCCCGCGGTGGCGGCGGCGGCCGCCGCGGAGCTGCCAGCCACCGCCCCGGTCGCGGTCACGTTGGCCAACCGGGTGATCGCCTGCTCGTCGGCCGCCCGCGCGGCCGGGGTGCGGCGAGGCCTGCGCCGCCGGGAGGCGGCGGCCCGGTGCCCGCAACTGCATGTCAGCACCGCCGACGCGGACCGCGACGCCCGCTTCTTCGAAGCGGTGATCGCGGCGGTGGACGACCTGGTGCCCCGCGCCGAGGTGCTGCGGCCCGGGCTGCTGGTGCTGCCGGTGCGCGGGGCGGCCCGCTACTTCGGGTCCGAGGAGGCCGCGGCCGAGCGGCTGGTCGACGCGGTGGCCGTGAGCTCGGTGGCCGGCGCCGAGTGCCAGGTCGGGATCGCCGACCGGTTGTCTACCGCGGTCCTGGCGGCGCGGGCGGGCCGGATCGTGGAGCCGGGAGGCGACGCGAAGTTCCTGTCGGTGCTGTCCGTCCGCCAACTCGCCACCGAGCCGAGCCTGTCCGGCCCCGGCCGCGAAGAGCTGACGGACCTGTTGTGGCGGATGGGAATTCGCACCATCGGACAGTTCGCCGCGCTGGCCCGCGGCGACGTGGCGTCCCGGTTCGGCGCCGACGGGGTGGCCGCGCACCGGCTGGCCCGCGGCGAACCCGAACGGCCGCCCTCCGGGCGGGAACCCCCGGCCGAGCTCGAGGCCGTGCTGGACTGCGACCCGCCGATCGACCGGGTGGACGCCGCGGCGTTCGCCGGGCGCTCGCTGGCCGGCACGCTGCATCAGGCGCTGATGGCCGCCGGTGTGGGCTGCACCCGGCTGGCCATTCACGCCGTCACCGGGAGCGGCGAAGAACGCCACCGGGTGTGGCGGTGCGCCGAGCCGTTGACCGAGGACGCCACCGCCGACCGGGTGCGCTGGCAACTGGACGGCTGGTTGAGCAACCGCACCGCGCGCGATCGTCCCACCGCCCCGGTGACGCTGTTGCGGCTGCGGGCGGTGGAGGTGGTCTCCGCCGAGGCGCTGCAGTTGCCGCTCTGGGGCGGCCTGGGGGAGGAGGACCGGCTGCGGGCCCGCCGGGCGCTGGTGCGGGTGCAGGGCTTGCTCGGCCCGGAGGCGGTGCAGGTGCCGGTGCTGTCCGGTGGCCGCGGCCCAGCCGGGCGCATCACCTTGATCCCGCTCGGCGACGAGCCGGTGCCGCAGGCCGATCCCGACCTGCCGTGGCCCGGCCGGCTGCCCGAGCCGTCACCGGCGGTGTTGCTCGACGATCCGGTGGAATTGCTTGACGCCCAAAACAATCCGATACGTGTCAGCAGTCGGGGGCTGTTCTCCGCCGACCCTGCGCGCCTGGTCGTCCACGGCCGGGGCGAGCGGCTGTGCTGGTGGGGCGGGCCCTGGCCGGTCGACGAGCGGTGGTGGGACGACCGGGGTCAGGGTGGGGGCCGTACCGCCCGCGCGCAGGTTCTGCTGGAAAGCGAACGCGCGCTGCTGCTGTGCTACCGGCAAAGGAGGTGGTATTTGGAGGGAAGCTACGAATAACGTTGTGGTGCAACATGTTCGACGCGGCGAAGCGCGTCCGGCGTCAGGTCCTTCAGCGAGGGGTAGCCGTCGACGGCCATGATCAGGTCGGCCTCGGCCAGCAGCGAGCGCAGCACGTGCACGATGCCGTCGACGCCCCCGAGCGCCAGCCCGTAGGCGTAGGGGCGGCCGATGCCGACCGCGGTCGCCCCCAGCGCCAGCGCCTTGACGATGTCGGCCCCGCTGCGCACACCCGAGTCGAACAGCACCGGCAACCCGTCAGCCGCCTCGACCACCCCGGGCAGGCAGTCCAGGCAGGGCAACCCGCCGTTGGCTTGCCGGCCGCCGTGGTTGGAGCAGTAAATGGCATCCACCCCAATGTCTTTGGCGCGGCGCACGTCGTCGGGGTGGCAGATGCCCTTGGCCATCAGCGGCAGGCTGGTCCGCGACCGCAGCCATTCCAGGTCCTCCCACCGGAACGGCCCGCCGAAGATCGGCAGCTTGCGCACCGCCGCCTCGGTGGGGTCTTCGCCGCGGCTCAAGCCGGCGCGAAAAACCGGATCGCTGGTGTAGTTGGCCAGGCACCCGCTGGGCACCTGGGGGTAGTTCCCGCCGCTCAGGTCGCGGGGCCGCCAGCCGGTCACCCAGGTGTCCAGGGTGACGGCGATGCCCTTGAAGCCGGCCGCCTCGGCCCGGTGCACCAGGCTGGCGGCCATCTTGCGGTCCGGCGGGGTGTAGAGCTGGAAAAACGCTGGGGTGTCGCCCAATTCGTCGGCCAGGTCCTCCATCGGATCGGCCGACAGCGTGCCCACGAAGAACGGGACGCCGGTGCGGATCGAGGCCCGGGCGCAGGCCAGGTCGCCGTGGCCGTCGGGGTCGCACACCCCGATCACGCCGATGGGCGCCATGAATATCGGCGACGGGAACCGGGTGCCGAACAGCTCGACGGACATGTCGCGCTGTTCGGGGGCGATCCCCATCCGCGGGTACAAGCCCCACCGCTTGAACGCCTCGCAGTTGGCCCGCTGGGTGTGCTCGTCGCCGGCGCCGCCGGCGACATACCCCAGCACCTTCGGGGTCATCGCCGCCGACGCCTTGGCCTCCAGCTCCTCGAATCTGATCGGATACTGCGGCTGGTTGCCGTGCAACGACTGGTCGTAGAGCTCGTTCTGATACTCGGCGAAGGCCATAGTCGCTGCTTTACCCTCTGCTCGGATCACCAAACGAGGGCCGGCGCGACGGCGGGGTCAGTACCGTCCGAAGGCGATGGCGACGTTGTGGCCGCCGAAGCCGAACGAGTTGTTGATCGCGTACTGGTAGTTGCCCGGTCGCGGTTTGCCCGCCACCACGTCCAAATCGATTTCGGGGTCGAGGTTTTCCAGGTTCAGGGTGGGCGGGACGACCTGGTCGCGCAGGGCCAGCACGGTCAGGATGGACTCCACCGCGCCGACCGCGCCGACCGAGTGGCCGAGCGCGGCCTTGGGGGCGTAGACGGCGGCGTTGCCGCCGTGCGGGCCCAGCGCGTTGTTGATGGCCTTGCCCTCGGCCACGTCGCCCACCGAGGTGCCGGTGGCGTGCGCATTGACGTGGGTGATGTCTTTCGGGGTCAGCCCGGCCAGCTGGATAGCGCGGCTCATGGCGTGTCCGGCGCGTTCGCCGTTGGGGTCCGGGGCGACCATGTGGTAGCCGTCGGAGGTGATGCTGGCCCCCATGATGCGGGCCAGGATGTTGGCCCCGCGGGCCTTGGCGTGTTCCTCGGTTTCGATCACCATCAGCGCGCCGGCCTCGCCGAACACGAAGCCGGTGCGGTCCCGGTCGAACGGGCGACAGGCGCCGACGGGGTCGTCGTTCTTGGTCGACATCACGATGCGCATCTGGGCGAACGCCGCGATCGCCACCGCCTCGATGCGGACCTCCACGCCGCCGCAGATCGCGATGTCGGCCTCGCCGAAGACGATGTTGCGCCACGCCTGGGCGATGCCCTCGGAGCCCGACGCGCACGCCGACACCGGCGTGATGACGCCGGCCTTGGCGTGCCGTTCCAGGCCCACCGCGACGGCCGCGCCGTCGGGCATGTACTTCGACACCGCCAGCGGCGAGACCCCCTTCATGCCCCGCGCACGCAGGTCGTCGTAGCTGAACACGATCTGCTCCGCCGAGCCCAAGCCGGTGCCGATGGACACCATGAGCCGGTTACTGTCAACTTCGGGCGAGCCGGCGTTCTCCCAGACCCGCCGGCCCAGCACCGTCGACATCATCTGCAGGTAGCCCATCCGGTGCCGCTCGGCCCGGGTCAGCCCGTCGTCGAAATCCTCCAACAGATGTCCGCCGATGCGCACCGGCAGGTCGAACTCCTCGACAAAGGAATCCTCGAGCTTGCGGATACCACTTTGACTGTCCAGCAACAGCTTCCAGGTGGTATCGGCGTCGGTTGCCAGCGCGGTCGTCATGGCGATGCCAGTGACGACCACGTTCGGCAGCGTTTCCCCGGTAACCAGCTCCGTCATGACACTCGATACCTTTCACTTGACGGGAGCCGTCCACGCGTGACGTCGCGCCCCCACTCGTCCATCTTCATGAAAACACAATCCGCCGACGTCACCGGCGCAGGTGACCGGCAACCGCCGATTTTCGTGTGACGGCCCGCCTTCGTTTCGCGGATACCGTCGTCACCGGCCGCCGCCCACCCGGCGGGCGAACGGCCCCACCCGTTCGATGAACCGGTCGAAGAATGCCGCCGAGTCCACATCAATCCCGATGAGCGCGTTGGGTCCTCGACGACCCGACCAGTCGGTGACCGTCATGGCGCGGGTCAGGGTGCCGGTCAGCTCGATCTCCACCGTCGCCGGACGGGTGGCCACCAGCGTGGGGTCCAGCGCGACGGCGGCGGCCAACGGGTCGTGCATGTGCGCCTGATAGCCGTGGCCGAGGTCGTGATAGGCCTCCAGGTAGAACCGCATCGCGTCCTCGATCACCCGGATCAGCGGGTTGGCGGCCGCCGACCGGGTTCCGGGTTCGTCGTCGGCGCTCAGCGGGCGGGTGCCGGAGTCCGCGGCGGTGGCCAGCCGCGTCAGGTGATCCGGCGTCATCGCCACCTTGCGGGTCAGGTCCAGCCCGCACAGGATCGGCAGCCGCTCCCGCACGACGTCGGCGCCACCCCAGCCGGCCAGCACCTCGGCCGCGGCCTCGGGGTCCACGCTGATGTTCCATTCCGCCACCGCGGTGGTGTTGCCCCGATGGTCGTAGGAGCCGCCCATGATCACCAGCCGGCGCAGCAGGGTCGGCAGCGCGGGCTCGGCCCGCAGCGCCAGCGTCAGGTTGGTCAGCGGCCCGGTCGCCACCCCGATCAGCTCCCCGGGGTGGGCGTGCGCGGCGCGCACCCAGGCGCTCGCCGAGTCGTGGTCGGTGACCCGGTGGTCGCTGGGCGGCAGCTCGGCATAGCCCAATCCCCTGGGGCCGTGGACTTTTGACGGCAGCCGCATCGGGCCGGTCAGGGTCTGCCCGGACCCCTTGGACACCGGGATGCCGGTCAGCCCGCACAGCTGCAGCAGGCCCAGGTTGTTTTCGCAAACCTGCTCCACCGCAACGTTTCCGCCGGTCGATGCGATGCCGACCACGTCGGCGTCCGGGCTGGCGAACAGGTACATCAGCGCCAGCGCATCATCCACGCCGGTGTCGACATCGACGAAAACTGGAGTCACCGCGGCCACGATACCGCGACGATCAGGGCCGGCCGGACGCGAAGGTGATCACCAGGACGTCCCGGCGGGCCGGGCCGCCGGCCCTCGGGCGTCGGATCGGCGACACCTGGTGCAGGGTGCGGCGGTCGTCGCTGACCAGCAGGGTGCCCGGCTCGGCCAGCGTCGCCGCCAGCAGCCGCCGGCCGTCGGCCTCGTACACCGCGCTCTCGCCGCCGATGGCGTTGCGCCGGGCCACCAACAGCGAGCTGACCAGGGTGACACCGTCGCGGTGCCGGCCCTCGGGCGTCGGTTGTCCGCCGGTGCCGCACTCCTGCGGCGCCGACCGGATGCGGAACGGGTGCACCTGGACGTTCCACTCGCCGACCTCGTCGAGGGCGGCGGCGATCCGGGACAGCAGCCGTATCACCTTGTGCAGCAATGGGTCCCGGGCGAACTCGTCGGTCAGCGGCGCGAAGTCGCGGTCCTGGCCGACATAGAGCGGATTGGAGTCGTCGGGCTGCGCGAAGGCCCGGTGGGCCATCGGGTGCAGCACGCCGTCGCGCAGCAGGTACCGGCCGTACCGGCGCAGCCGGGTGACACCCAGTTCGGCCGCATACGGGTCGGGCGCCAGCCGGTCCCAGTGCCGGGCGAACCGCGTCCACTCCTCGCGGCCCACACCCAGGCTGCGCGTCACACTCAGCGCGGGCAGCACCGCCGCGCCGGTCGCGGCCACCAGTTCGGCGGCCGCTCTCACGGGATCGATGTCAGTCCGGCCGGCACTGCCTACCATCGCGCCGGAGTACCGCGATCGCGCCCGGGTAAACGTGTGCGCGGATCACCAGTGCACGCCGGGGACCAGGCGCACCAGCCGCCTGACCGGGCGCGGTGTGCGCAGGCCGCGCGTGACGGCGCGGACGGGCCGGCGCGGTTTGCGGGGTGCAGTGCGTTCGGTGTGTTCCACCGGCCGGGGTTCGGTGGCCACCCCGCGCGCCGCGGCCGAGTCCGGGTAGCCGAGGTAGAGCTGGTGCAGGACCCGCCGAGAAGTCCTGGGCGCGAAGTAGTTTCCGGCCTCGGCCAGGGTGCCCAGCGGGGTGTCGATGCGGGCCGGCTTTTCCACCAGCCCGCGCACCACCATCGCCGCCGCGCGCTCCGGGCTGATCGCCCGCACCGGGTTGAGCCGGTGCGACGGCACGATCATCGGGGTGCGCACCAGCGGCATGTGGATGTTGGTGAAGGTGATGTGGTCGGACAGCACCTCCGAGCCGACCACGTCGGCGAACGCGTCCAGGGCCGCCTTGGTCGGCAGATAGGAGCTGTACTTGGGGTTGCGTGCCTGCACACCGGCGCTGGACACGTTGACGACGTGACCGAATCGCCGCTCCCGCCAATGCGGCAGCAGCGCCAGCACCATCCGCACCGCGCCGAAGTAGTTGACGGCCATCACCCGTTCGTAGTCGTGCAGCCGATCGGTCGAGTTGACCACCGAGCGGCGGATCGACCGGCCGGCGTTGTTCACCAGGTAGTCGACGTGGTCGAACCGGCCCAGGATGTCTTTGACGGTGTGTTCCACCGACGCGGAATCGGTGACGTCGCAGGTAAAGGCATGGGCCGCACCGCCATTGGCGCGGATCTCGTCGACCAGCGCGTCCAGTGCGGCGCCGTTGCGGGCCAGTGCGAACACGGTGGCGCCCCGCTGCGCGATCGCGATGGCCGACGCCCGGCCGATGCCGCTGGAGGCGCCGGTGACGATGACGTGCCGGCCGTACAGCGGTCCCCGCGGATCGTCGCGGCGCGCCCGGTCGGGGTCGAGGTGCTCGGCCCAGTACCGCCACAGCCTGGGCGCGTAGCCGGCGAACTCGGGAACTTCGATTCCGGTGCCCGCCAACGCATTTCGCGTCTTCTCGCTGACGAAGGTGGGGGCCAGGTCGACCAGGTCGAACACCTGCGCGGGGATGCCGAGCTGGGTGGCCGCCATGTCGCGCACCACCCGGGCGCGGCCGCGCACCTTGAGCACCGGGGCGGCCACCGCGCCGGGCAGCGACCCGCGCAGCGGCGGCAGCCCGGCCGCCTTGGCCACGCCCCGGTAGATGCCGCGCAGGCCGATGGTCTTCTCGGCGGTGAGGTGGAAGGTCTGCCCGTCCAGGCCGTCGGCGTGCATCAGCGCGACCAGCGCGTCGGCGACGTAGTCGACCGGCACGATGTTGGTGCGCCCGGTGTCGGGGAGCAGCATCGGGGTGAACCTGGGCAGCACCGCCAGCTTGGCCAGTACGCCGAAGAAGTAGTACGGCCCGTCCACCTTGTCCATCTCGCCGGTGCGCGAGTCGCCCACCACCACCGCCGGGCGGTAGATGCGATGACGCAGGCCGGGCGCCGAGCGCACCAGCAGCTCGGCCTCGAACTTGGTCTGGTGATACGGCGTGGGCAGTTGCTGGCCCACGTCGAAGTCGTCCTCGGTGTACTCGCCGGGGAAGTCACCGGCCACCGCGATGGACGACACGTGGTGCAGGGTGGCGCCGAGCCGTTGCGCCAGCTCGATCACGGCGCGGGTGCCGTCCACGTTGGCGGCCCGCTGCTCGGCCTCCCCGGCGGTGATGTCGTAGATCGCCGCGCAGTGCACCAGGTGGTCGACGTGTCCCAGCTCGGCCAGGGTCTCGTCGCTGAGCTCCAGCGCCGGCAGCTCTCCGACCAGCGGTTTCACCCGGTCGCCCCACGGGGTGTCGCCCCGCGCCGAGAGCCGTTCGAACCGGCCCAGCGACTGCCGGCGGACCAGCACCCACACCTGCGCGTCGGGCCGGGTTTGCAGAAGACGAGTGACGACGCGGCGACCAATAAACCCGGTACCGCCGGTAACGACATACCGCATGAAGACATCGTGGCGGTGCCGGCCGCGCACGTCAACCGCCGAGTTTGGGGAGCGAGCTTGGGGGCCGAGCTTCGGGGCGGCCGGGGGCTAGCTGCGGAAGTCGCGGATCCCGTCCCAATCCACCAGCGTCCAGCCGGTGATCGGGTTGCCGTTGATCACCACCCGGCCGGTGTTGGGCAGCGGATGGGTGTTCATCAGGCTGTCCTTGGCGTTGCGGGTGTTCATCAGCGTCCACACCATGATCGAGTTCGCGTGCGAGAACACCACCGGGTTGCGGTGGCCGCTGTTGTAGATCTTGTTGACGGCCGCGGTGAACTGGTCGTTGAACTCCTTGCCGCTGATCGAGCCGGGGATGCTGTCGGAGACGTCGCCCTTGAGCCAGTTCGCCGGCGCCACCAGGTAGGTCGACTTCGCCATCGACTCGGGTTTGCCGTTGTACCAGCCGGCGTTGATCTCCTGGATGCCGGGCAGCACCTCGACCTGCTTGCCGAGCTCGGCGGCCAGCGGGGCCGCGGTTTGCTGGGCCCGGGTCATGGTGGAGGCGTAGACGCTGTCGTAGTCCTTGCGGCCGAGTTGGTGGGCGACCTGTTCGGCCTGCCCCTTGCCCTCCGGGGACAGACCCGGCCCGGGCACCTCGGTGTCGATGGTGCCGCTGGCGTTGGCCTCGGACTGGGCGTGCCGGACGAAGGTCACCGTGATGGACCGGGCCTGCGGTGAGCCGCCGCAGGCGGCGACGGTCACCGTCGCGATGAGCGCGGCCAGCGCCACCGAGACCTTCCGGATCATGCTGCGCGTGGGCATGAGAGATAGCCTGCCCTGCCGACGGCTCCGCTGGGAAGGGTTTGCGATGGTTAGCGGGAGAAAAGCTCTCGAATCCGCGAAAAGGAGACTCCCATGGCGATTGACCCGAGTGCCGTCGGCGCGGTGACCGAACCCCTGCTGTTCGAATGGACCGACCGGGACACCCTGCTTTATGCGCTCGGTGTCGGCGCCGGGGTCGACGACCTGGCCTTCACCACCGAGAACAGCCACGGCATCGACCAGCAGGTGCTGCCCACCTACGCGGTGATCTGCTGCCCGGCCTTCGGCGCGGCCGGGCTGGTCGGAAAGTTCAACTGGGCCATGCTGTTACACGGCTCGCAGAGCATCCGGCTGCACGCGCCGCTGCCGCCGGCGGGCAAGCTCTCGGTGGTCTCGGAGGTCGCCGACATCCAGGACAAGGGCGAGGGCAAGAACGCGATCCTGGTGTTGCGCGGCCGCGGCACCGAGCCGGACTCCGGGCAGCTGATCGCCGAGACGCTGACCACCCTGGTCATCCGGGGCGAGGGCGGGTTCGGCGGGATGCCCGGGCAGCGGCCGATCGCGCCGGAATTCCCCGACCGCGAGCCCGACGCGCGGATCGCACTGCCCACCCGGGAGGACCAGGCGCTGATCTACCGGCTCTCCGGGGACCGCAACCCGCTGCACAGCGACCCGTGGTTCGCCCGGGAACTGGCCGGCTTCCCCAAACCGATCCTGCACGGGCTGTGCACCTACGGGGTGTCCGGGCGGGCGCTGGTGGCCGAGCTCGGCGGCGGCGTCGCGGCCAACATCACCTCGATCGCGTCGCGGTTCACCTCGCCGGTGTTCCCCGGCGAGACGCTGACCACGCTGATCTGGCGCACCGAGCCGGGCAAGGCGGTGTTCCGCACCGAGGCGTCGAACCCGGACGGCTCCAACACCCGGGTGGTGCTCGACGACGGCGCGGTGGAGTACGCCTAACCCTCGCCGCGTTCGAGCTGATCGGCCAGCCGCTCGGTGAACTCGGCGGCCCGCGCGGGACTGTCCAGCGCGAACAGGGCCGCGGTGGCGCGGTCGCCGTCGTCGTTGTGCCGCACCAGGATTGGCACGCCCTGGACGGGCCCGCCGCGCACCGCGTCGAACGCGTCCTCGTCGGTGATGTCGTCGCCGAGGTAGACCGGCGTCAGCGCACCCGACCCGGACCGGCGCAGGTGCTCGATCACCCAGTGCAGCGTCTTGCCCTTGTCCCAGTCCAGGTCCGGGCGCAGCTCGATGACCTCGCGGCCGGTGGTCACCCGCAGCGCGTCGTGCCGGCCTGCGGCGCGCACCGCCGCCGCCACCTCGCCGACGCGGTCGCGTGCCGCGTTGCGGTAGTGCACCGCGACGCCGAATCGCTTGTGCTCCACCACAACACCCGGGATCGTGCCGAGTTCGTCGCTCAGCCGCCCGGCCGCTTGCGCCAGCACCGGGATGGCCGCGGCGGCGTCGTCGTTCTGGTGGTGGCTGCCGTCGGGTGCGGTCAGCTCGAAGCCGTGGCTTCCCGCATACCAGATCCCCGGCACCCCAACGCGTTTCGTCACGTCGGCTAGATCGCGCCCGGACAGCACCGCGACCGGGCAACGCGCGGCCAGCCGGGTCAGCGCCGCGGTGGCCCCGGCCACCGGGCGGGCCGCGTCGGGATCGTCGACGATGTCCGACAGCGTGCCGTCGAAGTCGAAGAACACCGCCGGGTGCCGACCGGCCAGCCCGTCGGCGCCGCCGGTCAGGGCCTGGGAGGCATCCGGCAGCTGAGACATCCGGCGGTCGCCGGTGCGCACGGTGATCTGTTCCAGCTCGGCGATCACCGCGTCGGCCCCGGCCGCGCGCAGCCCGTCGCCGTCGCGCCCGTCGGGCGCCAGTCCGATCACCAACGCGAACCCGGCGGTGCGGGCCGCCTCGACGGTCGCGGGGTCGCCGGCCACCACCACGCAGCGGCCCGGGCGGACCCGCAGCCGGTCGGCCGCCGCCGCCGGTTCGTCCGCCGCGATCGCCGCGGTGCCCACCCCGATCTGTCCCAGTTGGCTCGTCAGTGCCGAGCCCAGCGCGTCGCCGACCCCGAACAGCACCGCGTCGTGGCGGCGCGGGTCGATCACCACCGGCCCCGATTCGCCCATGAGGAAAACCTTCTCACGGCGGCACGGTCGCGCCCCGAGCCGGTCAGTGACGTGCGTGTCCGGGCGCCGATGGGTGCGCGGGCGGCACCCGGCCCAGCGGCGGGCGGGCCGCGCGGCGGCGCCGCCGGTCGGCGAACAGCAGCACGGAATCGTCGCCGAGGGCCGCCAGCCGCGCCATGCCCAGCTCGACGGCGGCGGCCAGCCGCGTGACGTCGAACCCGTCGCCCGGCCCGGCGGTGATGCCGAAAACCAGTTCGTCGCCGTAGCTGAGCACCGCGACCCCGGTGTGCAGCTGGGTGGCCGTCGGGGGGACCGGCAGCAGCCGCTCCAGCGTCTGGCCCATCACCCGCAGCCGTCGGCGCGGCCCGGGCACGTTGGTGGCCAGCGTGACGACGGCACGCTGCGGCAGCCGGGACAGCAGCTGGATCAGGTTGCCGCGCACCATGTTCGGGAGCAGTCCGAGCGCCGATTCGACGATGCCGGCCGGCTGCGTCCCGGCGGCGGGGTTGCACCGGGCGTGCACGGTCTGCAGCCGGCGCACCGGGTCGTCGTGTTCGACGGGCAGGTGCGAGAGCACTGCCGAGCGGACCGGCAGCGGGACCAGGGTGCGCAGCGAGTCGGCCCGCGGTTGCTCGCCGCGGTCGAGCAGCACCGTGCGGAATCCCTCGGTGACGGCGGCCAGCGCGACGTCGTTGGCGCTGACACCGAATTTGCGGCAGACCCGGTCGACGTCGGCGATCGGCACCCGCACCGTGGCGTAGCGGCGCACCGGCGCCACCGCCTCGGCCCGCCCGGCGAGCCGGAGCGCCCCGAGCAGCCCACCGGTCAGCGACGACACCCGGCTCAGCGCGTCGAGCCAGCCGGTCGAGGATGAAACTGGTTGTGTTGCAACGCTATTGGCGAACATGTCGGCGTCGGCGTCGTCGCAGAGCCGGGTGATCAGGCGGGCGGCCGGGTTGCCGTCCAGCAGGCCGTGATGGGTCTTCATCAACATCGCCCACCGGTTGCCGCACAAGCCCTCGATCACCCAGCATTCCCACGGCGGGCGACCCGGGTCCAGCGGCCGGCGCAGCGCCTGGCCGATCACCCGCGACAGCTCTGCCTCGTCGCCGGTGCCCGCGATCGCCACCCGGCGCAGGTGCCGGGCCAGATCGAAGTCCGGGCAGTCCACCCACTCCCGGTTCAGCGGGTGCGCCCGCAGCAGCTGCGTGCACCGCGCGATCGGCAGGATGCGTTCTGCCACAAGGTGTTCCAGTTGCGCGGGGTCGGGCACGGTGCCGTCGACGATGGCGACCGCCCCGATCGCCAGGCTGGCGTGCTGATCCGGATCGTGGGCCTTGAGGAACGCCGTATCGAGTGTCTGCGCCATGCTCGGTCCCGCCCGTGTCCGCTTTTTTGAACCCGTACCAGTATTCGTCCAGTGCCCCGCCCGCGGTAACCCCCGCAGCGTTAAGACCTTGTTTAGGAGTTGAAGATCGGTTTAACAACGGTTGTACCGGGCCGCGATTAAATCGAACATCAGTTCGATATACTCGGGTCTGTGGGCTGGTTCAACGGGCCGCCGAGTTGGGCGGAGATGGAGCGGGTGCTCGACAGCAAGCCGCGCCGCGCCGGCGAGTCGCCGGCCCCGGAACCAGACGGACCGCTGTCGCGCGGGCGCGCGACGTACCGGCCGCCGGACGAGGGCCGGGCGGCCCGTTCGTCGGTTCCCTATGCCGAATTGCACGCGCATTCCGCGTTCAGCTTCCTGGACGGGGCGAGCACGCCCGAGGAGATGGTCGAGGAGGCCGCCCGGCTGGACCTGCGCGCCCTGGCGCTCACCGACCACGACGGGTTGTACGGGGCGGTGCGGTTCGCCGAGGCGGCGGCCGAACTCGACGTGCGCACCGTGTTCGGCGCCGAACTGTCTTTGGGCCCCAGTGCGCGCACCGAGGCGCCCGACCCGCCCGGCCCGCACCTGCTGGTGCTGGCCCGCGGCCCCGAGGGGTACCGGCGGCTGTCGCGGCAGCTGGCCGCGGCGCATCTGGCCGGCGGCGAGAAGGGCAAGCCCCGCTACGATCTCGACGCGCTGACCGAGGCCGCCGGCGGGCACTGGCACATCCTGACCGGTTGCCGCAAAGGCCATGTGCGCCAAGCGCTTTCCGAGGGCGGGCCGGACGCGGCGGCGCGGGCGCTGGCCGATCTGGTGGACCGGTTCGGCGCGGCGCGGGTCAGCATCGAGCTGACCCGGCACGGCCAGCCGCTCGACGACGAACGCAACGCGGCGCTGGCCGCGCTGGCCCCGCGCTTCGGGGTCGGCGTCGTCGCCACCACCGCCGCGCATTTCGCCGGGCCGTCGCGGCGCCGGCTGGCCATGGCGGTGGGCGCCATCCGGGCCCGGGAGTCGTTGGATTCGGCCGCCGGATGGCTGGCCCCGCTGGGCGGTTCGCACCTGCGCTCCGGCGAGGAGATGGCCCGGCTGTTCGCGTGGCGCCCCGAGGCGGTGACCGCCGCCGCCGAGCTGGGCGAGCAGTGCGCGTTCGAGCTGGCGCTGATCGCGCCGCAGCTGCCGCCGTTCGACGTGCCCGACGGGCACACCGAGGACAGCTGGCTGCGGCAGTTGACCATGACCGGGGCGCGCGACCGCTACGGGTCACCCGAGCACGCGCCGCGGGCCTACGCCCAGATCGAGCATGAGCTGAAAGTCATTGCGCAACTGCAGTTTCCGGGCTATTTCCTGGTGGTGCACGACATCGCCCGGTTCTGCCGGGAGAACAACATCCTGTGCCAGGGCCGGGGATCGGCGGCCAACTCCGCGGTCTGCTACGCCCTGGGCGTCACCGCGGTGGACCCGGTGGCCAACGAGCTGCTGTTCGAGCGTTTCCTGTCGCCGGCCCGCGACGGGCCGCCCGACATCGACATGGACATCGAATCCGACCAGCGCGAAAAGGTGATCCAGTACGTCTACGACCGCTACGGCCGCGACTACGCCGCCCAGGTCGCCAACGTCATCACCTACCGGGGAAAGATCGCGGTGCGCGACATGGCCCGCGCGCTGGGCTTCTCGCAGGGCCAGCAGGACGCGTGGAGCAAGCAGATCAGCAGCTGGAGCGGGCTGGCGGATTCCCCGGACGTGGAAGGCATCCCGCCGCAGGTGATCGATCTGGCCAACCAGGTCCGCAACCTGCCGCGACACCTGGGCATTCATTCGGGCGGCATGGTGATCTGCGACCGCCCGATCGCCGACGTGTGCCCGGTGGAGTGGGCCCGGATGGAGAATCGCAGCGTGCTGCAGTGGGACAAAGACGACTGCGCGGCAATCGGTTTGGTGAAGTTCGACCTGCTCGGGCTGGGCATGCTCTCGGCGCTGCACTACGCCATCGACCTGGTGGCCGAGCACAAGGGGATCGAGGTGGACCTGGCGCGGCTCGACCTGTCCGAGCCGGCGGTGTACGAGATGCTGGCCCGCGCCGATTCCGTCGGCGTGTTCCAGGTGGAGTCGCGCGCGCAGATGGCCACCCTGCCGCGGCTGAAGCCCCGGGTGTTCTACGACCTGGTGGTGGAGGTGGCGCTGATCCGTCCCGGGCCCATCCAGGGCGGGTCGGTGCATCCCTACATCCGGCGGCGCAATGGGGTGGACCCGGTACTCTACGACCACCCGTCCATGGAGCCGGCGCTGCGAAAGACGTTGGGAGTGCCGCTGTTTCAGGAACAGCTGATGCAACTCGCGGTGGACTGTGCTGGCTTTTCGGCTGCCGAGGCCGATCAGCTGCGCCGCGCCATGGGGTCCAAGCGCTCCACCGAGCGGATGCGACGGCTGCGCGGCCGGTTCTACGACGGCATGCGGGCGCTGCACGGCGCCCCCGACGAGGTGATCGACCGGACCTACGAAAAGCTGGAGGCGTTCGCCAATTTCGGCTTCCCGGAAAGCCATGCGCTGAGCTTCGCGTCGCTGGTGTTCTACTCGTCGTGGTTCAAGCTGCACCACCCCGCGGCGTTCTGCGCGGCGCTGCTGCGCGCCCAGCCGATGGGGTTCTACTCGCCGCAGTCGCTGGTGGCCGACGCGCGCCGGCACGGCGTGACGGTGCACGGCCCGGACGTCAACGCCAGCCTGGCGCACGCCACGCTGGAGAACGCCGGCACCGAGGTGCGCCTCGGCCTGGGTGCCGTCCGCCACATCGGCGACGACCTGGCCGAAAAGCTGGTGCAGGAGCGAAAGGCCAACGGCCCGTTCGCTTCCCTGCTGGACCTGACCGCCCGGCTGCAGCTTTCGGTGCCGCAGACCGAGGCGCTGGCCACCGCCGGGGCGTTCGGCTGCTTCGGGATGTCGCGGCGCGAGGCGCTGTGGGCGGCCGGGGCGGCGGCCACCCAGCGGCCAGACCGGCTGCCCGGGGTGGGTTCGTCCTCGCACATCCCGGCGCTGCCGGGGATGAGCGAGCTGGAGCTGGCCGCCGCCGACGTGTGGGCCACCGGCATCTCCCCGGACAGCTATCCGACCCAGTTCCTGCGCGACGACCTGGACGCGATGGGGGTGGTGCCCGCGGCGAGGCTGGGGTCGGTGCCCGACGGCGACCGGGTCCTGATCGCGGGCGCGGTGACGCATCGGCAGCGGCCCGGCACCGCGCAGGGGGTGACCTTCCTCAACCTCGAGGACGAGACCGGGATGGTCAACGTGCTCTGCACCCCGGGGGTGTGGGCGCGGCATCGCAAGCTGGCCAACACCGCGCCGGCGTTGCTGGTGCGCGGGCAGGTGCAAAACGCCAGCGGCGCCATCACCGTCGTCGCCGAACGGTTGGGCCGCATCACCCTGGCCGTCGGCTCGCGCTCCCGCGACTTCCGCTGACCGGCCCGCCGAACGTGCACTGGCGGCGAAAATTTCGCGTGAACGTCACCGTGAGTGCACGTTCGGTGGCGACGGGCCGACCGACGGGCCGACCCGCCGGCCGACGGTAGTCTCCAAGCATGACCCTGAACCTGTCCGTCGACGAAGTCCTGACCACCACCCGCTCGGTCCGCAAGCGGCTCGACTTCGACAAGCCGGTGCCCCGCGAGGTCCTGATGGAATGCCTGGAACTGGCGCTGCAGGCGCCCACCGGGTCCAATGCCCAAGGCTGGCAATGGGTTTTCGTCGAGGACGCCGACAAGAAGAAGGCGATCGCCGACATCTACCTGGCCAACGCCCGCGCCTACCTGAGCCTGCCCGCCGCCGAGTACCCCGAGGGCGACACCCGCGGCGAGCGGATGCCCAAGGTCAAGGACTCGGCGGTCTACCTCGCCGAGCACATGCACGAGGCGCCAGTGCTGCTGATCCCGTGCCTGGAGGGGCGGGTGGAGAACGCGCCGCTGGGGCTGAGCGCGTCGTTCTGGGCGTCACTGTTCCCGGCCGCGTGGAGCTTTTGCCTGGCGCTGCGCTCGCGCGGGCTGGGCACGTGCTGGACCACGCTGCACCTGATCAACGACGGCGAGAAGCAGGCCGCCGAGCTGCTCGGCATCCCGCACGACCGCTACAGCCAGGGCGGGCTGTTCCCGATCGCCTACACCAAGGGCACCGACTTCCGCCCGGCCAAGCGGCTGCCCGCCGAGCAGGTCACGCACTGGGACAGCTGGTGAATCCGCGGCGATCGCAAGCGCGGCGCAGCCGGGCGAAGCGGGTCGCCGCGATGAAATCAGGTCGCCGAAATCAGGTCGCCCCGGCGTAGCCGTGCTGCCGCCACGCCTCGTAGACGGCGATCGCCGCGGCGTTGGACAGGTTCAGTGAGCGCCGCCCGGCCAGCATCGGGATGCGCACCTGGGTGGTGACGTGCGGGTCGGCCAGCGTGGCCGCGTCCAGCCCGGTGGGTTCGGGGCCGAACATCAGCACGTCGCCCGGCCGGTAGCGCAGCTCGGCGAACGACGCGGGGGCGTGCGAGGTGAACGCGACCACCCGGGCCGGCGTCAACGCGTCCCACGCGGCGGCCAGCGAGGCGTGCACGGTGACCGAGGCGAGGTCGTGATAGTCCAGCCCGGCCCGGCGCAGCTTGGGTTCGGACAGGTCGAAGCCCATCGGCTCGACCAGATGCAATTCGCAGCCGGTCGCCGCCGCCGTCCGGATGGCGTTGCCGGTGTTGGGGGCGATGCGCGGGGAGACGAACATCAGCTTGAACACAACGCGATAATGGTCGCATGGTCGAGCAGAGCATCTGGATGCAGAAGGTCGCTGCCGATCCCGGGCATTCGCACTGGTACATCGAGCGCTTCCGCGCCATGGCCCGCGCCGGCGACGACCTGGCCGGCGAGGCCCGGTTCGTGGACGCCATGGCGCCCCGGGGCGCCCGCATCCTCGACGCCGGCTGCGGACCCGGCCGGCTGGGCAGCTACCTCGCCGCGGCCGGCCACCAGGTGGTCGGCGTCGACGTCGACCCGGCGCTGATCGAAGCCGCCGAGCACGACCATCCCGGGCCGCGCTGGCTGGTCGGCGACCTCGCCGAGCTCGACCTGCCCGCCCGCGGCATCACCGACCCGTTCGACGTGATCGTCTCGGCCGGCAACGTCATGACGTTCCTGGCGCCCAGCACCCGCGTGCTGGTGCTGAGCCGGCTGCGCGCACACCTGGCCGCCGACGGCCGCGCCGCGATCGGCTTCGGCGCCTACCGCGAGTACGAGTTCACCGACTTCCTCAACGACGCGGCCGACGCCGGGTTCGCCCCCGATCTGCTGCTGTCCAGCTGGGACCTGCGGCCGTTCACCGAGGACTCCGACTTCCTGGTCGCGGTGCTGCGCCCGGCCTGACCTTCCGCCCGTCGCGGTGTTTGCCAGGGCCGACGACGGCCGGGCGGCGCCACCTTGGAGGGACCTGTCTGCTCAGTGACGATTCTGGTGGGCTGGGCCGCGGGCTGTCATACTCGTCGGGTTGCCACACTTACGCACACGCCGATCTGGCGCGCGGCGGGCGAAATGGCGAAATAAAGCAGGAAGTTTCATGAGCCTCGGGTTTGTTTCAGCACTGAGCGCAGCGGCCGGTCGCGCGGCCGCGACGACGTGACCATGTTCAGCCGCCCGGCCGAACCGGCCGCGGCGGAAGCCCCCGGGCCCGCACCGCTGGGCGGCGGCGCCGTGCCGGCCAAACGCCCGCCGGCATGGTCGCTGAGCAACTGGCCGGTGCGGTGGAAAGTGCTGGCCATCGTCCTGGTTCCGCTGATGCTGGCGACGGTGTTCGGGGTGCTGCGCATCCACGGCGCGATGGCCAACGCGGCGGGCCTGCGGCTGGCCGCCGCCCGCGCCGACGTCGTCCCGGCGATCACCAAGTACATGTCGGCGCTGGACGTCGCGCTGCTGGCGGGCTCCGCCGGGCGCGACGCCGAGGGCGCGAAGAAGAACTACGAGGCCCGCAAGAACGAACTGCAGACCAGGCTGGGCGACACCGACGTCACCGACGACGTCCGCGCCGGGGTGAACAACCTGCTGGACACCGGCCAGATGCTGGTGAACAAGGTGGCCGAGGGCAGCCTCGGCCTACGGGAACGGGTGACCTTCTACGCGCCGATCCTGTTGACCGCCGAAAACGTCATCAACGCGTCGGTGCGGGTCGACGACGAGCGGATCCGGGCGCAGGCCCAGGGCCTGAGCCGGGCGGTCGGCGCCCGCGGGCAGATGACCATGCAGAAGATCCTGGTCACCCGGGGAGCCGAGCTGCCCGAGCCGCAGCTGCGCACCTCGATGGCCACCCTGGCCGGCACCGAACCGTCGACGCTGTTCGGCATGAGCGAGGTGCTCGGCGCCGGATCGCCCGAGGCCAAGACGCTGCAACAGCAGATGGTCAGCCGGATGGCGATCATGTCCGACCCGGCCAGCGTGCTGGTCGACAACCCCGACCTGCTGCGCTCGATCCAGACCACCGACGACATTGCCGACCAGGTCATCAAGAACACCACCGCGTCGGTGACCAAGTCGGTGCACGCGCAGGCCGCCGAACGGCGCAACTCGGCCATCCTGGACACCGCCCTGGTGCTGGCCGCCATCGTGATCGCGCTGGCGGTGGTGCTGCTGGTGGCGCGGGCCCTGGTGCGGCCGCTGCGCACGCTGCGCGACGGCGCGCTCAAGGTGGCCCACACCGATCTCGAGGAGGAGATCGCACACGTGAAAGCCGGTGGGGCCGAACCGATTCCGGCTCCGCTGCCGGTGTACACCACCGAGGAGATCGGCCAGGTCGCGCACGCCGTGGACGAGCTGCACACCCAGGCCCTGCTGCTGGCCGGCGACGAGGCGCGGCTGCGGCTGCTGGTCAACGACATGTTCGAGACCATGTCGCGGCGCAGCCGCTCGCTGGTCGACCAGCAGCTGGCACTCATCGACCGGCTGGAGCGCAACGAGGACAATCCCGAACGGCTGGACAACCTGTTCCGGCTGGACCATCTGGCGGCCCGGCTGCGCCGCAACAGCGCCAACCTGCTGGTGCTGGCCGGCGCGAAGCTGGCGCGCGACCAGCGCGATCCGGTGCCGCTTGCCACCGTGATCAACGCCGCGGTGTCCGAGGTGGAGGACTACCGCCGGGTCGAGATCGCCGGGCTGCCCGAGTGCTCGCTGCTCGGGGCGGCCGCCGGCGGCGCCATCCACCTGTTCGCCGAGCTGATCGACAACGCGCTGCGGTACTCGCCGCCGACCACCTCGGCCCGGGTGTCGGCGTCGCGCGGCGGCGACGGGGGAGTGGTGGTGCGCATCGCCGACTCCGGCCTGGGGATGAACGACGCCGACCGGCGCATCGCCAACATGCGGCTGCAGGCCAGCGGCGACGCCAACCCCGACCCGCATCCCGAAAACGCCCGGCATCTCGGCCTTTTCGTGGTGGGCCGGATCGCGGCCTGGCACGGGATGCGGGTGGGGTTGCGCGGCCCGGCGGCCAACGAATCCGGCTCGGGCACCACCGCCGAGGTGTACCTGCCGCCGACGGTGCTCGCCGGCCGGGTCGTCGCCGAGCCGTCCGGGCCCCGGCACATCCGGGCGGTCTCGTCGCCGAGCGCCAAACTCGCCAGCGCCATCGCCGCACCCGCCGAGGAGGGCGGCCGGCACGACGGCACCCAGCAGCCGGCCGCGCGCGGCAGCCGCAACGCCGGCGACGCGTCCACACCGCCGGTCACCCTGCTGCCCCGCCGCAATCCTGGGTCCAGCGGCATCGCGGATGTTGCCGCGGTTCCCGCCCCGCCCGCCGAACCGCAGCCCCGACGGCAGCGCCGTGAGTTGGCGACGCCCTGGTGGGAGGCCAGCCCGGCGCCCAGGCCGGCCCCGGAACGGGCGCCCGAGCCGGCCCCCGAACCGCAGCAGCCGGCGCCCCGGCCGGCCCGCGCGGCGTCGGACACCTCGGCCTTCTTCGCCGCCCGCCCGCGTACCGAGACGCCGCCCGAGGCGCCCCCGAAACCGCCCCCGAAGCCGAAGCCGAAGCCGGAAGCCTCCATTCCGCCCGCCGCCAGCACCGGCCCGGCCGACGACGACGTCATCTACCGGCGCATGCTCTCGGAGATGCTGGGCGACCCGCACGACCTGGTCAACAGCCCCGACCTGGACTGGCAGTCGGTGTGGGACCGAGGCTGGACTCTGGCGGCCGCCGCCGAGGACAAGCCCGTCGAGTCGCACACCACCGACCACGGCCTGCCCGTGCGCACCCCCGGCGCCCGGCTGGTGCCCGGCGGCGCCCACGGGGCCGCGGCCGAACCCGACGACGAGCCGGGGCTCAACGGCCGCTCACCCGCGCCGCGCCGGCCGCAGCACGCCGCCGTCGCCCGCGACCCCGAGGCGGTCCGCGCCTCGTTCAGTAGCCATTTCGGTGGCGTGCGCACCGGACGGTCGCACGCCCGGGAGAGCAGCGAAGGACCCGACCAACAATGACCGCACCCGACAATTCCTGGTCTGCAGCCCCGGACCGGTCGCTGGACTGGCTGGTGACGAAGTTCGCCCGCGAGGTCCCCGGCGTCGCGCACGCGCTGCTGGTGTCCGTCGACGGGCTGCCCGTCGCCGCCAGCGAACACCTGCCGCGCGAACGCGCCGACCAGCTGGCCGCCGTCGCCTCCGGGCTGGCCAGCCTCGCGACGGGCGCCGCCCAGCTGTTCGAGGGCGGGCAGGTGCTGCAGTCGGTGGTCGAGATGTCCAACGGCTACCTGCTGCTGATGCAGGTCGGGGACGGCTCGCATTTGGCCACGCTCGCCGCGGCGTCCTGCGACATCGGTCAGATCGGCTACGAGATGGCCGTCCTCGTCGAGCGGGTGGGCGGGGTGGTGCAGTCCACCCGCCGGTCCAGCGTCTCGTGAGCGCCCGATGGACACCCCCGAGACCTGGCCGACCTCCCGCAGCGGGAATCTGGTCCGGCCGTACACGCTGACGTCGGGGCGCACCGACACCACCGTCGACCTGCCGGTGGAGGCGCCGATCCAGACGTTGCAGGCCGGCCTGACGCACCGGTGGCCGCCCGGCGACGCGCGCGGCAGGATCGTGCGGCTGTGCCTGGACAGCCCGTCGGTCGCCGAGATCTCGGCCCGGCTGGACCTGCCGCTGGGCGTGGCGCGCGTCCTGGTCGGCGATCTGGTGTTGTCCGGCTACCTTCGGGTGCACAAGACGTTGTCCGAGCGTTCGACCAGGGATGAGCGCCACGAACTGATAGGAAGGACCCTGCGTGGCTTACGCGCACTCTGACGTGCAGCTTGACTCCGGCGACCACGCGTCGACCAAGATCGTGATCGCCGGCGGATTCGGCGCCGGCAAGACCACGTTCGTCGGGGCGGTGTCGGAGATCATGCCGCTGCGCACCGAGGCCATGCTCACCGACGCCTCGACCGGCGTGGACGCGCTGGAGGCCACGCCCGACAAGCGGACCACCACGGTGGCGATGGACTTCGGCCGGATCACCCTGGCCGACGATCTGGTGTTGTACCTGTTCGGCACGCCGGGGCAGCGCCGGTTCTGGTTCATGTGGGACGACCTGGTGCGCGGCGCGATCGGCGCGGTGGTGCTGGTCGACTGCCGGCGGCTGCAGGACAGCTTCGCCGCCGTGGACTTCTTCGAGCACCGCAACCTGCCGTTCCTGGTCGCGGTCAACGAGTTCGACGGGGCGCCCCGCTACCCGGTCGAGGAGGTGCGCGAGGCGCTGACGCTGCCGCCGCACATCCCGGTGATCACCGTCGACGCCAGGGACCGCCGGTCGGCGACCGACGCCCTGATCGCGGTCAGCGAATACGCGCTGGCCAGCCTGTCGGCCAATTGACCGCGTGGGTCGACCGCGAATTCGAGCGGCACGATTTCACCGACGAGGACCTGGTCGGGCTGTCGACCGAGCGGGTGGTGTTCACCGAATGCAATTTCAGCGGCGCCAACCTGGCCGAGTCGCGGCACCGCGCGTCGGCCTTCCGCAACTGCACCTTTCGTCGAACATCGTTGTGGCACAGCACTTTCGAGCAGTGCACCATGCTGGGGTCGGTGTTCGAGCAGTGTCGGCTGCGGCCGGTGACGTTCGATGAGGTGGACTTCACGCTCGCGGTGCTCGGCGGCAACGACCTGCGCGGCGTCGATTTGAGCGGGTGCCGGCTGCGGGTGACCTCGCTGGTGGAGGCCGACCTGCGCAAGGCGGTGCTGCGTGGCGCGGACCTGCGCGGCGCGCGCACCACCGGCACCCGGCTGGACGACGCCGACCTGTGCGGCGGCGCCGCGGACCCGGCGCTGTGGACGACGGCGTCGCTGGCCGGGGCCCGCGTCGACGTCGACCAGGCCGTCGCCTTCGCGCTGGCGCACGGGCTGCGGCTGGACGGCGGGGACGGCTAGTTGTACTGACCTGAGAGGTTAGGTACGCGGGTGGCAGGTGGTTGGCCGCCGAGTGCGGTGTGGCCGCGGTGGTGATTGTAGGTGTGCAGCCAGCGGGGGAACTCGGCGCAGCGTTCGGCGTCGCTGCGGTAAAGCCGTGCGTAGGCCCATTCGTCGGCCAGGGTGCGGTGGAATCTCTCCACCTTTCCGTTGGTCTGTGGGCGGTAGGGGCGTGTTCGGCGGTGCTCGATGTCGCCAAGAGCGTCCCTGAACGCATGTGATCGGTAACAGGAGCCGTTGTCGGTCAACACTTTTCGTACCGTAAAACCGCATGTGGTGAACCAGGCTTGCGCGCGAAGCCAGAAGGCTGCGGGGTCACGTCCCGTGGAGTGGTGTAAGAGCGGTCGCGTGTCCGCGTGTGGCTCTGTGGTAGCCACTATGCCGTGAGAGCGGCTGTGGGGGCAATGGTTTCGGCACTTTGGTCACTGACGTC
>NZ_JACKSY010000114.1:0-63239 GCF_025821985.1 Mycobacterium timonense | reverse complement strand
GAGGAATTGTCAAGACCTGTGGATCGGGGTGTTTCAGGCGACCTCCGTTCCGGCTTGCTGATCGCCGTCTGAGGGCGGGGTTGGTGGGGTGATCTCGGTGGGGCGTTCAAGCAGTTTGCCCTTGTGGAAGACCGCGCCGGCGCGCACCAGGGCGACCAGGTGTGGTGCGTTGACGGCGCGCCAGCGGGCCGCGGCGGCGTCGATGAGCTTGTAGGCCATGGCCAGACCAGCTGCTCGTGACCCCGGACCTTTGGTGACTTTGGTGCGCAAACGCACTGTGGCGAAGGTGCTTTCGATCGGATTCGTGGTGCGTAGGTGGATCCAGTGCTCGGCGGGATAGCGGTAGAATTCCAGCAGGGTGTCCAGATCGTCGGTGATCTTGGCGACCGCCTTGGGATATTTGGCGCCGAAGTCGACCTCGAAGGCTTTGACCGCGACCTGGGCTTTGTCGATATCCTCGGCGTTGTAGATCTCTTTGAGCGCTGCCAACGCCGACGGGTGTGCTGATTTCGGCAGCGCGGCAAGGACATTGGCTTGCTTGTGAAACCAGCACCGCTGCTCACGGGTGGCCGGGAACACTTCGCGCACCGCGTTCCAAAACCCCAAGGCGCCATCGCCGACCGCGAGCACTGGGGCGGTCATGCCGCGTCGTTTACAGTCGCGCAGCAGATCAGCCCACGACTCGGTCGATTCCCGGTAGCCGTCGGTGATCGCCACCAGCTCTTTGCGGCCGTCAGCGCGCACACCCAGCATCACCAGCAAACAGAGTTTTTCCTGGTCCAGGCGGACCTTGAGGTGGATACCGTCGACCCACAGGTAGACGTAATCGGTGCCCGACAGGTCCCGGGCCGCAAACGCGCGGGCCTCGTCCTGCCACTGCGCCGTGAGCCGGGTGATCGTGGTGGCCGACAACCCCGCACCCGAACCCAGGAACTGCTCCAATGCCGGGGTGAAGTCGCTGGTGGACAGCCCGTGCAGGTACAGCAGCGGCAGCACTTCGCTCATCTGCGGAGACTTGCGCGCCCAGGCCGGCAGGATCGCCGAGGAGAACCGTTTGCGTTCGCCGGTGTCGGGGTCGACACGTTTGTCGTTGACTCGCGGCGCTTTGACCTGCACCGCACCGGCTGCGGTCAGCACCTCGCGGGGCTGGTGGTAGCCGTTGCGCACCACCAGGCGGTGGCCGTTCTCATCGAGCTGGTCGGCGTACTGGGCCACGTAGGCGGCGACCTCGGCCTGCAACGCGGCGGCCAGCATCTGTCGCGCCCCGTCGCGGACGATCTCATCCAACAACGAGCGACCGGGAGTGTCGCTGTCGTTGGCGTCCTCGGCGTCGTGAACTACGGTGAGCATGGGCGTACCTTCCCGAACCAGCGCGCCAACGCCGGCTCATGATCGGACCTACTGACATTCAGATCATCCTCGGGAAGGTGCGCCCACTTTCACGCCCCCACCCCGAGGCTCATCCACAGGTTCTGATCATTGCTCCGAACCAGCGCGCCAACGCCGGCTCATGATCGGACCTACTGACATTCAGATCATCCTCGGGAAGGTGCGCCCACTTTCACGCCCCCACCCCGAGGCTCATCCACAGGTTCTGATCATTGCTCGTCGGTGGCCATCCGAAAGGTGTGGTGTTCAGACATTTCGGCGCCTTGGTCCCAGGTCAGTGAGCGTCGTAGTGATTCGGGGAGTTCGCCCAGCGAGGCGATGAGCCCGTCGCGCACGGCTTCGGCGGTGCGATCGGACGGCAGGTGCACCAGCATCAGGTAGCGGCTGGCGCGTTCGACCACGGTGCCGATGGCTGAGCGCCCGGCCGCGCCCAGGATGAGGTCGCCTTCCTTAAGTTGTTGATGGGGCAATTCGGACCGTCGTAAGGTCCTGATCACCCTCGGGTGGCGGGTATGGCTCAGGTCTCCCTGCCGCTGAGACGGCTCACTGGGAATGGCCGCCCGCTGCCCGCCGATGGCTCGACCGCTGATTGAGAATTGCGACATCGATCGCTGGTTAAGGACATGTCGGCACGGTCATCGTCAGGGCAGTTGGGCGCAACGACGATGAGGAGGACACGACATGCTAAGGATTTGGGCCGGTATCGACGCCGGGAAACGATCACACCACTGCGTGGTGCTCGACGAGCACGGCGACGTGCTGCTGTCAAAGAAAGTGGACAACGACGAAACGGCCCTCCTGGAGCTGATCGGAGCCGTCGCCGGCATCGCTGCCGGCGGTCAAACGTTGTGGGCGACGGACTTGAACGCTGGTGGTGCGGCAATGCTGATCGGGCTTGTCAAGATAACTGTGTAAGTAGTTGTGGCCGTTGGTGTTTAGTGGGTTGTCATAGTGGGAGGCGGTCGGGGAATTGGATCGCGAAGGCATTGAGTGCTTCGGTCCAGCGGTAGGTTCCTTGTCCTTGGGCTGATCCTCGTTTCTGGTTGATGTTGCGGATGGCCAGATACAGCAGTTTCATCGCCGCGGCGTCCGACGGGAACGAGCCGCGGGCCTTGGTGACCTTGCGCAGCTGGTAGTTCAGCGATTCGATGGCGTTGGTGGTGTAAATGATCTTGCGGATCTCGACGGGGAAGGCCAAAAACGGCACGAACTCAGCCCAGGATCGGTCCCAGACCGCGACCGCCCCAGGCGATTTGGCCTTCCACTCGGTCCGAAACTGCTCAAGGGCGACCGCAGCGGCCTGTTCGGTGGCTGCGGTGTAGATCGGGCGCAACGCGGCGGCCATCTTTTTGCGGTCGGTGTAGGAGGCGTAGCGCATGCTGGCCCGCAACAAGTGCACGACACAGGTTTGGATGACCGCCTGGGGCCAAACGGCGGCGATCGATTCCGGCAGCCCAGCCAGGCCGTCACAGCAAACGAACAACGCATCCCGGCACCCCCGGTTGCGCAGCTCGGTGAGCACGCCATGCCAGAACTTCGCCCCTTCGGTCTGCTGAATCCATACCCCCAGGACCTGCTTGATCCCCTCGACATCGACCCCGATGACCACGTGGGCGGCCTTATTGGAGACCACGCCGCCGTCGCGGATCTTGAGCCGGATCGCGTCGATGTAGAGGATCGGATAGACCGGGTCGACCGGGCGGGACTGCCAGGCGGCGATCTCGTCGGCCACCACCTCGGTGACCCGCGAGACCGTGGCCGCCGACACGCTGGCGCCATAGACCTCGGCCAGGTGCTCGGTGATGTCACGGGTGCTCATGCCGCGGGCGTAGAGCGACAAGATCATGTCCTCGACCTGGCCGAGTCGGCGTTTGCGCTTGGGCACGATGACCGGATCGAAGGTGCCATTGCGGTCGCGAGGCACCTCAAGATCAACCGGGCCGGCGGTGGTCAGCACGGTCTTGCGTCCGTGGCCGTTGCGCGAATTGCCCGAGCCATTGCCGGCCGGATCGCCGTGCTCATAGCCAAGGTGATCGGCGATCTCGACATCGAGGGCACGTTCGAGCACGCTCTTGGTGATCTGGGCCAGCAGTCCATCAGGGCCGTCGATAGGGGTGCCGGAGGCCTCGGCGTCGGCAAGCAAGGCATCAAGTGCCGCCGGGGGCAGCACCTGCGCTAACTGCTTGGCAGCCTCATCACGCGATGAATCCGATCGAGACAAAGCGATTCACTCCTGTCCGGTGGCCAGCATGCCTGACCACCATTCAGGCCCAACCACTTACACAGTCAATGAGACACGCCCTGCTGATCGCGTTGCTCGCCGCCCGTGATCAGCACCTGCTCTACCTCCCCGGACGCATCGTGCACCACGCCGCGGCGACCTATCGCGGGGATGGCAAGACCGATGCCAAGGACGCGCGGATCATCGCCGATCAAGCTCGGATGCGCACCGATCTACAGCCGGTCCGCCACTCTGATCCGATCGCCACCGATCTGCGGTTACTCACCGCACGACGCACCGACGTGGTCTGTGATCGAGTGCGGGCGATCAACCGTCTCCGATCGACGATGCTGGAGTACTTCCCGGCACTGGAGCGAGCCTTCGACTACTCCAAAAGCAAAGCAGCACTTACCCTTCTATCGCGATACCAGACACCGGATGCCCTGCGACGCATCGGAGCCGCCAGGCTGGCGGCATGGCTCAAAGCGCGCGGCGCCCGCAACAGCGCCACCGTCGCCCAGCTGGCCGTCGACGCCGCCCAGGCCCAACGGAGCACCCTACCCACCCAGAGGATCGGAGCGAAGCTGGTGGCCAGGCTCGCCACCGAGATCACCGCAATCGACGAGGAACTCAAGCAGATCGACAACGACATCGCCGCCCGTTATGAACACCATCCCAGTGCCGAGATCCTCGCCAGCATGCCCGGATTTGGGCCAGTACTAGCTGCTACGTTCCTCGGGCAGATCGGCGGCAACCTCGATGGCTTCGACACCGTCGACCGGCTCGCCTGCGTCGCCGGGCTAGCCCCAGTCCCACGCGACTCCGGACGCATCAGCGGCAACCTGCACCGGCCGCGGCGCTTCAACCGCCGACTGCTGCGAACCTGCTACCTAGCTGCGCTGTCCAGCCTCAAGAACAGTCCCGCCTCACGAGCGTTCTACGACCGCAAACGCGCTGAAGGCAAGTCACACAAACAAGCACTCATCGCCCTGGCGCGACGCCGCATCAACGTCATCTGGGCCATGCTCCGTGACCACACCCACTACCGCGAACCCAACACCGCCAACCCCGCGCTTGCTGCTTGACAACATCATTGAGATTCCCAATGGCCCGGTATGGCGCGGTCGGCGGCTTCAGCAGGGCGGTCGGCGATGGAAATCATTGCCTCCCGAAACCGAGGAGTCCGGTGCGCGGGGTCACGACGGGGTTTGCGGGTCACGCGTCCAGATCTGATGGCGCTGACGATTTCGCGTTTCAACGCACCTCGGCCGTGCAGGTAGATCGTCTGATAGATCGCCTCGGTGCCCACCCGCATCTCCAGGTCGTCGGGGAAGTCGCGGACCAGCCGTCGGCTGATCTGCTCGGGGGACCACCGCCGGCCCAACCCGCGAGTCACATAGTGACGCAGCCGGCCCGGGCGTTGCAGTTTGCGTTGTTTGGGTCTGGGGCGCCGGGACGCGGCGAGCCGGTGCGCCGAGTACGGCAGATACCCTAACGAAGCGGTGGCGTTGCGGCGCAGCTCCCGGCTGATCGTTGAGGGTGCCCGGCTTAGCCGGCGACCGATCTGACGGGTCGACTGCCCGGCGGCCTTGAGGTCGTGGATCTGTTCGCGCTCAGTCAAACTCAGAAATCGCGGACTGATGCAGCGTTCCAGCCGCTCCAGTTCGATCTGATTGTCGTTGCGACCATACGTGTTTCGTGGATTTTTCACATTCGTAAGTATCTGCGCGGACCGGTACTTCACGACCCGTCCATCGGGGTAAACACGCCCACCATAAAATTGGCGGATTCCTTTGTCCCAATCCTGGGCGGTACGTTTGTCGACACCGACCTGCTCGGCAGCGTCGCGTCTGCTCACACCCGCGCTGCGCAACCCCAAGAACTCCTCGCGCTGATCGCTGACGTCCTTGCCGGTGAAGATCCCGGCCTGATGTGCCCACTTGTAGCACGTCACCCGCACATAGCCCAGCTCACGAGCCACCGCCGAGACGTTGCCCCGAATACTGAGCATCCGGAAAAACTCGGCCTTCTCCTCAGCGGTGTAGGTCCGGGGCCTGGGGCGTCGAGAGGCCACCCCAGCCCGGCGCCGCCAGCGGTACCCGGTATCCGCGCTGACGCCCGCACCCGCCGCAGCCGCCCGAATCGTGCCCCCACGATCCAGCAACCGAAAAAACACCTCTCGCTGACCAGCCGAATACCGTGGCACACTCGGCCTATTCATTGATTCGTCAGACAACGCCAAGACCTCTTCTTCATCGAGGCGTTGCAACCACCCCAAGAACCCAAGCTATTTTGATGAACCGCAGAGGGTCAGTTTTCAGGAAGCTTCAACACCGGCGGGGTGTCCGAGCTGACGCACGAGATTGAGCTGGCGACGACCAGTATCGCGACCCGTCCGGAACTATCACCCAGGCCGAGCCGACCCCTACCGAATCCTGACTACGAATTGGCCGGCGCCCGCAGCGCCGCGCAACTGCGAAAGTCGAGTAATTCGAACGCTGCCGGAAAAAACGATGGAAGTCAGGGCAGCTCCCGCCCACCGCTGGTGTATCTGCCGTCAGGGAATGGGCACAGATCCGTCGCGGCGAACTCCACGAAGTCATTGGCCTGCTCAACGGTCATCCCATACTGTGGGCGGGAGCCCGAGTTGTACACCGCCTGGTCCCTCACCTTGTCTGGCTTGACGCCACTTGCAAGCAGTGCGCAGATCTCCCAGCCCCACTCCTTCATTTCGTTGTCCCCGCGGGGGAGGTTGACACCGGCGTTGTGCAGTTTGTTCAGATAAGAATCGGTGTCAGCTCGCGACGGGGCAGCCGTTACCATGCTAGTTAACGCCAATACCCCAACGGCCAGCGCCGTGCCGAAAACACTTGCCTCCCATTTGCGCGCCACCATCAGCGGTGCTCCTTCGCTGCGGTGCCATCCCCGCCGGTCATCGCTTCTCGGACACGAACACTCGCACACAATGGCCCCGCAAGGAGTTGCGGTAGCTCGGTCCGGTGCCCCGGGACTCCAGGCCGCCCACCGCGCAAGGTTGATCATCTGCGCTTACAACCCCCTCGGCACGATGGCAGGTCAGATTAAATCATAACCTAATACAGATTAGAGGCAAGATGCTGGAATAGGATCAGGATCGTGGTTTCGCTAGCGCCGCGCGCCCCTTGTCGCGCTGGCCTCTAGGGCCTGCCGACCAAGCCCGGCAGCTCCGAGACCCTTGCGACTGAGTTCAAATTCTAACTAGAATATGTCTGCCACATGGGTTGGAAGACGGAAGGTTTGCGTGCGTAATACCTGGTCGCAGCGTCTATGCGTGTGGAGCGGTGTTCTCTTCGCCGTTTTGTTCTTCCTCGGCTTCGGGATAATCGCCCGTTACATACCACCCCCCGCCGCGACACGACCAGCAGCCGACGTCGCGTCGTTCTACCGCGACAACGCCAACGCCATACGCACCGGAATGATCCTCAGCATGTACGCGCTGGTGTTCTTTGTTCCCTTTACTGGCGCAATCTCGGTGCAGCTCAAGCGGATCGAAGGCGAGCACACGCCACTCACCTACGCCCAACTCGGCATCGGCTGCACGCTTCCTGTCGCGTTCTTTCCGGCGCTCTACTACTTCCAAGTGGCGGCATACCGGCCCGATAGAGCCCAAGAGGCGATCCAGATGCTTAACGACATGGGCTGGCTTCCTTTCACCGGAATCATCTACGCCATCTTCGTTCAAAACCTCGTCATCGCTGTCGCTGTGTTCTCTGATCAGCGGAGCGAGCCCGTGTACCCGCGGTGGTACGGCTACTTTTGTCTTTGGACGGCACTGCTGTACTGCCCGGCAAGTCTGGACGTGTTCTTCAAGGACGGGCCGCTCGCCTGGAACGGTCTGTTCTCGTGGTGGCTGTCGCTAGTAGCCTTTTTCGCCTGGATCGTCGTCACCGCCGTGGTCACGCTGCACGCCATCGGTGCACAAGTGCGCGACCGTCGAGCCGAAACAGGACCGATCGACAGCGCCAACGCGCCAACAGCGTTGCCGCCCTTTGGGTCTCCGGCGCACCGCATAACCTGAGCGCGTTTCGCCAAACCGGCGGCAAACGCAATCTACTCACATGTCCCCACGAAAACCGGAGGCCAACATCACCAGCAAGGTCTTCTCTTCGGCCGCCGAGGCGGTCGCCGACATCGAAAACGGCGCCTCACTGGCGGTAGGCGGGTTCGGCCTGTGCGGTATTCCGTCAGAGCTGATCAACAGCCTGGCCAATCGAGGCGTGCGCGACCTGGAAGTCTTCTCCAACAATTGCGGAGTCGACGACTGGGGATTGGGAATTCTGCTGGCATCCAAACAGATTCGTCGCATTACCGCGTCCTATGTGGGTGAGAACAAGGAGTTCGCGCGGCAGTACTTATCGGGAGAACTGGAAGTCGAACTGATCCCGCAGGGCACGCTGGCCGAACGGCTGCGCGCCGGCGGGGTCGGGATCCCGGCGTTCTTCACCCGCGCTGGCGTCGAGACCCTTGTCTGCGAGGGCGGGGTGCCATGGCGCCATCATCCCGATGGCTCGGTAGCGCTGGCATCTCCCCCAAAAGAAACCCGCGTCATCGACGGCCGACGCTACGTACTGGAGCGTGCGATCGTTGCAGATTATGCACTGGTGCACGCCGAAATCGGTGATACCCAAGGCAATCTCTTCTTCGGCAAGTCCGCGATGAACTTCAACCCGCTGGCCGCCATGGCCGGACGCGTCACCATCGCCGAAGTCGAACGGCTTGTCCAGCCCGGCGAGCTCAATCCGGCCCATGTCCACCTGCCCGGGGTGTTCATCCAACGCGTCGTGCACATCCCCACTGCGGACAAACGTATCGAGAAGCGCACCGTGCGCAGCGCCAGCATCCCCGCCGCGGAGCCTTCAGCACCGGCGGGTTGGAGTCGGCGCCAAATGGCCGCACGAGCGGCAGCCGAGCTGCGTGACGGTGAATATGTCAACCTGGGGATCGGGCTGCCAACGTTGATTCCGGATTATTTGCCCCGTGGCGTCGAGGTGGTGCTGCACTCGGAGAACGGCATCCTGGGCACCGGCCCCTACCCCAGCGACGAAGACGTCGACCCCGATCTCATCAACGCCGGCAAAGAGACGGTTACGGTCAATCCCGGTGCCGCGTATTTCGATTCATCGCTGTCGTTCGGCATGATCCGCGGCTCCCACATCGACACCGCCATCTTAGGCGGCATGCAGGTTTCACGTGCCGGCGATCTGGCGAACTGGATGGTGCCGGGAAAAATGGTCAAGGGTATGGGCGGCGCGATGGATCTGGTCCACGGCGCCCGGCGCGTCATCGTGGTGATGGAACACACCGACCGAGACGGCGCCGCTAAAATTGTGGAGCGATGCACCCTTCCGTTGACCGGCAAGGCAGTCGTGAACCGCATCATCACCAATCTCGGGGTCTTTGATGTCGACCCCCAGGAGGGCCTGGTCGTTCGCGAACTGGCGCCGGGCGTAACCGTGGCGCAGGTCCGTGCACTAACCGGCACCGCGCTCGTCTTTAACGACTAAGAGGAATTGAGCGGAGCACGGCGGTGAGAACTGAAACCGCTGGGCGGTTGGAATGCTGTCCAGCCCAATACCTCATATCGATATGCACACGCTGAAGGCAGCCGTATTCGCTGAGTCGTCGTGGCGGGCGGCGAATTCGACGATGACTTGTTCCGCCGCGCCTTTCACACTCGCCTGCCCTTGCCTTGAACCCAGTCACTATCGATTCATCGACATCCCACTGAAACGGCATCACCGATATTGGCAGGAAAACACCCGACTTCGAGCTCGACTACCACATTGGCGATCTCGGCTTGGCCGATGTGGGTGGCGCTCATCGGGTCAGCCTCTTGCCTCCGTTTGGGGGCGCAACGCCGACTCGGTGATGAAGTCCGCCAAGTCCGCGTTGTGGGTCATCAACCAGTAGTCGACGACGCGGTAGGGCGAATTGTTAACTACCCGCCCCCGCTTATTGCGGTAGAAGGTCGTCATCCCTGGGTGGCTCCACACCATCGTCGAATGCGCCGCGTCGACCTGCGCCACCCAGGCGTCATGCGCCTCGGTGCGACATTCCACCGCACCGATGCCGCCGCGGACCATCTTGGTGATCACATCGACGATGTAGCGGCACTGCGACTCACCGATGAAAAAGTACGATCCGCCGGCACCGGAATTCGTGTTGGGCCCATACATCAAAAACAGGTTCGGAAACCCCGGCACGGTGATGCCGAGATAGGCGGTGGCGTCATCGTCACCCCAGATGTCGCGTAACCGCTTGCCACCTCGTCCGACGAACTCGATGGGCTGCAGGTAGCGCGTCGTCTCGAAGCCGGTGGAGAACACCACCACGTCGGCCTCGACTTCGTCGCCGCCGCTGCTGCACACACCGCGCTCGGTGATGCTGTCGACCCCCTCGGTGACCAGCCGGACGTTGTCGCGCTTGAGCGCGGCGAACCAACCGTTGTCGAGCAGCATCCGCTTGCCGAACGGCGGGTAATCCGGAAGGCACTTCTCGATCAGGTCGGGCCTGCCCTCAAGCTGGCTGACGAGGTAGCGGGTGAAGTAGCGGCGATGACCGTCGTTGACGGCGTTAAGCGAGCGGGCCGGATCGCCCCATTGCGGATCGATCTGCAACGACGGATGAACCCGATCGTTGAAAACCCAGGCCAGTCGGAATCGGTACCAGGCCTGGTAGTAGGGCACATGATCCATCAGAAAGTGCACATCCTCGGGTACCGGTGCGAAATACTCAGCGCACGGCCCAATCCATTGGGGGGAGCGCTGGAAGACGGTCACCTGCCCGACTTTCCCCGCGATCGCCGGAACCACCTGCATCGCGCTGGCCCCGGTTCCGATCACGGCCACGCGCTTCCCGGTGACGTCGAGGTCCTCGGGCCACTGCGCCGTGTGAAACATCGGGCCAGTGAAGCGGTCCATTCCGGCGATGTCGGGGATCTTCGGCTTATTGAACAGTCCGACAGCACTGATGACGACGTTGGCTGTCACCGCGCGGGGTGACCCGTCGCTGTCGCGGGATGAGACCGTCCACGTCTGTGTGGCTTCGTCGTACACCGCGTTGTCGACTTCGGTGCCGAAAATGATGTGGCGGCGCAGATCAAAGTGATCGACAGCTTCTGCCAGGTAGGTCACCATCTCGTCACGCTTGCCGAAGTGTGTCGACCAGTGTCGCGGGAAGAACGAGAAAGAGTAGAGGTAGCTGGGGGTGTCCACGCCGGCGCCGGGGTAGGTGTTGGTGAGCCAGACGCCGCCGACCTCATGATTGCGTTCGAGGATGACAAACGGCACGCCCAGTTCGCGCAGCCGCACCGCGGCGATGATCCCCGATATTCCCGCACCGATGATCGCCACGCGGAAGTCGTTGGTGTGCAACGGCTCGGGCGGCTCTGGCGGGACCAGCCCCATCTCCTCGCGCATCACCCGTTCATATTCGGCGGGGATCTCTTCGGCCATGCAGATGCTCAGCATGCGGCGCAGCAGCTCAGGATCCGGTATCGGTACCGCCGCGGGTCGGCCGTGCGACCAAGCCATGATCGCCGATGCGGCGCACCGACGGATGTCCTCAGCCACCTCCGCGGGGAAGCCGCCCGAGTCATTGGGACCCAGACCCGAGGCGCGTTGCGGGCGATAGGGATCGTTGAGCCAACGCTGATCCCCGGTCAGCTGAAACAGCACCATCGTCAAGGTGGGCATATTGGCGACCCGCAGAGCCTGCTTCAGGCGTGCTTCGTCGATTGGGCGATCCGGCTTCGTCATCGACATGGCACGCCTTCTCCTCTAAATGCCTGGGCCAGATCGACGGCCTCAGGAGGCTCTCTAAACTATATTAGATATTATGGCTGATCTACAAATGGACAACAACTTGTCAGTGAGCTGATACGGGTTTTGAACTGGTGGTTTCTCTCACAACTGGCGCCTCACTGAGGCGAATCAGATACAGAAAATCTATCTGTAGTCGGGCCGAGGTCGAGCGGTGCGACGCCCTGGCGCGGCGGCCGATCCTATGCTCAGCGCCGCGGTGAGCGTCCCAATCGGCGGCGCCAGTCGTGGGCGCCGAGCAGCCGCACCAGCCGGGCCTGGAATTTGCTCTTCTTGGGCACATACGGGTACCAGTGCGGCTCGGAACTGAGGCGGATCCGCTCAGACACCACCGACTGCTGCCGGCAGAACTTGAGGATGCCGGCGGCCCCGCCGGAGCGGCTGCCCACACCGGATTCCTTCCAGCCGCTCATCGGAACGGTGAGCTGGAAGGTGCTCATCATGACGTTGTTCTGGTTGACGGCGCCGGCCTCGAGCTGGCGGGTGATCCGATCGGCACGTTGGGAGTCGCGGGTCCACACGCTGGCGCTCAGTCCGTAACGCGAGTCGTTGGCCAGCCGGATGGCCTCGGCTTCGTCGGCGACCTTCATGATCGGCAGTGTGGGACCGAAGGTCTCCTCGCGCATGCACGCCATGCTGTGGTCCACCTCGACGAGCACGGTGGGCTCGAAGAACTGCCCGCCTTGGCCGCGTTTACCGCCGGTGAGTATCCGCGCGCCCTTGGCCACCGCATCGTTGACATGGTTTTCGACGATGTCGAGTTGCGCAGGTGTGCACATCGCCCCGACGTCGGTGCTGAAGCTGCCGTCCGGGTCCATACCCTGGCGCAGGTTTTTCACCTTGTCGGTCACCTTCGCGACGAACTCGTCGTAGACGCCAGCTTCGACATAGGCGCGTTCGACCGAGATGCAGATCTGGCCGGAGTTCCACATGGCGCCCCACGCTGCGGCGCTGGAGGCACGGTCGATGTCGGCGTCGGACAGGACGATCATCGGATCCTTGCCGCCCAGTTCCAGGCTGCAGGGAATCAGTCGCTCACCGGCCCGCGCGGCGATTCGGCGACCCGTGCGGGTCGAGCCGGTGAACATAATCATGTCGACTTCCTCGACCACGGCTGCACCGGTTTCGGGACCGCCGGTCACGTTGGCCAAGACCGCGGGCGCCCCGATGTCCTCGAGCCAGCCCCTGCTGGCCTCCGCCCACGTCAGCGGGGTGAATTCCGACGGCTTGAAAAGCACTGCGGCTCCAGCCATCAACGCTGCCACACCGTCGAGCATCGGACCGCCCAGCGGGCCATTCCACGGAGTGATCATCCCCACGAGCTGATAGGGGCGGGCGAAGACTCGCAGCCTCTTGGTGAGGCCAGCGGCTCCCCAACTGGCGACCTTGCGGTCGGCGAGGAATTCGGCGGCGTGTCCGCTGTAGTAGTTGATCAGGTCCACCGCCATCGAGATTTCCAGCGCGGCGTCACCCCACGACTTGCCTGTTTCCTCTTGCATAATGCCGACCAGACGGTCTGTGTTGTCCAGGATCCAATCGAGAAAATTGCGCATATGGGTTGCACGCCCAGTCGGGCCGAGCTCTTCCCACGCGGGCTGCTCGGCGCGTAGTCGCGCGGCAGCGGCGGCCACTCCGGTGGGTCCCATGTCGGGAACGTGCCCGACGAGCCGCCCGTCGGCGGGACAGCGGACCTCAATGAGGGCACCCTTGTGGCCGGCGACGCCGGCGTCTTCGGACCGGTGAGCGGCTTCTGCTGTGGCCATTTTCACTCCTCTGCTGTGGACGCCTGGGCTAGCCGCTGCTGGCGGCTGGGCTGGCGCACCGCACCAGGGCGGCCCGCCGTGCGGTGCACACGGTTTCCCCGCGCTGGTTTCGGCCGCGGTGTTCAAACGTCACCACGCCCTGTCCGGGTCGGGAGGCGGACAAACGTTTGTCGATGACCTCGGTTTCGGCCGTCAAGGTGTCACCAATGAAGACCGGTGCGGGAAAACGGATTTCGGAGAAGCCCAGGTTGGCGACTGTGGTTCCTTCAGTGAGGTCGGCGACGCTGAGGCCTACCACCGTCGACATAGTGAACAAGCTATTGACAAGACGTTGGCCGAATTCTTGAGTTTGGGCGAACACCGCGTCCAAGTGCAGGCTCTGGGTGTTCATGGTGAGCGTGGTGAACAGGACGTTGTCGGCCTCGGTCACCGTGCGGCCCGGTCGGTGCACGTAGACGTCGCCGACGATGAGTTCGTCGAGGTTTTTCCCGCGTCGGTGGTGGACGGTCATGGCGTTGCGTCCGCCGCAGATGCCAGCGCGGCCCGGTGCTCGGGGTGGGCGATAGCGATCAGTGCCTGTTGTCGCTCGGTCACACTACGACCATCCAGGCGTGCCACACCGTACTCGGTCACCACGGCGTCGACCATTGACCGGGGAACGGTGACCGTGGCAATCGACGACACTATCCGGGAGCGCGAGCCGTCCGGGGTGGCCGAGGGCAGCGCGATCACGCGCAAACCTCCGGCTGATCGGCTTGCGGCGTCGACGAAGTCGAGGCTGCCCCCTACACCTGATATCTGCCGCCCCCGCAGCACCTCGCTGTTGACCTGGCCGCTGACATCGACGTCGATGGCGGTGTTGATCGACACCAGCCGGGGCGTGCGGCCTAAGACAGCGGCGTTGTGGGCCGTCGAGGACGGATGGACGGCCAGGGCCGGGTTGCGGTCGGCGAAACGCATCAGTCGCTGGGTGCCCATCAATTCCGGGGACAAGATCGCCCCGGCAGCGCCGTCGGCGGGAATAACGCCGCGTTCGAACAGCTCCACCATCTCGTCGGTGGCCATGCCGGTGAACCGCACCTCCCCGAGATCGGCGTCGCTCAGCGCGTTCACCACAGCCTCCGGGATGGAGCCGATCCCGATCTGCAGCGTCGGATTTCGGGGTAACAGATCCACGATGTGTTCGGCAATCCTGTTGCTGACTGCGCTGGGCTTGGCCGAGGCGTACTGTGGCGTCTCGTCGGCGCTGTCGATGAGCGCATCAAACATCGAGTCGTGCACGGTGGTATTGCCGAAGGTCCATGGCAGGTCGGGATCGACCTCGCCGATGCGCACCCGGGCCAACCGCAACGCGTCGAGGCTGTAGCCGGCGGAGGGACCCAGCGAGCGGTAACCGTGCCGATCCGGCGGAGTCACCCGCACCAGCGCGACGTCCACACCCCGCGCCTGCAGCAGCGCTGCGATCCGCGACGCGCGAGCCGGTAGGAATGCCGCAACCCCGTCGGCCACCAGATCGGCGACCGGTGCCATGACATGCCAGGTCCGGTAGCGAAGGTCCCCTGCGCGGACGGCATCGAGGAACGGATAGTCGCCGAGCAGCAGTCCCGAGCTCAGGGTCCACCCGCGGCCTGCGGCTTCCTTGTTGATCGCGTGCAACAAGGTGGTGGGGGCGCCGCAGCCGGGCCCGGCGACCAGGTGGGCACCGTCGCCGGCCAGCGTCAGTGCGGCGACTGGGTCCATCGTGGGGGCGGTGACGCCGCTCATCGCAGGCGGACCGCGGCCTCGACAGCCGACTGGGAGAACGCGTTGTCGAATGCCCGTTCGTCGGACTGGAATTCGTCGACTTCGACGACGCGTCCGTCGTTGATTCGATACACCAAACACTCGCGGAGCCGCACCGTCGTCCCGGCAACTTCAACGATGCCGTATTGGTAGGCGGCGGCATATCCGGGGCTGGTGGTGATGTCGATGACGTCGAATCGCGCTGGCCCGGTGAAGATTCGCTTCATCTTGCCAAACAGCGACAAGATCGCTCGGCGGCCTTCGTAGACGCCGGAGAGCACGTTGGCGCCGGGCACCCGCCAGACGCAGTCCTCGTCGAGGACGGCCTCGATCTCGGCCCGGTTCTGTTCCGACAGCGCCGCCATCAGGCGGCGCACCAGGAGCGCGTTGGGATGCTCAGCCATCGTTTCCTTCCCCATGAGTCAGATGCGGGCCGTCGCGCCGCCCGACAGGACAGTGACACCGTGCTGGTTGACGGTGCGGACATCGAGGTCGACGTAGCGGCCCTGCGGGCTCTCGCGCACGTCGAGCACGGTCGCGACCGCGTGTAGCGAGTCGCCGGGCCACACCGGGCTGACGAAACGAACCCGGTAACGCACCAAACGCTCACGGCCCACCCACCCGGCCAGGAGCCGTTCCGTGGCACCCATCGCGAGCATTCCGTGGGCCATCACGCTGGGGTAGCCGGCGCGCACCGCGTGGGGCTCGTCGGTGTGCAGGGGGCTATAGTCGCCCGAGGCGCCGGCGAACTGCACGATCTGGGTGCGGGTCACCTCGGGGATGACCGTGTGTTCGCGGCTGTCGCCGACCGTGAACTCGGCGGCACTGCGCGTTTGAGCGTTCACGACCCACCACCGGCACCAGAGACCGCCACCTCGGTGTCCACCAACACCATGCGTGAGCGCAGCACCAGGGCGCCTGCTGCATCGCGGTAGTCCCTGACGATCTCGTGAAAGGTCAGGGTGCCCGCGCGGCGACTCTGTTTGCGCCAGCTCGCGCCCTCGTGCTCGGTGACAGTAAGGCTGTCGCCGACACGTACGGGGGCGAAGTATTCGAACTCCTGCTCGGCGTGCAGGACGCTGCCGCCGGCCGTTGAGCTGGCCGCGGCAAGTGCCCCGGACGGACGCAGTCCGCGCATGTGCGTCGGATCGAATTGCACTGCCGCGGCGGGGAACGTCACCGGCACCGGCGTCCCGGGTACAGGAACGTCTTGCGCGAGTTGCTCGTCACCGACGGCGCGTGCAAATGCCAGGACATGGCCCGCTTCGATGTCGAAAGCATAGGCGCCCATCACAGCCCAGGGTCCGCAGGGCGGAAACGGGGCAGCGCGCCATCTCCGCCGGTGTCGCAGAAGACCACCTCGACACGCTGCCCGATCGACAAGGCGTTGGGATCGCAGTCGATGATGTTGGTGATCATCTTGGGTCCCTCGTCGAGTTCGACCATCGCCAGCACGTAGGAGCCGGCGTTTGCGTACTCAAGAATCCCGCGGGTTGTGACGGTGTAGCTGTAGATGCTGCCCCGGCCGCTGGCTTCGGTATCGACCAGATCGGTGCTATGACAGTGCGCGCACACATAACGCGGGTAGTACCCCGCCCGTCCGCAATTCGAGCAGCGCTGCAGCAGCAGTTTGCCATCGAGGGTCGCGGCCCAAAACGTCGCGGTCTCGGGCGTGACATCCGGTGGCGGCGAGGGCAATTGGGCCGTGCTCACGCGTCCTCCCGACCCAGAATGAGTGTCGCGTTGCCCATCCGGGTGGACAGCCAGCCGCCGGTACCGTGAGCCAGTGCCAAGGTGCAGTCGGGAACCTGCACGGCCGGATGCGCCTCACCGCGCAGCTGGCGGACCGCCTCGATGATCTTGGTCATTCCGCCCCGGTTGGCCGGGTGGTTGTTACACAGCGAGCCGCCGTCGGTGTTGAACGGCAATCGGCCGTTTGGGGCCTGCAGGGCGCCCTCCAAGACGAACTTGCCGCCCTCACCTTTAGCGCAAAATCCCAGATCTTCCAGGGCCAGCAAAACGGTGATAGTGAAAGAGTCGTACAAACCGACGTAATCGATGTCGGCGGGCCGCACACCGGCCTCGGCGAACGCATCGGCGCCCGAGCGCACCCCGGCGGTCACGGTGATGTCTTGCCAGCCGCCGCGGGTGTGTTCGACGGCCTCTCCGTGCCCCAGCACCTTCACGCAATCGCGCTCCAGCGTGGCGGCCACGTCTTCGGCGACGACCACAAGCGCCCCGCCACCGTCGGTGATCACGCAGCAATCCAGGCGATGCAGCGGCGAGGACACCATCGGGGAGTTCACCACGTCCTCGACCGTCACGACCTTGGGCAGCATCGCGTGGGCATTGTGCTGGGCGTGCGTGGAGGCGGCCACTTTGATCTCGGCCAGCTGCTCGCTGGTCGTCCCGTACTGGTACATGTGGCGTTGGGCTGCCAGGGCGTACAGCGCGCTGACATTCGTGCCGAAGATGGGCTCGAAGGACTTCTCGGGAGGCTCACCCATCAGTTGGCCGGGCGCGCGCAACGAGGTGGTTCGGGGCCGGCCGCCCAGGGTGATCAACGCAACCCGACATTTGCCGGCGGCGATCGCCGCCGCGGCGTGCCCGACATGGGACATGTAGACCGATCCGCCCATGTCCGAGCTGTCCATAAAGCGCAGGTTCAGCCCGAGGTAGTCGGCCATCGCGAGCCCGCCCAGCCCCGGCGCGTCCCCACCGCAGAAATAACCATCCACGTCGGCCAAATCAAGGCCAGCGTCAGCCAACGCGCCCAGTGCCACCTCGGCGTGGATCTGCGGAATCGACTTGTCCGGCAAGTTACGTCCCGGGTGCTCATACGCCCCGGCGATGAATGCCTTTCCCCTGATCGACATCACACGAACGGGTTGGGCGGTGCGGCATCGGTGAGCGGACGGAACTGCGCCTCCACCTCTTTAGCCAGCTGCCCCAGGTCCCATGGGCCATCCGATCGTGCGGTGACCAGGGGTTGCGGGTCGCTGTAAAGGCTCACTTCGTAGCCACGGGCGTGAATCACGTGGCCGTTGCACCATCCGGATTGCTCTGAGGCCAAATAGGCCGCGATCGGGGCGATGCTGTCGGGGGACAGTTCCTCGGCGCCCGAAGTGTAGGCTTCGGCGTCCTTAAACGTGGCGGTCATGCGGGTCGCCGCAGCCGGAGATACGGCATTGGTGGTCACGCCGTACTTGCGCAGTGCCACAGCGCACGAGTAGGTCAGCCCTACGATGCCCATCTTGGCCGCAGAGTAGTTCGGTTGCCCGGGGGCGCCGTGCAGCCCAGCGCGGGAGGTGTAGTTGATGATCCGGTTGTGGGCGTCAGGATCACCGATCTTGCGCCAGTGCGCAGCTGCAGGCTTGATGGTATTGAAGTGCCCCTTGAGGTGAACCCGGATGACGGCGTCCCAGTCCTCTTCGTCCATGTTGAAGATCATCCGGTCACGCAGAATGCCCGCCACGTTGACCAGGACATCGAGTTGGCCGAACCGCGCAATGGTCGACTCCACCAGATCGCGCGCGGCCTCATGATCGGAGATGTCGGCCCCATTGGTCACCGCGGTTCCCCCGGCCGCCTCGATCTCACGGACCAGTTCGGCCGCGGGACTGCCCTCGTTGTGCAACCCATTGAGCGACGCACCGATGTCGTTGACGACCACGGTCGCACCCTCGCGGGCGAACAGTTTGGCCACCGCGCCGCCGATTCCACGTCCGCCGCCGGTAATGATGGCTACGCGTCCGTTCAAGCTTCCCATGTATCAGCGCTCCAAACGGATCGGCAGGGCGATGGGACCCCGGGCGAAGGACGGCCGGTATTTGACGTGGTAACCGGGTTCGAGTTCGAAAACACGCAACTCGCTGATTGCGCGGATTGCCGCCTTGATCTCGCGGCGGGCCAGATGGTTGCCCAGGCACCGGTGGATACCGGCGCCGAACGCCAAGTGCGCCGAAGCATTGGGGCGCTCGAAGTTCAGCGCTTCGGGGTCCGGGAATTTTTCTGGATCGTGATTGGCCGCGGCCCAGTTGAGCAGGATGCGATCGCCCTTGTGCATTGGGCAGCCGCGGAGCTCGGTGTCGGCGGTCAGGGTGCGACCGGCGGTTGGAACCGGCGTCTCGAACCGAAGGAACTCCTCCACGTGTTTATCGAGTGTCTTGGCGTCAGCGTCGCGCAGGCTCTCGCGCAGCGCATTGTCGGTTCCCAGGATCCGGGCGATGCTCGCCAGGCCGCCCATGGTGGTTTCCATGCCGGCCATGATGGTCATGTTCAGCGTCTCCATCCGGGCCCGGTCGTCAAGCTCGAGTCCGTCGTCGAACTCGCCCGTACCCAGGTGCGCAATCACCCCCGCGAGGTCGTCGGTGCGGCCTTCGGCGCGGCGTGCCTGCAGCAGTTCAGCGCAGAAGCCGAACAGCTTGGGCGCCGCTTCCAAGGCCTTCTCGGGCTGCGTCAATAAAATGTCGAGGACGTCGAGCACCCAGCCGATGTCGGAGGCCTTCTGGTCCAGGAAGGTCTCGAAGAACACGATCGGCGGCAGCTGCGAGGTGAAGGCCCCGACAAAGTCGACAGGGCTGTGTTCGACGCACGTGTCGATAAGGCCGTCGACGGTGGCGCGGATGCTGGGCTCGGCCGCGGTGAGTGCCTCAGGAGTGAAGAACGGGTTCAACGCTCGGCGCACGCCGCGATGCAGGGGCGGGTCGGTCTCCAGTGGCACCATACGCAAGATGTTGAGGTCGAATTGGACCGGCGTCGCGCCGTCGGCGCTGCTGTAGGTGTTCCAGTTGACTGCCGCGTCCATGACGTCCTGATAGGAGTTGAGCACCCAGAATCCCGTGTTCTCGGCGCTCCAGTGCGCGGTGCTGCGGGCAACCGGACACGTATCGCGCAACCCGTTGATGCGCGGCCAGAAGTCGTCAGCCAGCTCAGGGTCGAGCGGATTGAAGTCGACTTCGCGGGGGGACGTATCCACCGATGCCGATCCCGCGCTGTCGTGATCACTCATGGTTGAACTCCTGTCTCAATGCACTGGCCATCCGCGTGGGCACTCGACCGATCGCCCGCTACACACTCGCCTGGCGCCGTTGTTCCCGAACAGAATTCTGCGTCGTGTTAGATCTAAATCCTGCGTCGTATTAGAACTACGACGTTTCTATCTTGAGACCCCTCCAATGTCAAGGACGTCACAGTTAGAGGTCGTTTTACCAGGATGTATCCACCTCCAGTGGCTTCACGAGCATGCGCGAGGTGGACGCTCAGACCTTCGTTGATGCGCAAGATTCGGTTATGGTTTAGACTCAATGGAGCAGAGTGGCGGGAGGAGCGCAGCGTGGCGAAAGTAACCTACGTGCGACCCGACGGTGAACAGGTCATCGTGGAGGTAACCGAGGGAACGTCGGTCATGCAGGCGGCCCTGGCTAATGACATTTCCGAGATCGTCGCCGAATGCGGCGGCACCCTGGCGTGCGCCACCTGTCATGTCTACGTCGACCAGGACGGCCTGGACCGCCTTAGCGCGCCCAGCACCGACGAGGAGGAAATGCTCGATTACACCGCGTCTGCGCGCCAGCCCAATTCCCGGCTCAGCTGCCAAATCATTGCCGGACCCGAACTGGACGGCCTGGTCGTGCGATTGCCGCCGACACAGTACTGATGTCGACTCCCACCATCGTCATTGCCGGCGCAGGGCAGGCCGGTTCCCAGACCGCCGCCTCCCTGCGCGAGCTGGGGTTCGAGGGTCGTGTGGTGCTCGTCGGCGACGAACCCCACCTCCCCTATCAACGGCCGCCGCTATCCAAAGGCCACCTCACCGGAGCGGCTGCCCGCGACAACCTATGGCTGCACGCCCCGACGTTCTACGACCATCACGACATCGAATTGCGCCTGTCCACACGGGTCAACCAGATCGACCGTGCCAGCAGCCGGGTCGAGCTGGACGGCGGCGAGATCCTCGGCTACGACCATCTGGTACTCGCACTTGGTGCCCGCAACCGAACCTTGCCGCTGGACGGGACCGAACTCGACGGCGTCGTCGGTCTGCGCAATCTCGCCGACGCCGACGACATCCGCGATCGGTTGTCGGGGCGTGCGCGCCACGTTGTGGTGGTGGGTGGCGGCTTCATCGGACTGGAGGTCGCCGCGACAGCGGTCAAGCTCGGCTTGGAGGCGGTTGTTGTCGAGATCGCCGACCAGCTAATGGGCCGGGTGCTATCTGCCCAGATGGCCGGCTTCGTCCTAGACGCACACCGGGCCCGGGGGTTGCGTGTTGAACTCGGCACGAGCGTGGCCGGCTTGACCGGCACCGCAGGCCGGGTCAGTGCCGTGACGACGGTGGACGGCCGCGAGTTCCCCGCCGACATGGTGCTCGTCGGCATCGGAGCGGCACCCAACACCAGCCTGGCCGAGAATGCCGGCCTTCGGGTCGACAACGGGATCATTGTCGACGAATACCTTGCTACCGAGGACGCGCAGATCTCCGCGGTCGGCGACTGCACGTCGTGCCCGAACAGGTTCGCCGGCGGAGCGCGGGTGCGGCTGGAGTCGGTGCACAACGCCACCGCGCAGCCCCGCGCGCTGGCCGCCCGACTCGTCGGACGGCCCGAACCCTACGACAGCGTGCCGTGGTTCTGGAGCGATCAGGGCGACCTCAAGCTGCAGATCGCCGGCCTGGGCGTGCAATCCTGCCATGCGGTACTGCGCGGTGACGTTGACAGCGGGCGGTTTTCGGTTTTTTGCTTCCACGACGGGGTGCTGCGTAGCGTCGAGTCTCTCAACCGCCCCGGCGACCACATGGCGGCGCGCAAACTGCTTGCTCTGGATAGTTGTCTGACCCCTGAACAGGCCTGCGACCCCGATTTCGACCTGCGCGCGCATATCGCAGCCCACCGTATCGCCGATCCTGTCGCCAGCGACCATCGCGCGCCGGCGCCGCGGGTGGCCGGCTGAGATCTAAATCATGGCGGCTATTTAGCGTGCGTTAAAAGCGGGAAGCGCGCGAATGGGCTGCTGAAGCCTCGAAAATTGTCGGCTTGGGCCCAAAGGACCGTCACCGAACGAGGTTCGGTGACGGGATAGACGACCCGCGATACGCTATTGGATGGATATCCGGGACAGCGTCGCGTTGGTTACGGGGTCCCTCGGGTGTAGGCCTGGCGACCGCGCGCGAGCTGCGCGATCGCGGCACCCAATGTGATCACCCTCGACCTGCCCTCGTAGACCGGCCGGATCCTCGCAAAGAAGAGCTGAGAGAAAGTCGCGTTCGCCGCCGCTGACGTCACGAGCGAGTCGGAGTTAGCCGCCGTGCTCAGCGAGACAGCCTCATCTGGGCCCGCTGCGGATTGTGGTGAGCTGCGCCGGAATAGGCAACGGCATCAAGACGGTGGCCGATACGAGTCCCCCTTCCCGCTCCTCGACTTCACCGAGTCATCAACGTCAACCTGATCGGCACCCTCAATGCGATCCGCCTTGCGGCCGAATGAATCGCGCAGCCAACCGGTCGTCTACTGGTATCAACCAACGGCATCTTGACGCGGCAAAATTCGCCGGCCACTACGTCTCCCATCGCGAGACAGATCGCGGCCGCGACCAAGCCGATCGCAGGCTTCGGAATGGGTCCTGACGCGCTGCGCTGCCGGGGTCCTAACGCCCGATGATTCGTGTGCCTGACGACACCCGAATGTGGCATGTGTCAGCGTTTGCGGCGATCATTGCGGGCGACCACAAGACCGAGTTCCTCGAAGTCGAGAGTGGTCTGGGTGATACCGCGTTCGCGTAGCTTGTACTTTTGTACCCGGCCGTTGACGTTGGCTGGCAACGATTCGAGCAGCTCGACGTAGCGCGGGATCGCGTAGTAGGGCATCGATTTTCGGAAGAATTCGAATAGTTCCTGTGGGTCAATGTCGCTTCCCGGAGCCAACACCAGACAGACCTTGACGTCGTCCTCGCTGAGATCGGAGGGAACGGCGTGCACGGCTGCCTGCGCGATCGAGGGGTGTGCCATGATGGCCTGCTCCAGTTCGATCGAGGACACGTTCTCGCCGCGGCGGCGCAACGAGTCCTTTTTGCGGTCGGCGAACCAGAAGTACCCGTTGTGATCGACGCGGCCGCGGTCACCGGTGTGATGCCACAGATTCCGGAATGTCTGCACGGTCGCGGCGTCGTCGCTCCAATATCCGGAGAACAGGCGGAACGGTTCATCGGGCCGCACCACAATCTCGCCGGACTCCCCCACCGCGACCTCGCGGTCGTGATCGTCGACGATCTTCACCTGTAGCCCTCGGGTCAGCTTGCCCATGCTGCCTGGGTGGCGCTTCTCGCGTGGATCGCCCAAGAGCACGGGCCAACATTCCGACTGCCCGAACACCTCGGCATAAGGTGCGATACCGAAGCGATTCTCGAACTGCTCGATGAACTCCGCGGTTGAGGGCATGAAGGTGATGTGGCGCAGCTTGTGGTTGCGATCGTCGTCGTTGGGCGGCTGCGCCATGATCGCCATCCCCATCGCCCCCATGCCCAGTGCGACGGTGGCACCGGTCTCGCGAATGCGTGCCATGTAGGTACTGGCGTGGAACGCCGGTTCCACGATGGCGGATCCGCGCACCGCCAATGCCGCGGCGACTAGCCAGGTTTGACCGCTGAAGTGGAACAGCGGATTGGCCCCGAAGATGACATCACCCTTTTCATACCAGCCGTGTTCGACGAATACGTTGATCAGGTTGCAGTAGTAGCCGTGGGTGATGGTGCAGCCCTTCGACGGCCCCGTAGTGCCCGAGGTGTAGATGATCGCGCACACATCGATGGGTTCGATGTCGGGCTCAGCTAGATCCGGGGAAGAGTCCTGCAGCTGCGTGTAGCGCAGGTCAGGCTGCAATGTCGCGTCCTGGGCGGGCTCCCCGACCAGCACCAGCTGAGGCCGCTCGGTCAGGGTCGCCAGGATCGGCGCCAGCATTTCCATCGCCGCGCTGTCGCCGATGTAGACCTTGGGGGTGGTCTGAACCAGTTGATGGCGCAGGAAGTCCCCACGCAGGTAGGTGTTGAGCGGCACCTGGATGGCTCCGGCTTTGGCAACGGCGTAGATGAGCACGATGTACTCGAGGCGGTTGCAGAGATTGATCGCGACCCGGTCGCCCTTGCGCACGCCCGCCGCCTGTAACGCCGCCGCGACGCGATCGGACTGCTGGTCCAGATCGCCAAGCGTGACCCAGTCGCTGTCGCATTGGATGAAAGGCCGGCCCGGGTCCAGCGCAGCTTCCTCGCGCAGCCATGCGCCGAGGGTCCGGCCGGGCCGGTGATCATCGCGAGCCATTGGTCACTCCAGTCGGGTTGCGCCGCGCGCCGAGGATCAGCTCGGCGGCCCGTTCGCCGATCATCATCGACGGGGCATTGGTGTTGCCGGTGGTGATGGTGGGCATGATGCTGGCGTCGGCGACGCGCAGGTTGGCGATGCCGTGTACCCGCAGTTCAGGATCGACCACTGCGAGGTCATCGATGCCCATTTTGCAGGTCCCCACCGGGTGATACGACGGTGTCACCGCGCCACGCACGTACTGCTCCCAGTCGGCTTCAGTGGAACAGTGCGCCTCGGGTTCGAGCTGCCCGTCGGTGATCGCGGCCATCGCCGGCTGGGCCATCACCCGCTGCACGGTACGCAGGCCGCGCAGACAGTCACGCATATCTTCGGGATCTGCCAGGAACTGATAGGAGATGCGGGGCATCGAGTCCGGCGCCGAGTCGCGCAGCGTGATCGAGCCGCGGGTGCGGGGCCGCAGAAAAGTCGATGACGCCAGGAACCCTTCTTCCTTGGCCTGCTGCACGTTAAACATCCCGTTCTCGTCGACCGCCCGGGTGATAGCAAAAGGGACGAACTGCAGCTGCAGGTCGGGCGCCTCCAAGCCAGGATCGCTGCGCGCCATGCACTGCACCTGCACCATCGTCATGGCCAGCAGGCCGCTGCCGTTGCGCACGTAATCGACCAGCCCTTTGACCGCGGTACCGATGCGCATCTTGTTGATGGTGGGAATCGTTGCCCGCCACCGCTGCATCAGGTACGGATGGTCGTGCAGGTTCTGGCCAACCCCCGGAAGGTGCAGCACCGTCTCCACGCCGGCATCCGACAGCGCCCGCTGACCCCCGATCCCGGATAGCTGCAGCAACCGCGGCGACCCAATCGAGCCCGCGCTGATCACGACCTCATCGCGGGCTCGCGCCTGTTTCACGGCCCCGTCATGCCGATATGCCACGCCCACTGCCGTACCGTGCTCGACCAGGATGCGGTAGACGTAACTGTGGGTGCGGACCGACACCTTGCCCTTGGGTGCCACGCGGCGCAGGTACTCGCGGGATGCTTGGGAGCGAGTCCCGCGGCGATGGTTCACCTGGGCCAGTCCGACGCCGTCCTGATGGGCCCCGTTGTAGTCAGGGTTGGATGGGTAGCCCGCCTGCAGACAGGCCTGCAGATATGCCATGTTGGCCTGGCCGTGGTTGGTTTGCACGTTCACCGAAATCGGACCGGAACCGCCGCGCAGCTCGCTGGCGCCGCCTTCCCAGGTCTCCATGCGTTTGAACGCGGGCAGCACCGAGTCGTAGTCCCAGCCGGTGCAGCCGTTTTTGGCCCAGCCGTCGTAGTCGGCCCGGTTGCCGCGGACAAATACGCACGAATTGATCGAGCCGCCGCCGCCCATCACCTTGCCGGCCATCCACGATTCGGGATTGCCGGTGCGCGACGGGTCCGGTTCGGCGGGGTATTTCCAGTTGACTTTCTGGTAGGCGATACCGACCGCGGCGGGGATCCGCACATCGATACGCCGGTCGCTGACACCGGCTTCCAGCAGCAGTACGTCGGCGCCGGCCTGTGCCAGCCGCGCCGCCACCACTGACCCCGAGGAGCCTCCGCCGACGACGACGTAGTCGAAGGTTTCACTGCTCTTAGTCACCTGTGGGTTACCCTCCATGATTGCGCTGAGGCCTAGTAGCTTTTGGGCAGGCCGAGGACGTGCTGGCCGATATAGGCCAAGATCAGCTCCTGGGGGATTGGTGCGATCTTCATCAGTCGCGCTTCGCGCCAGTACCGGGCGACGTGGTATTCCTCGGCGTAGCCGAACCCGCCGTGGATCTGCATAGCCGTGTCGGCGGCCTGGAAGCCGGCGTCGGCGGCTAAGAACTTGGCCATGTTCGCCTCAGGCCCGCTGGGCAGGCCGCGGTCGAGCATCCACCCGGCGCGCCGGGTGATCAGCTCGGCAGCCGCGAGCCTGGCGTGGGCCTCGGCCAGTGGAAACGCGACACCCTGATTCTGGCCGATGGGTCGGCCGTACACCACGCGCTGATTGGCATAGCCGACCGCGCGGCGCAGCGCAGCCTGACCGGTGCCGATGGCCTCCGACGCGATCAGCACGCGTTCGGCGTTAAGCCCGTCCAGCAGGTAGTAGAAGCCCTTATCCTGCTCGCCGACGCGGTCGGCTGCCGGTACCACTACGTCGTCGTAGACCGTCTCGCACGAGGACACCGCGTTGCGGCCGGCCTTGGCGATAGGGGTGATGGTGACGGCGGGGTCGTGTAGGTCGACCATGAACAGCGTCAGCCCGTCGGTGCGACGCGCACACTCCTCGACCGGTGTGGTGCGCGCCAGCAGCAGCACCCGGTCGGCGTCCTGAGCTTTGGAGGTCCAGACCTTTTGGCCCCGAATAACATACGAGTCGCCGTCGCGGACGGCCCGGGTCTTGATCGCCAGCGTCTCGGTACCCGCGTCGGGTTCGGTCACCCCGAACGCGACATGCAGCTCACCGGAGGCGACCCGGGGCAGGTACCGCTGCTTGATGTCCTCCGAACCGTGCAGGATGAGCGGATGCATGCCGAAGATTGACAGGTGGATGGCGCTGCATCCGTTCATTGCTGCGCCGGACGCGGCGACCTCCTGCAGGATGACTGAGGCCTCCAACAGGCCGCGGCCGCTGCCGCCGTAGGCTTCGGGTATTGCGATGCCGATCCAGCCGCCCTCGGCCAATGCCCGGTAGAAATCCCACGGAAACTCGTGGCGGCTATCGCGTTCGGCCCAATACTCGTCATCGAACTTCGTGCAGACGGCCCGTACACCCTCGCGAATCAGGGTCAGGTCAGTGTCGTCTGAAAAATCCACCCGTACACGCCTTTCCGATCATGAGCCCACAGGCGCTTGCTGGACCGCTTTGAGCTCGTAGAATTCGGCCAGCCCGTGATGGCCCAGCTCGCGGCCGTTGCCAGACTGCTTGTAGCCGCCGAACGGCGCGAGCATGTTGAAGAACGAGCCGTTGATGTCGACCGCTCCAGTGCGCAACCGCTTTGCGACACTCAACGCGCGCTCCCGGTCGGCCGACCATACGGCGCCCGCCAGTCCGTACTGGCTGTCGTTGGCGATGTCAACGGCGTCGTCCTCGGTGTCGTAGGACAAGATCGACAGCACCGGCCCGAAGATCTCCTCACGGGCAATCCGCATGTCCCGGCGGACGTCGGAGAACGCCGTCGGCGTGACGAAGTGGCCGGGCGGCACATCGGTCGGTGGCTCGGCGCCCCCATAAATGAGCGACGCGCCCTCGCTGATTCCAAGGTTGACATAGTCCCAGACCTTTTGGCGCTGCGCCGATGTCGCGAGGGGGCCCATGGTGGTGGCCGGATCCAGCGGATCACCGAGGGTATAGGTCTCCAGGCGAGCGCGCACGAGATCCTCTACCTCGGCGAGGCGCTCCCGGGGAACCACCATCCGTGTCCAGGCGGTGCACACCTGGCCGGTATTGGTGAAGCAGTTGGCCACCCCGACCTTGACCGCCCGCGCCAAGTCGGCGTCATCGAGAATGACGTTGGCCGACTTGCCACCCAGCTCGAGGGCCACCCGTTTGACCGTCCGTGCCGCAACCTCGCCGATCCGGCGCCCCGCCGCTGTCGAACCGGTGAAGGTGATCATGTCGACATCGGGGTGGGCGACCAAAGCTTCGCCGACGACTGCTCCGGTACCGGACACCAGGTTGAACACCCCTGGTGGCAGACCGATCTCGTCGATTATGTCGGCGACGACGAAGGCGCTCAGCGGCGCCACTTCGGACGGCTTGAGTACCACGGTGCAGCCGGTCGCCAGCGCGGCGCCCACTTTGCCGATCACCTGCTGTAGGGGGAAATTCCATGCTGTGATCGCGGCAACGACGCCGATGGGTTCCCGCAGCACCAGCGAGTCGCCGATCTGCTCCTCCAACGCAAAGTCGGCCATCAGATCGCGGTAGCTGTCGAGAACGCGACGCGGCTGACCCACCTGCACCGCCGTGGACACCCGCAGCGGGGTACCCACCTCGGTGGTGATGAGCCGGGTAAGTTCGTCGGCGCGCTCGTCGAGCTTTTTGGTCAGCTGCGCCAGGAAGTCGAGCCGAACCCCTAAGGGTGTCTGTGACCAGGCCGGGAACGCCGCGCGCGCGGCGGCCACGGCCGCCTCGACATCATCGACCGTGCCGTCGGGGATCGTGCCGATGACCTCACCGGTGATGGCTGAGTCGACCTCGATGAGGCCGCCGGCGGAGCCTCTCCAGCTGCCGTCGATGTAAACGTGCCGGCGGTCGTAGCTGCTCATGATTTCAGTCCCGGGGTTTTGGCGTGCAATTTGCGCATCTTGGCGATCCATTCGTCGTAGTCGGCGGCTTTGCCGCGGAAGTACTTCTCCACCAACGGATGAGTGAGGATCAAGAACTGCTCTTTGTTCATGCCGTCGACGATGCAGTTGGCCGCTTCGTCGGGTTCGATCGCGCCCGCGACCGCGAACCATTCGCCCTGGGCACCGCGCAGCATCGCGGTGCGGACGCCCTCGGCGACGATGCAGGACACCCGAATTCCGTTGCCGCCGTAGTGAATCGACAACCATTCGGTGAGCCCGAGCACGGCGTGCTTGCTAGTGGCATACGGCGCGTTGCCGAGCGCGGTCAAAAGGCCGGCCGCGGAAGCGTTTTGGATCAGATAGCCTGATCCGCGTTCGAGCATGTGCGGCAGCACCGCCCGGGCGGCGTAGACCTGGGGCATGACATTGACATCCCAGACCCGCTGCCACGCCTCGTTGGAGGCCCACGGGTTTCCGCGCTCATGCAGCGCTGTGACGCCGTCGTGTGGCTCACCCCACAGCACCCCGGCGTTGGACACGAATACGTCGATGCGTCCGAATTCGGCCAGCGTGGCGTCGACCAGACGGATGATCTGGGCTTCTTCGGCGACATCGGTGACAACGCCGAGGGCGCCGATGTCCTCGGCGACGACCTCGGTGCGCGGCGCGTCGATGTCGGCGACAACGACCGAGGCGCCTAATGCGGCGAACCGGCGACACATCGCCTCCCCCATGCCTGCGGCGCCGCCGGTGACGACGATGACTTTGCCTGCGGGTTCCACGGGCCTAGGTCAGCTTCGTGAGTTTCGCCGCGTTGTCCCACATGACTTTGCGTTCCGCGAGGGGATCGTTGAGCTCGGCGGCCACCTTCTCGTACTGGCGGGGTTCGGCGAGGCCCTCCGGGTGCGGATAATCCGACCCGAACAGCACCTGGTCGACGCCCAGATGCTCGACCACATCCAGCAAGTTGTCCTCCCAGAATGGAGACACCCACACATGCTCGCGGAACTGCTCGACGGGATCTGAGGCGAAGTAGCCGGGGCGTTGGAAGCCGGCGCGGTTGAGCCCGGAGATCAGCAGCGGCAGGAACTCCGCTCCGTTTTCCACCGAGGCGATCTTCAGATCAGGGAAACGTTCGAAGAGCTTGTCGCAGGTCACCGCAGCCAAATAGTTGGCGATCGCCCGCTCGTGTCCGACGGCAATCTGCAGCGGTGAGGCGATGTCGCCGATGATGTTGCCGCGGTGTTCGACGTATTTGTCCAGGCCGGCGCCGCCGACCTCACCGACATGAACCACTACGACTGCCCCGGCCTCCTGCACCCGCGCCCAGATCGGGTCGAAGATCGCATCACCTGGCGAGCGCCAGCCGCCGTCGGTGTAGCTGGCCTGGGCGCGCACCACGAAAATCCGGGCGCCGTTGGCCAGGCCGTGCTCGACTTCGGCGACCGCGTTCGGGATGTCGCCGAAAGCCAAGTAGGGCGAACTGAATATCCGGTCCTTGTAGTTGTAGCCCCAGTCATCGAGCAGCCAGCGGTTGAAGGCCTTGAACGCCTGTCCGGCAGCGGGCGGGTCGTACTGCAGCGCCTCTTCGTAGCCCATCGCCAGCGACGGCAGCATCCATACCGCCTGCAGGCCCTGCTCGTCCATCTTGGCCAGTCGGTCGTCGCGGTTGCGGTAGTGGCTAGGAATCGGCTCGCGCTCGGAAAGGATGTCCAACAGCGAGCGCTTCTGCGGATTACCGCGGAAGTAGTCGGCCATCGCCCCCGGCTTCACGATGGGGTCGAAGGTCGGGTTTGTGACGGTGTGGTCGATCTTGCCGCCCACGATCTGGCGGGTGCGACCATCGATGACCGCGGTTTGCACGGTGCGCTCGCGCCACTCCTTGGGACGGTGCCGGGTGAAGGCGTCCAGAGGCTCGTAGTAGTGCTGATCGACGTCGAGCACGGGAAGAAGGTCGGTGCCAGTCACGTGGTCCTCCAAACGTTGACAGGTCTTGCGGGGTGTCTGTCTCAGCGCGGCAGAACAGCCGTAACGCTGGGATTTACTATTCTAAATCTACTAAGAATTTGGTGAATCGACAAGGGCCGGCGCGGCGGCACGAACACACAGAGCATCGACGATCGTTCCGCCGTTTTTGTCGGCAATGGCAGGATTCACCTCGACCTCGGCGAGGTTCTGCTCGGCCAGCAGAACAGCCATCCGGTTGAGCGTGTCGCCGATCCAGGCCTCATCGACGGGTTCGCTGCCGCGGAAACCGAAAATCAATTCGGCTAGCCGCAGCCGGGTCAGTGCTTTGTGCAGGGTGGCCGCGTCGCAGGGCAGCGGGACGTGCTCGACATCGCGGTGCACCTCGACGGCCGCGCCGCCGACTCCCACCGTGCCGAACACCCCGAGGTCGTCAGCGGTGCGCACGGTCAGGATCAGCTCCACTCCGCCAGTCACCATCTTCTGCACCAGCCAGGTCGGGTTGGCTCCCGGGCTGCCCGCGGCCATCCGCGCCACCGCGTCCTCGACCTTGGCGGCATCGGACAGGTTGACCGCTACGAGCCCCCGCTCAGTGCGGTGCGCGATGTCCTCGTCGGCGGACTTCACCACCACGGGGTAGCCAAGCGCCTCGGCCGCCGCTGCCGCCGAGCCGCTGTCGCATACCGTCATCGCCGCGACGTCCAGGCCGTAGTCAGCCAGCAACTGTAATGCCTGGGCGCCGCCGATCGTCCCCGCACGGGTGGCGGGCTCGCCGGCGAAGGTGGGAGTCGAGTCGTCCAGCACCCGTTGCGGACCGAGCAGCGCTCGTACCAGCCGGCCCAGGTCTGATGGGCTCTGGGCCACCAACACCCCAGCCTCACGCAGCTCTTTGATATAGGGGTCGACCGCGCGGCCCCCATACCACAACACGACGCAGGGTTTACCGGTGGCACGGCGCACCGCCAGGATGTCGGCAACGCTTTGGGTGTTCCACCCCCGGGCGCCCATCGGCAGCGGCACGCACACCGCCTCCACGGCCGGATCCTCGGCCACCGCGGCGAGATAACCGCCGAAGTGCCTGGGCATCGAGCCCGGTCCGACATCGAGCGGATTGGGAATGGCGGCGAAGCTCGGCAACAGTGCCTTGAGGTGTTGGGTCGTCGACGTCCCCAGCGGCGGGAATACCACCCCGGCGCCGGCCAGCTGCTCGGTGGCCAGCACTGCCATGCCGCCGGAGTAGGCGACCATGCCCCAGCGCCGCGGGAACTGCCGCCGTGGTGGTGCGGTCATGGCGCCCAGTACCCACAGGTCGTCGGGGTCGTCGACCACGGTGACGTCTAATGCCCGCAACAGCGCCAGCTCCAGTGCGCCGCGACCGATGATCTTGCCGGTGTGGCTGGCCGCGGCCTGTTCGCCGGCCGCGGTGCGCCCGCCCAGATAGGTGATCAGCCGTTTGCCCGCGTCGTGCAGTTGCTCGACCGCAGCGGCGAACCGGCGGCCGTCACGGATGGATTCCATGTACAGCGCGACCGTGTGGACTTCGGGCAGGTCCGCGAAATAAGAGATGAAGTCGGGGATGTCCATGTCGCGCTGATTACCAGTGCTGACGATGTGAGAGATGCCCACCCCGGCGTCGCGGGCCCGTTCGACGACGGTGCTGCCGATCGCGCCGCTCTGCGCGATCACCGCGATCCCGCCGGCGGTGATGGGTACCCCTTCGGTGAGCACCGAGGTCATGCTCATGGCCAGGCCGGTGCGGACGTTGACCAGACCGGTGCTGTTGGGTCCGACGACGTTGATGCCGTTCTGCTTGGCGTAGTCCAGCAGTGTGCGCTCCAAGGCGTGTCCGGCCGCGCCCATGTCGGCGAAGCCGGCGGTGAGAATCAGCGCCTGACGGGCGCCGACGGCGGCGCATTGCTCCAACACCCCCAACACCGCGTCCGCGGGCACCGCGATGACCACCACGTCGGGCACCGTCGCCGCATCGCTCAGCGACCGTAGCGCCGGGTAGCCGTCAACATCCGTGGCGCTGGGATGAATCACCATCACCTCGCCGGCGTAGCCGTAGACCCGCAGATGCTCAAGTACCGCCCGGCCACCCGCCTTGTAGGCCTGCCCGCTGCTGGTGGAGACCCCAACGATGGCCACCGACGATGGCTCCAGAAACCGTTTGGCAACGTGCCCGCGAGGGGGCGCCAGCTCGAGTGCCTCAGTCACGCCAGGTCCTAAAGGGCAGCACTGCCAGGCTTCGGGTCTGACCGCCATACGCGGCGAGCTGGGCGTTCTCCGGCAGCGAGAAGCGGGGAATCCGGCGCAGGATCTCCTCGAACGCGATCGTCAACTCCAGGCGCGCCAGGTGAGACCCCAAGCAGCGGTGGCTGCCGGCGCCAAACACCATGGACTGCTGCGGCGGACGGTCGAGGAGGATCTGATCCGCCTGCGGGTAGGCGTCTTCGTCGCGGTGCGCCGACGCTAGCGGCACCACCACTCGGTCACCGGGCTGCAGTTGGACCCCGTTGATCACCGTGGGCTCGGTCACCGTCCTGCTCGCATGCACGATCGGCTCGTAGCGCAGCAGTTCTTCCACGGCTGCGGGGATCAGCGCCGGATCCGCGGCAAGCCGGTCTTGCAGATCGGGGCGCCGGGCCAGATGCAAGAAACTGAAGCCGATCGCGGTCGTCACCGTGTCCAGGCCGGCCAGCACCAGCACATAGGCGAAGTTGAGGATTTCCCGATAGTCCAGCTTGCGTTGGCCGGGCATCTCGGCGGTGGTCAGATACGAAATGATGTCGTCGCCGGGATTTTTCAGCCGCTCGTCCAGTAATTCACGCAAGAAGTTGTTCAGCGCCTTGCCGGCCGCCAGTCGGGCCGCAGTCTGCGCCTCGACGTCGCCGTGCGAAGCGCCGTTGGTGGTGGTGTGAAGGATGGTGCCCGCCCAGCTACACAGCTGATCGCGCTGCTGCACACTGAAGTCGAGGCCGACCAAGCGCAAGAACACCGCACTGGGGAAGGGCTGGGCGAATTCGGCCATGAAATCGAACTCACGCTTGTCCAACATGGTGTCGACGAGTTGGATCGCGTACTCGCGCACCGAGTCCGCGATGTGCTCGATGGCCTTGGGGCGAAACAGGGGATCCACGATCGTGCGGTACCGGCGATGCTCAGGCGCATCAACCTCCAGCGGGATCAGCGCGCGAGTATGGCCCGGAGTGGGCGGCGTGTCCGCCGGCCACGACGAGAAGGTCTGCGCGTTGTGCAGGACCGCGGCGATGTCGTCGAACTTCGTCATCACGTAGAAGCCGCCGTAGTTCTCCGTATGCGCCACCGGACATGCCCTGCGTAGCGCGGCGTAATCGGCGTGCGGGTCCAGCGCGAACTGCGGGTCATAGTGGTCATACTCGTGACCCAGGGCCTGCAGCGCGGTGCAAACGCCTGTGCGTTTCCCGGGTTGTTCCTCGCTCACGGGAGCTCACCTCGATCGTTGGAAATGGTGGATTGGGGCTTCCCGGGCGAGGCCGGGGCCAAGTCGGGGTCGACAGGGTCGCGACAAAGCTCAGCCAGCGCGCCCGGTTCCTTGTAGTGCACGTCGACGCGCACGATCTTGCCGTTACGCAGTCGGTATACGTCGACGCACTCGATGGGCATGCTGCGCCCCGTGCGCCGCGAGGTGAACGTGCCGCGTACCACGACTGCGACCCAATCGTCAGTCCCGGCGATCTCGGGCGGATCCAGTGCAACCCGGAACTCGCGGCTCACGGCACCCAGCATTCGGCGAAACCCTTCGACACCGACATAGTCACCGCCGAACGGCAGGCTGGCGGCCTCGGAGAAGACGTTCGCGTCGTCGAGCAAGGCGGCGCAGGTGCCAATGTCCCCGCACCGCAGACCTTCGGTAAATCTGCGCACCACCTCTACGTTGTGCTGCCCAGGCACCGAAAAACCGCCTCTCCACAATCGCCCAACCCCTCGGCTCAACACCGACGGCTAAAGTATTTTTCTACACAGATTTTGGTAGTTAGTCAACGGTCACAGCCTTAGAGGAACATAGTAGTCTGTGCTAAATTAGATGGACGTCAAGCCCGGGAGAAGACTTTTGACATTCGCGCTCACCGACGAGCAGCGCCAACTTCAGGAGCTGGTGCGCAAGTTCTGCGAGGCCAAATCGCCGATCACCGAGGTGCGACGGCTGATGGACACCGAAGACGGATTCGACGCCGCGGTGTGGAACCAGCTCGGCAGTGAGCTGGGCCTGCAGTCGTTGGCCATCCCGGAGCGCTTCGGCGGCGCCGGCTACACCTTGGTGGAACTGTGCCTGGTATTGGAGGAAATGGGCCGCGCCCTGCTGTGCGCGCCATTCCTGTCGTCAATCGCCCTATGCGCCAACGCGATCCTGCTCGGCGGCACCGACGAGCAGCGCCACCGCCTGCTTCCCAGCATCGCCTCCGGCGAGGTGCGCGCCGCGCTCGCCTTTGCCGAGCGGACCGACGCCTGGGCGCCGTTCGAGGTAGCCACCGAGGCAACGGCTGACGGTGCCGACTACCGCCTGCGCGGGACGAAGACCCTGGTTGTCGATGGTCACACCGCGCAGTTGATCGTCGTCTCGGCGCGGCTGGCCGGCTCCGCGGCGGTCTCGTTGTTCATTGTGGACACCTCCGACGCGCGGGGCCTGCAGCGCAGGGCCCTGCCCACGCTGGATCAGACCCGGAAGCTCGCCGAACTGCACTTCGATGAGACGCCGGCACGGCTGCTAGGTGGCCTAGAGGATGACGGCGCGGCGACGTTGCAGCGCACCCTGCAGCGCGCGGCGGTGTGCCTGGCCGCTGAACAGGTCGGCGGCGCTGCGCACTGCCTGGACGCATCGGTCGAATACGCCCAGATCCGCACTCAATTTGAGCGGCCCATCGGCAGTTTTCAGGCTATCAAGCATCGGTGCGCTGACATGCTGCTCGACGTGGAGTCGGCTCGCTCCGCCGCCTATTACGCGATGACCTCGGTTGCCGACGATACCGATGCGGCGCTGGCATCGTCGCTGGCCTATGCGCACTGCTCGCAGGCCTTTTCCCGGGCGGCCAGCGCCATGATCCAGATCCATGGCGGTGTCGGCTACACCTGGGAACACGACGCGCACCTGTATCTCAAGCGGGCCAAGGCCTCCGAGGCATTGCTAGGTGGCGTCAGTTACCACCAGGATGTGGTGGCCAAAGCAATGAACCTCTGAGAAGCCTGTCCACTGAACGGCTGAGTCAGACCGAGCATCCACCGCCGACGCGCAGGGCCTGTCTGTAACGTAGGCCGACGGGGGCAGCTAGGCGCACGCCGAACCGATCCAGTGCACCGTTTTTAGGCGCAACGCCCTGGTGGTCCGGTGCACGACTCGGCCGGCGTCGCCTGCCGGCTCAGACTCCTAGGGCCGCGAGCAGCCTCGCCGGCGCGTCCTCAGCGGACCAGTCGATCGTGGCCACCGGTTCGGGATGGGTCAGGACGGTTACCTCGCCCCCGCCAACGATGAAGTCGCCGTAGTGATGTCTGCCGCGGCGTCGCTGCACAGGAATACGACCAGCGACGCGACGCGGTCGGTGTGGAAGTCCTCGGGTCGGGTAAAAAGGCCCCTGGTCCGTTGCTCCTGGAAGGGTCTCGGTGAGAGCGGCGCCCATCCGTTGACCGCTCTCGACGGAGATCGGGTACATGCGGGTATTGGACGAGCGCGGACGGATTTGATTGACGGTTACGTGGTAAGGCGCGAGCTCGAGGGTGAGGGTCCGGGTCAGCCCCGTGATTCCCTCCTTGGCCGAGCCGTAGTTCGCAAACAGCGGCATGCCTAGTCCCGCCTCGGAAGAGGTGTTGACAAGCGCCGGTACGACTGATTGACGAAGATCCTCGCGGCCGCCTGCGCCACGCTGAAGTCGCCGCGCAGGTGCGTCGCAATCAGGACATTCCAGTCCTCCTCGGTCAGATCGAGGGGGGCGTCGGCCTCAGGATCCCCGCGTTGTTCACCAAGATGTCGAGGCGTCCGTAGGCGTCCAGCGCCTGGCTCACCAGCTCAGCACCGGTTGACAGCTGCGAGACGTCGCCATACTCGCCGCCTGCCTCAAAGATGGCGGCGACGACGTCGTCGGCAGGCCTTCGATCAGCGCCGGTGCCGTCTGCCGCAGTGCCGAGGTCGTTCACTACCACTCCGGCGCCCGCCGCCGCCAGCGCCAGCGACTCAGACCGTCCGATGCCCCGGCCGCCACCCGTCACGATCGCTACCTTGCCCTCGAGCTGCACAGCCACAACCCCTGCCGACTATGGCCCCGTCCCACCGGCAATGAACGACAGAGATGCAAGATAGGAGTGCACTCATTTGGGGTCACCCATGCCCAAACGAAGGCACCGGGCGGCAACGAAATCCGGGGCCGCAACCATCACCGACAAAGGAACCTTTGTCAGATACGAGCCGTGCCGCTCCAGAGACCTCCACAAACCTAAGTCGTGCCCGATGATTGTCGCTTGTCACATTAGATCCATCAGGACGCAACCGGCGGTCGCACCCGAGTGATGAGCGCCATTGCCGGGCAGATTACCGCGTCTGATCTGTTCCGGACGGTCAGAGCCGCTCGATGATGGTCGCGTTGGCCATCCCGCCACCCTCGCACATGGTCTGCAGGCCGTAGCGGCCGCTGGTAGCCTCCAGCGCGCCCAACATGGTGGCCATCAACCGCGCTCCCGAGGCGCCCAGCGGATGGCCGAAAGCGATTGCGCCACCGCGCGGGTTGAGCAGATTTGGATCGACGTCAAGCTCGGCCTGCCAGGCCAGCGGCACCGACGCGAACGCCTCGTTCACCTCGAAATGATCGATCTCCGAGGCCCGCAGTCCCGCCCTCTGCAGCACCTTCCGCGTCGCCGGGATCGGCGCACTCAACATCGTGATCGGGTCGTCACAGGCCAGCGCGAAGGCATGGAACCGGGCCCGCGGCCGCAACCCCAGCTCCTCCGCCCGCCGCTCACTGGTCACCAGCACCGCGCTCGCCCCGTCGGCGAGCTGCGAGGAATTCCCCGCGGTGATGTGCCACTGAATCTGCGGGAACCGACGGCTCATCGCCTCCTGCTCGAACGAAGGGGGCAGCGTGCTCAGCCTCTCAACGGTGGTACTGGGCCGGATCGTCTCATCGGCGCAGACCACCCCATCCCCCACGGTGATCGGCACGATCTCGTTGGCGAACTCGCCCGCTGCGGCCACCGCCGCCGCGCGAGCGTGCGACCGGGCCGCATACTCGTCCAGCTGTTCGCGGGTCAGCTTCCACTTCGCCGCCACCAGCTCCGCCGAAATCCCCTGCGACACCAGCCCCGGCAAGTAGCGGTCATGCGCCGGACCGAACGGGTCCACCCCCATCCGCGCCGAGCCCATTGGCACCCGGCTCATCGACTCGATCCCACCCGCGACCACCACGTCGTACTCGCCCGCGATCACCCCCTGCGCTGCGAAATGGAGCGCCTGTTGGCTCGATCCGCAACGCCGGTCGATCGTCACTGCCGGTACGTGCTCGGGCAGCCCGGCCGCCAGCCAGGCCCACCGGCCCGGCGTCGCAGCCTGATCAGCCGCTTGGCTGACGCATCCGATCAGCACATCATCGACCAGGGCCGGGTCCAGATCTTGGCGGCCCATCAGGCCTTGCAACACCTGCGCCAGCAACTCCACTGCATGCATTGACGACAACGCGCCGCCCGGCTTCCCCTTACCCATCGGGGAACGGACAGCATCGATGATCACCGCGGATTCGGTTCGCATCATGCCGCCTCGACCTCGCTATGAACGATCCGATTCGCCCAGTTCAGGTTTGCCTGTAACCGGGGGGCGATGCGCGAGTCCCAACTCATTTCAGTGCCTCCATCCATCCAATAGTGAGAGAACTCTCGATCGATCAGGTCAGGTGCAGGGAGCTTGAAACCTGGCCCGGTGCCGTCCTGTGGCAGACTGCCGGGCTTGGCAAGCAACGCGTGGGTCGAGGGCTACTTGCGGCCGGCCAAAGGCCGCAACCGGATCAGCTCCCGGTTCCGCAGGCGGGCCTCGTGGCGGGCACTCATACCACGCCGCGCTGCCGCAGGGCGGCGACCTCGCCTGCGGACATCCCCAGCTCGCCGAGGATCTCGTCGGTGTGCTGGCCGAGCCACGGTGCCTCGCGCTCGATGGCGAAGGGCTGACCTTCGACAGGGGCAGGCCAGCCGACGTTTACAAACGGGCCCGCCTGCGGATGCACCGACTCGTAGATGATCTCGCGGGCGCGCAGGTGCGGGTCGGTCACTGTCTGCAGGACCGAGTTAGACGGGCTGATCGGGATGTCGTGGTCGATCGCGATCTGCATCCACTCGGCCTGAGTCTTCGAGCGCATGATCGGCACCAGCTCGTCGGCGAGCGTCTTGCGGCCGCCGGTGTGAAAGTCGACTGGCGAGTCGAGGTACTTCGCCTCGGCGAGGTCGGGGCGGTCAACGACGCGGCAGAAGTTGTCCCAGAACTTGTGCTCGATCGCCGCGAGCATGACGAACTTATCGTCCTTGGTGAGGTAGTACCCGTACTTCGGCCGCTCCCGCGCTTCGCTGCCAACGAACGGCGGCAAGTTGTCGCGGTTAGTGGTGTTGACGAGGTTCCACATGGCAACAGCGTCCTGCGCCTGGGCGGCGATGGTGGCATCGGTGCCTGACGCGTCAATGTAGGCGCCCTGGCCGGTGGCCGCACGGTACACCAGCGCCGCGATCGCGGTCAGGGCGCCATAGGTACCGCCCATCATCGGGCCGTCGACGAACCCCGGGAAATAGCGGTCGCCGGCGGTGAGGACCTCTTGGACGATGCCGTCCGGCTGTATTTCGAGATGGGGCACGCCAGCGACCGCCGACATCATATAACCATGCACCGGAATCTGGCCGTACGGTCCGCGTCGGCCGTAGCCGCTCACTTGGCAGTAGACGATGTCCGGCTTCGCCTTTCGCAGATCCTCGTAGCCGATACCCAATCGATCGCAGGCATCGCCGGCGAACCCGTTGACGACAACGTCGGTGTCTGCGAGCAGGCGGTAGAAGATCTCTCGGCCCTCGTCGGTGCGCAGGTTCAGCGTAAGGCTGCGCTTGTTCCGGTTGAGCAGCAGGTGAGTCGGGCTATTGTGCGGCGCCAGCAGGCCGCCGAGCTCGCGGATGTAATCACCGGCACCGGGTTGCTCGACTTTGGTTACCTCGGCGCCGAGGTCGCCCATCAGTCGCCCGGCCTGGTCCCCACTCGGCAACACGGCGCACTCGAGAACACGGATTCCACTGAGCAGCCCGATCATCGGAACCTCGCTTCGCAAAAATAACGGTCACCCACACCGGTCACCGGCGCCGATAATCGTATCCTATTTTAAGGATCCGAAGAGACTGGCGATCGATGACGGGCTAGACGCTGGAGGGCGTTGGCTCACCGTTCTCGGCGCGGGCCGGCGTGCCGTCGACGGGAAACCCGACCGATGCCATGGCCTCCCAGTGTCGGAGCATTCGGCGCTGGGCAAGTGCGGGATCGGCGGCCCTGATCGCCTCGGCAATCGCGGCGTGTGCGTGATGCACGTCCTCCACCACAGGTCTCGCCGGGGAATGGTCGACCAACGCCTTAGTGAGTTCGACTAATACCTGCACGAAGAGCTCGACGACCGGATTGCCGCTCAGCGCCGCGACTGCGAGGTGGAAATCAGCCGCTCGGGAAGCGATTTCGCCTGCGTTTGCGCCCTCCGGGATGTCAGTCAGAGCGCCGATCTGATCCGCGGCCTCTTCCGAGGCATTCACCGCGGCAAGCCGTGCTGAGGTGATCTCGAGAATTTGCCTGACGTCGAACAGGTTCCGGTCGGTCACGCCGCGGTAGCGAAGGTAAATTGACACCGCGTTGACAACGGCTGCCGGGTCGGGGGCCATGACGAATAACCCACCATGGCGACCTTTTCGCATTTCTGCGACCTGGTGGTGTTCCAGGAGCCGGACGGCCTCCCGGAAAACGGCGCGGCTGACCCGGTAGCGCGGGAGAAGGTCGTGCTCGCTCCCGAGCATCCGCCCCGTGGGCCAGCCGAGCTCAATAATCTCCTGCTCGATCTGCGCGGCGAGCAGTGCGCCGCGCTTCTTGCCGCCGGCGCCGTTGACGGCGTCGATCTGCTCCGTTGTGCTTGGGTCCGTCCTGGCTGCCATGGAGCGCACATCCCTCCGTCCCGGTCCCGTGTCCGTACGGCTTAACGGCTTGTTCCTAGCGGTCTGTGCGGCTGTCCGCGCGCGTACTCCAGTCAGGCGGTGCCGTGCGTCTATCTCGGACACTGATATCCACTCGGCGTTGAACTAGGCTACCGTGCGCCGTGTCGTTAACGTGCGCCGTGTCGTTAATCAGTATCCGCCATTCGGACCGGGCAGCAGGTGCCAACCGCGATAGGTCTTCAGCGGAGATTGCAGGGCTGCCGATGTACCCGTGCCAGGCGACCGCGGGCCGTCCGACACCGCGGATAACACCGCTTCACACCAGGGCTTCCGGCGGAGACCCCCGCCGCGTGTCCCGCCCGCGCCAAGAGTTCCTGTCCGACCGTGGCCCCAGGTCAAACCGGGCCCATCCGTAGAGCGCCGTCTAGCCGGACCGTCTCGCCGTTGAGCATCGGGTTCTCGACGATGTGTCGGGCCAGGGCCGCGTACTCGTGCGGCATCCCGAGCCTGCGCGGGTGTGGCACCTTCTGGGCCAACGCCTCCCGTGAGCGCTCGGGCAGCAGCGGGGTGTCGAACAGGCCCGGTGCGATCGAGCAGATCCGGACCTGCCTGCCCGCCAGGTCACGCGCGGCGACCAGCGTCATACCGACGATGCCGGCCTTCGAGGAGGCGTACGGCAACTGGCCGATTTGGCCCTCCCACGCCGCAACCGACGCGGTGAGCACGCACACGCCGCGCTCACCGTCGACTGGCTCGGCTGCGACCATACGAGCCGCGGCGAGCCGCAGCACGTTGAAGCTACCGATGAGGTTGATCCGTACGATGCGTTCAAAGTGCTCGAACGAGCCCGGGTTACCTTCCTTGTCGACGAGCCGCAACGGTCCACCGCGGCCGGCGCAGTGCACGAGCACCCGCAGCGGGCCGTCCCGCTCGGCGATATCCATTGCCGCATCGACCTGGTCAGACTCGGTGACGTCGGCGTCGGCGAACCGGGCTCCGAGTCGCGTCGCGACCTCGGAGCCCGGCGAGGATGGCAGATCCAGGATCGTGACCGAAGCGCCGGCCTCTGCAAGCGTCTGGGCGGTGGCCATGCCTAGGCCGGATGCCCCACCGGTGACCAGCGCGCATATGCCTTTCAGCTGCATGTATCTCCTAGGACGGCTCGGCTGGCAGATCATCGAGGAAGGCCTGCAAGGTGGCGGTGAAGATGTCGTTGTCGTCGCCTGCGAGCATGTGGCCGGCGTCGGCGACGCCGATCGTCCGGGCGTCAGGGATCGTGTCGACGAGTTCGCGCACGCCGATGTCGTCGGTGACGTCGGAACGCAGGCCCCGCACGACCAGCGTGGGCACGTGCACGGAGCGCGCCGCGGCCTCCATGCGCCGACGTAGGGCGTCGATGTCGGGCATCCCGTCGGGGCCGCCCCAGGCAGGGTCCCAGTGCCAGTACCATCTCCCGTTCTGGCGCCGCCGGACGTTCTTGCGCAGCCCGTCGAGATCAACCGCCCGGCGGCGATGGGGGGTGTAGGACCGCACGGCCGCGGCGACCTCCTCCAGCGAGTCGAAGCCGTCGGGCGCGCCCAGCATGAAGTCGCGCACCCGCTGCACACCCTCCGGCCTCATGTTTGCCACGACGTCGACGAGGACAAGACCTCGCGCGAACGGCCCATGCTCGCCGAGCGCGACGAGGCTCGTGACGCCGCCCATCGATGCCCCGACGAGCACCGGCCGCTGGTCCAGCCGGCCCACGATCGCGAGCAGGTCGGCGACCATCACATCGGTGCTGTAGTCACCGTCGGGCGCCCATTGACTTTCGCCGTGCCCGCGCGCGTCCACCGACAGCGCGCGGAAACCGTGCCGGACGAGCCGTTCACCCGTGCGGTTCCACGAGTGTCGAGTCTGCCCGCCGCCGTGCATCAGCACCACCGTGCCGCGCGGGTGGGTCGCCGGCTCCCAGAGGTCGGCGGCGAGCATGACGCCGACCGCCGGTAGGTCGACGCGCCGAGAAATGACGTGGCCGGCCACGTCAGGCCGTGAGCGTGCGGGCGACGGTTTCGCGGCGAACCGTGGCTTGACCCTGCGCCTCATCGAGAACGCGGCTCAGCGACCGCAACGCCTCATGGTGCTCGGTGGCCCTGAAGTCCATCTCGTCTCCTAACGCAGACCTTGTCTTTGCAATATGGTGTACTAGATTAGCGTCCGTCGTGCGGGATAAGCGGGAGTGGTCTAGGAGAAATTGTGCGCCGGCTCGTGACCTTCACCCCCGAACAGGAACAGTTCCGCTCGCTTGTCCGCGGCTTCTACCACCGCGAGATTGTGCCCGAGTACCGGCAGTGGGAACTCACCGGCGCACCGCCGCGACACTTCTGGAAGCGCGCCGGGGAGCTCGGGCTGCTGGGCGTGACCGCACCCGAGGAGTGCGGCGGGGGCGGCATGACGAGCTTCTTGTTCAATGCGATCATGACCGAGGAGGCACAGTTCGCCGGCCTGGCACTCGGTGGGCTGCGCGTGCACACCGATATCTGCATGCCCTACTTCCTCAGGCTGGCAACGGAGGACCAACGGGCGAGGTGGGTGTCGCATCTGGTGAGCGGCGAGGCCGTGGCGGCGCTTGCGATGTCTGAGCCGGGGGCGGGTTCAGACGTCAAGGCCTTCACGACGCGAGCCGTGCGCGACGGCGACTCCTACCTCGTCACAGGCACGAAGACGTTCATCTCCAACGGGTCGGCGGCCGACCTCATCGTCACCGCAGTCAAGACCGACCCGGACGCGGGACGCGATGGGCTAAGTCTGCTGGTGATCGAGGGCGACTCCCCCGGCCTGGCCCGGGGTACCAACATGGACAAAATCGGGCTCAAGGCGCAGGACTTGTGCGATCTTTACTTCGACAACGTGCGGGTGCCCGTCGCAAACCGTCTCGGCGAGGAGGGCGCCGGGTTCGGTCAGCTCACCGCCAATCTAGGGCAGGAAAGACTGTCGATCGCCGTCAACAGCCAGGCTGCCGCGGAGGCGGCGATCCGCACCACGCTGGACTACGCGTCCAACCGGACCGCCTTCGGGACGACGGTGTCCGGGTTCCAGAACACCAAGTTCGAGCTGGCGGCGTGCCGCGCCGAGACCGATGCCGGCCAGGCCCTTCTCGACAACGCGCTGCTCGCTCACGAGGCCGGCACACTCACTCCGGCCGACGCCGCAGTGGTCAAGCTCTACTGCACCGAACTGCAGGGCCGGGTCGTCGACCGCTGCCTGCAGCTGCACGGCGGATATGGCTACATGCTCGAATATCCGATCGCGAAGGCATACGTCGACGCCCGGGTCTCACGCATCTACGCCGGCTCGAACGAAGTCATGAAGGTGATTATCGCCAGGAACATGGGCCTGTGAATCTTCCAGTGTTTGGCGTCACCAATGACCATATTGTAGTGTCCTGTTTATGCGTGACGCCGTCATTGTCGAAGCCGTCCGGTCCCCACTGGGCAAGCGTGGCGGCGCACTGGCTGCAGTACACCCCGCGGACCTCGGCGCCCAGACGCTGACCGCACTGGTCGACCGGGTGGGTTTCGACCCGATGATCGTCGATGATGTGATCTGGGGCTGCGTCGGACAGGTCGGTGAGCAGGCCGGCGACATCGGCCGCACCACCGCCTTGTCGGCCGGCTGGCCGCAGACTGTGCCCGGGGTGAGCGTCGACCGAGCGTGCGGCTCGTCGCAGCAGGCGATCAGCTTTGCGGCCGCCGTTGTCGCCTCTGGGCAGGCCGACGTCGTGGTGGCCGGTGGCGTGGAGAACATGTCGCGCATCCCGATGGGCCTGTCGTTCACGATCGGCGGCAACCCCTACGGCGGTCAGGGCTTCAGCACGCGCTTCCACGGAATTGACCCCGACCAAGGCCAGGGTGCGGAGATGATGGCGCAACGCTGGAACCTTAGCCGCGCCCAGCTCGACGAATACTCGCTGCGCTCGCACGAACGCGCGGCGCTCGCGCAGGACAGCGGCGCCTTCGACGCGCAGATCGTGCCGATTAGGACGCCCGACGGATCGTTCGACCGCGACGCGGGCATCCGCCGCGGTGGCAACCTCGAGTCGCTGGGCGCGCTCAAGACCGTCTTTCGAGAGGACGGTGTGATCACCGCGGCCAATGCCTCGCAGATCTCCGACGGGGCTGCCGCGCTGCTCATTACGACCAGTGAGTTCGCGAACAGCCAAGGCTGGAGACCGATCGCGCGCGTGCACACCGCCGTGGTCGTCGGCGACGACCCGATCATCATGCTCGCCGGCCCCATCGCAGCCACCAAAAAAGCGCTGGCCCGCTCCGGCCTGAAACTCGCCGACTTCGGCGCGTTCGAGATCAACGAAGCGTTCGCGCCGGTGCCACTGGTCTGGATGTCCGAGCTGCAGGCCGACGACAAGGTGCTCAACCCTCTCGGCGGCGCGATCGCGCTGGGTCACCCGGTCGGCGGCTCGGGAGCGCGGCTGGCGACCACGCTGGTGCATCACATGCGGGACAACGGGATCCGCTACGGCCTGCAGTCGATGTGCGAGGGCGGTGGGCAGGCCAACGCCACCATCTACGAGCTGCTGTGAGCGATCCGGGAGCACACGTCGACCACACCAAGGTGCTCTTCGAGCGTGACGGCGGCGTCTTGACGATCACGCTTAACCGGCCCGAGGCGCGCAACGCCGCCGACCACGATGTGTGCTGGCTGATCGGCAACGCTCTGGAGGACGCCGACCGCGACCCCGCAGTCCGGGCGATCATCGTCACCGGAGCCGGCGAAAAGGCGTTCAGCGCCGGCGCCGATCTCAAGGCCATCGCCCGCGGCGAAATGCGCATACCCAAGGGTATGGAGCACTGGAGCTTCGCCGGATTCGCCAACCACTTCACCTCCAAGCCGACGATCGCGGCGGTTAACGGCAACGCGCTCGGTGGTGGCACCGAGCTCGCGCTGTCGTGCGACCTGGTGGTGGCTGTCGAGGCGGCGACGTTTAGCCTGCCCGAAGTCAGACGCGGGCTGATCCCCGCCGGCGGCGGGGTCTTCCGCCTCCTCGACCAGCTGCCGCGACGGGTAGCCATGCGTCTGCTCCTGACCGGTGAGTCGATGACAGCCGCAGACGCCCTGCGGTGGGGGTTGATCAACGAGGTGGTTCCCGGCGGTCGGGCGCTGGCCGCGGCGCGTGACCTGGCCCTCCAGATCAGCGCGAACGCGCCGCTCGCCGTCGAGGCGACCAAGCGCATTGCCTACGGCGTGCACGACGGGGAGCGCACCTCCGAGCGGCAGTTGTGGGACCAGACCCGCCGCGAGTTCGACACCCTACTGCGCACCGCCGACGCGCAGGAAGGTCCGCGTGCATTTGTCGAGAAGCGCGCGCCACAGTGGCGCCGCGAGTAATCAGAGAGGGCGCATGGATATCAAGGGCAAGGTTTGTGTGGTCACCGGCGGCGCCGGCGGGCTGGGCGAGGCCACCGTGCGGCGGCTGGTCACCGAAGGCGCGACGGTCGTCGTGGCCGACCTCGCTGACGACCGGGCGCAGGAGCTCGTGGAGCAGCTCGGTGACGCGGTCGAGTATGTGCGCACCGACGTCACCGACGACGCCTCGGTGGCTGCGACACTGGTCCGCGCCGGTGAACTTGGCGAGCTGCGTACCGTCGTGTGCGCGCACGGCGGGCCCGTGGCCTCACAGCGCTTGGTCGGCCGCGACGGCGCGCCGATGCCGCAGGAGCTGTTCGACCGGACGCTGCGCGTGTATCTGTCGGGCACCTTCAATGTCATGCGCCAGGGCGCCGCCGCAATGGCCAGACTCGCGCCCCTGGACTCGGGCGTACGAGGGTTGATCGTCAATACGGCCTCGATCGCCGCATTCGAGGGCCAGGTTGGTCAATCGGATTATGCGGCGGCCAAGGGCGGCGTGGTGAGCCTGAGTTTGGTCGCCGCGCGCGACTTGTCGGCCGTCGGAATCCGGGTCAACACCATCGCGCCCGGCACCTTCTTCACACCGGCGTTCGGCCTGCCTGAAGACGAGGCGCAGGCCAAATGGGGCGGTATCGTGCCCTTCCCGAAGCGGATGGGCAGACCCGACGAGTACGCCGACCTGGTCGCTTTCCTGGTGCGCAACGATTACGTCAACGGCGAGACCATCCGCATCGACGGCGCGCAGCGGTTCGGGTTGAAGTAGCGGCATCAGGTGTCTGGCGGCGGCCGCTGCCGTCGACGCACATTGCACCTCGCCGCCTAGCGTGCCAGGTGCATCGGCAGTCTGATCGGACCGCGGGTGAATCCGGCACGGTACTCGGGCGTCTCGCCGGCGGCGAGCTCAAAGCGTGACAAGCCCGACACCGCCCGTAGGGCCAGGCGGAGTTCGCGGCGGGCCAGATTGTTGCCGATGCAAAGGTGGATTCCGGCGCCGAAGGCGACGTGGCGTCGCGCGTTGGGTCGATCGAAGTCGATTGTGTCCGGATCGGCGAACACGCGCGGGTCACGGTTGGCCGCGATCCAGCTCAGGTTGACGCGGGAGCCCTTGGCCATCGGGCAGCCCGCGACTTCGGTGTCTTCTCCGACGGTGCGCCCGGCGAGTGTCACCGGCGAGACGTAGCGCAACAGCTCCTCGACGGCGTGGGCCAGCTTGGTGTCGTCCATGTCGCGGATCTGTGTACGCAGCGAGGGGTTGATCGCCAGTTCGTGGAACATGCAGCCGAGAGCCGACTGGGTGGTGTCGATGCCGGCGACGATCATCAGATACATCATCTGGATGCGTTCGGACTCGGTCAGCGCGAGGCCGTCATGCGACTCCTCCAACCCCATATGTGCGACGGCGCCGATGATGTCACTCGTCCGGCCCTCGTCTCGCGCGGCCGTCAGCAACTGTGCGCACCACTCGAACAGCACCGGTGTGATCTCCGTGGCGCGCTCGGGCTGTGTCTGCATGATGTCAACGGCTTCGAGGATGTGCCGCACGTCATCGAGCTGTTGATGAAGGAACAGCTCGAAGTACGCCCGCGGCGGCAGGATGGTCGCGAAATCAACGATCATGTCGCAGGGGTCCTGCCAGAGGCAATCCTCGAGGATCTCGTCGATGATGCGCTGCACGCCGCCCTCCACCTTGTCGATCGCCGCCGGGGTGAAAAATGGGTTGAGCTTCAAACGGATTTGTTTGTGCACCGGCTCGTCGTTTTCGAGCGGGATGAGCCGCACGACGTCGAGGTCGAACTGCACCGGCGTCGCGCCGTCGCCGTTGATGAACCGCCTCGGGTCGCGGGCGATCTCATTGGTCTCGGGATACCCGGTGACCAGCCAGAACCCGGTCTTGTCCGGGGACCAGTGTCCGTCGCTGAACGCGACCGGGCACTCGTCGCGGATTTGGGCACTAATGCGGTGGTACGGCTCGGCCAGGCGAGGGTCGAGCGGATCGAAGTGCACCATGTGTTGCTGCTGGGTCATCGAGAGCTCCTTTCGTCGGGTCCCACGATCACGGCGCGGCTGTGATGCCGGCCGGACCCGATGCCGAACTGGTCAGCCACAGGCGCCGTGGCGGTGTCGGCGCCGCCGCCGGTCACTGCGCGACCCCGGCGCGTTCCGCGACGTCGACGGGCGGGATCCACAATCCGAGCGCTCCGGGGCAAGGGATCGGCTCGGGCAGGGGCTCGCGGTCTTCGAGGACCAGATGCACGACGCGGCGCCGCTTTCGGCCACCGCGCTCGACGTAGGCCGACTCGCCCCACGGCTTGCAGCACCCGACGTCGAGATGGCAGTCGACCAGGACCGCGGTCCCGATGACGGCCGACATGTCGACGGCGCTGGCCAGCGACCGCCCCTGGGCGGCCCGCCTTATCAACGGCGACTGGTCACCGCGCTGCGACCACCGCGCCCCGGCGTGAATGAGTAGTCGGCCCCGGTAGCTCCACATCTGGGAGCGGTTTTCGACGTTCTTGTCGGCCGACACGATCGCCCAGGCCCAGGGCTGCTGAACGGTGATTGCCCGCACGCCGACATCGGCAAGGACATTGCCCGCACCTGCCTTGGCTGTCCGCGGACGGCGGGCCAGCGGAGCCGCTGTCGAGACCATCGTCGACGGGGGTGGCGGGGTTCGCATGCCGCGAATCGTAACTCGGCAAATGGTTGCTGAATGTGGCCGCTGCCTGCATTTTTTGAGTATTGCTAGGAGAAACTTCTCCACTGGTGGTGATCTTCTGCGGGGATGCGGTCCGTGAAACGTTGCCGCACCAGCGGTGATGCCACGTCCCCATGGTGCTTGTAAGCCGCCCCGAGGCGTGGCGACGAGCTGTTAGTGGCGGCCCAGCAGCACCTGGTGCCGCTGCAGGCGCTGCTGGGCCGCGTCGGCATTCTTGCTGTCGTGCAGGATCAGCCGCATCAGCTGTGCGCGGGCGTTGGGGTTGAACGGGTCGTCGTGCAGTTCGTCGCATGCGATCTTCAACTCGCGGGAGTACCCGCGCACCAACGCGATGTCGGAGTCGGTCGTCGGTAGCTGGGTACAGGTCCCGATCGCTCGGCCGACAGGGTGCGATGCGAGGGATGGGTGCGGCGCTCTACTGACCATGCCGTTGTTTATATCGGTAAACTTCTTAGCGCGCAACGTGTACTCAGGTGAATGTGGCACGGTGGATGCGTGCTTGACACCCGTCCACCCGCCCGCCATCCACCGCTCGCCAGGGGCGCCCCTACACCCCTAGCTGCACCAATAGCGGAAACCGAACTCTGTAGTAACATCAGTACACGCCCCGGGCCCGACACAGAAACGAGAGTACATTGAGTGAATCGATGCCCGTGACCGAACAACCCTCTGAGCTGTCGATCAAGCTCAACAAGCTCTTCCAGACGATGCGCAAGCCCTCCGAACCGACCCTATCTAATGCCGCAGCCGCCGAAGCCATCACCCGCCAAACCGGCGTCTCGATCAGCGCGGCATACCTCTGGCAACTACGCCAAGGCATCAAGAACAACCCCACCGTCGCCCACCTGCGTGCGATCGCCGAGTTCTTCGGCGTCACACCGTCCTACCTGATCGACCCCGGTATCGACCCCAAGATCGACGAGCAGCTCGACCTGCTGGCAGCACTGCGCGACGCCGGCATCCGTGACCTCGCCTTACGCGCCAACGGGCTCACCCCTGAGGCCATCGACAGCCTACGAGCTATGGTCGATCATGCACGGCAACTCGAGCGGTTGCCGCCTGTGGACGTATCCGGGGACAGGGAGCCATAGTGGCGATCTCGAACGAAGACATGCTCGCGATGGCGCGCGAGCTTCCCATTCCCGTCCCCTGGGACCGCGACCTGTTCATCGACAACATCGCCGAGATGCGCGGCCGCCCGATCACCCTGATCCCCACCGACACCGCCGCCCTGATCGACAGTCCCTGCGGATTGTGGCTCACCCGCGACAAGGATGACCTAATCCTGCACGAGGTCGGCACCTCCGACTACCACGTCGACCAGATTGTCTGCCACGAGATCGGGCACATGATGCTCGGTCACGGCCGCACCCGCGCCTTCGGCGCCGACCGCGACCGCGAGATCGAGATATGCCGGTTGGTGATGCCCAACATCGACCCCGCCGTGGTCAACGCAGTCCTGGGCCGCACCGACTTCGCCGGCGACCAGGAACGCGACGCGGAGATGTTCGCCAACATCCTCATGATCGCCGCAGCCGAACGTGCCAATCACGAGTCGATGATGCGCAGCGTGTTCTTTCGATCGAGGTGACCACCTCAGTCCCGGCCTACCTGACCTGGCCGCTGCTGGTCTTCATGGTCATCGTCGTCGCGACTCGCTACCTGTTCTTCAACAGCAGCGCCTACGAGACCTATCTCAACCACACTCTGGCCCTGATGGTCACCTCCAACCTCCTGCGCGAACGCGTCATCGAGACAGCCCTCACCGACCACCACCTCCTGTCGATCACTGCGGCCCAACAACTTTCACTGGCGGTCATGATCTTCGCCGCGGCAGAGTTCATCGGCTTTGTCACCCTCTGGTCGGGCCGCTCCCCGGATCAGACCCGGCGTCGGCACCGCTGCCACCGTGGCGCCGCCGCGGCACTGGCCCTCGGCTTCCTCGCCGCCGCCACCCCCGCCCGCCGCGCCGGACAGACCCTCGAAGAGTTCGGCGGCTGGTCCAGCGTGCTTGCCTGGGCGTTGCTCACCAGCATCTTCATCGCCTTGGCCTACCGCCTGCTGCGCATGGCAATCAGCGAGCTACTGCGCCCCGACGCCAAACCCCGCGAGCGCCTTCTGTCCGCCGGCGGCTTCGTCATCGGCATCGCTGTCGCCAGCACGAGCATCGACGCCGTCATCCTCGCCACCCTCGAACAACTCGGCTGGATGCACACCATCGCCTTCCGGCTGAACCTGCACGGTTCAAACATCTTCTGGGAAACCGTGGGCGTCAGCTTCATCGCCGCAGTCCCGGCCGCCAAAGCCCTCACCGCACGCATCGGCCTCGACGCCACCAGCCGCCACTGGCGCCAACTGCAGCCCCTGCGCGCTGCCATGATCCATGCCGTCCCCGCCATCGCGTTCGAGCTAGGCCATCCCAGCACCCGCCGCCAGAAGACCCCGTTGGACTTGCACCAAACCACCGTCCAGATCCGCGACGCGATCCTGCAGCTGCGCGGCTACTTCCACGACGTCGACCCCGCCCAGGCCGACCGCTACTACCACCGCTACTCGATTCCCGCCCGCCAGCGCGAGCCCGCTCTGGCCGCGCTGCAACTGGCCAACGCCGTCCAAACCAAGGCCGCCGGCGCCACCCCCGCCCCCCTCAACACCACCGTCATCCTCAAGTCCAGATCCACCAACCTCGAGGAAGAGACCGCTGAACTACTACAGCTGGCCCGCTGGTGGCCCCAAGCCCAACAGGACGCCCAGCCCCACAGCAGCACTACGGAAATGAGCCAATAGCGATGCCTACCAACACTTCTGCCACGCTCCCCCACCCCCGCTGGCGCCTGCCGATCATCGGCGACCTGCTCACCATCGACCTCGCCAACCCCTGCCAAGGCCTGGCCAAAGACAACGTCGCCCGCGGCGGCATCGTCGAACAACGCATCTTCGACGTCCCCGTCATCGTCTTGTCCGACGCCGGCCTCATCGACGACGTCAACAACGAAGCCGCCTGGGAAAAGCACGTCGGCCACTCGCTGCGCAAACTTCGCCCCGTCGCCGGCGACGGCCTGTTCACCGCCTACAACCACGAACCGAACTGGCAAAAGGCCCACAACATCCTCATGCCCGCGTTCACCAAGGCGGCCATGGAGTCCTACCACCCCACCATGACCGCCACCGTTCGCGAACTCACAGACGCCTGGACCACGCGGGCCGCCGACAACTCCTGGATCGACATCCCCGCCGAAGCCAACCGCCTCACCACCGAAATCGTCGCCCGCGCCGGCATCGGCCACTCCTTCAACAAACTCGACGACACCAACGAAGACCCCTTCATCACCACCGTCCTGCGCGAGCTCAAATACGCAAACCGCCGCACCGACGCCATCCCGTTCTACGAGAAGTTCTTCGGCCAGGCCCAACGCCGCCAGCACCAACAGGACAAAGCCTGGTTACGCGAGCAGGTCGCCACCATCATCAACGACCGCCGCAACACCGGCCCCCACACCGAGACCCGCGACATGCTCGACTACATGCTCAACACCGCCGACCCCGACAGCGGCGAGCACCTCGACGACGCCAACATCACCAACCAAATCCTGACCCTGCTCGTCGCCGGCAGCGAAACCTCCGCCAACGCAATCGGATTCGCCCTGCACTTCCTCGCCCACCACCCCGACATCGCCGCGGCCGCCCGCACCGAAATCGACCAACGCTGGCCCAGCCGCGACTTCCCCGACATCGCCTTCGACGACGTCGCCCGCCTGCGCTACCTACGCCGCGTCGTCGACGAAACCCTGCGCCTATGGCCCGTGGCCCCCGGCTACTTCCGCCAAGCCAAGACCGACACCACCATTGGTGACGGCAAATACCACTTCGCAACGGGCGACTGGGTTTTCGTTCTCCTCCTAGCCGCCCACCGCGACCCCAACACCTGGGGCCCCGACGCCGATCAGTTCCGCCCCGACCGCTTCCTACCCGAGAATCTGCGCAGCCTGCCCCGCTACGTCTACAAGCCCTTCGGCACCGGAGCCCGCGCCTGCATCGGCCGCCAATTCGCACTCCACGAAATCATGCTCACCCTGGCCGCCGTCCTGCACCAATTCGACCTGCAACCCGAACCCGGCTACACCCTCAAGGTGTCCGAAACCCTCACCCTCAAACCCGACGCACTGCGCCTACGCCTAAAACCGCGCCAATAGATTCCGTGCAGGATCCCCGGCACTAGTCATGACCAACGCCCGGTCCTCGCCATGGCTCGACGCCCGCGCCAACCTGCTCATCACGCTGCTCGCTGAACGCCACGGCCTGACAGTCAGCCTCGACACCGCCCGCCAGGACATTTCCGACGATCTCGACCACGTCGCTCGGCTGATGCGCATCGGCCGCCAGGCCGCCAAGATGTACATCACCGACGACACGATCAGCGCGATGGCCGACCGGATCGCCGTGGCCGTCGCCGAGCACCGCGCCACCAACATCCCGGCCCCCGGCCCCATGGCCGGCCCTGTCGTCGACCTCGACGAAGAGCGCCGGCGCCGCCGCTAATCCCACTCCGGATCGGGGAGGACGACCGTGAAGGTGTCATCTCTCGCTAGAGCGTTGTGATCCAACCCGAAGAGGACACAGGTGCATCCGTCGCCAGGCCCACATCGGGCACAGCTCCGCCCGGCACTGCCTCATCGCCCGGTGCCGGCCCTTATCGAGCGCCCCGGCACTGGGCAGGCCGTGCACATTCCGGTGTTGTCGTCGAAGGTGACCGTCCACGCGCACGGCCCGGAAAGCGCGTATTCGGTGCACCCGCAGCCGCGGCAGATTCGCGGTTACCGCCACTGGATGCGGGTCACCTGGTCGTCCGCGGTGACGCCTTTGTGGGTGGCGCAGAAGAACTCGACGAACTCGGCAACGGTCATCTCCGGGAAGCCTTCGTCGGCGACGTCGCCAGCCGTGATGGCGCCCAGGCGTTCACGCGTCACTGAGATGACGTCGACCGTGACGATCCGCTCGAGCTCCTCGCCCGGGCGGCGACCGCGCACCTTCGGACACAACGTGAGCTGGTCTCCGGGCTTCAACATCTGCCAGCCCGCGCGCCGAGTCACCGTCTTGACTCGGTTCCGTACGAGGAGCGCGGTGTGCGCCACCTCCATCAGCCGCGCCATCAGTTGGCCCCGTCCGTATCGGCCGCGTCGGCCGCGGCGCGGATGTCCGCCTTCGTGACACCAGGGAGCGGACCTTTGGCCATGACCTGTTGCATCAGCTCCGCCATGCGCTCACGAACCTCAACCCTCACCTGCGCCTGAAGCTCAGGCGAGCCGACCGCGGCGGCAACCAGATCGTCGGCCTTCGCGTCGGCCGTCTCCGCCGGCAGAAAAAGGTTGCAGCCCGTAGACGCGCCGGAGGTGAATCCGTCGAACCAAACGTGAATCAGCGCTTGCTCCAACGGCATTCCGTACACGGGCGTCGTGTCGTCACTGGGCATGTTGCTTCCCTCCGGCGGGATATCTGGGCCAGCTCAATTGTGGTCCGCCCACGCCCGGTTCAGGCGCATGGAACTGGGCGCTGCCATCAGGCCAGGTCGGGGGCTTTCACGCCTTCGATGAATTGAGACTCCAGCCAAGGGGGCCGTGCCATCGGTGCTGCTCAGGACGCGTCCGGCTTTCCCGCCGGTCCGTTGTCGCTACGCCGAGCGGGTGGCTGCGCTCTTACTGACCTGGATTTCGAACTTCGTTCCGCTCTTGAAGTCGGCCACCAGGCCGACGTCGTAGTGCTTGACAATGTGTTCGGCTGCGTGATGCACCCGCGACAGCCAGTCCTCCAAGCCGGCGGCCAGCTCACCATCGTCGGGGTCGATGATGTCCTCGCCGGCGAGGAACTCGGTGTTGGCCGGATTGAGAAGGGCCCACGCTCAGCTTCCAGGAGAACGGCCCTTCCTGAATCCCGAAGTACACCAGCGGTTCTCCTTCACATCGGGTTAGGGATGTTCATTCGGCAGGCGCACGCCAGGCGAGCCTCGGCGAGCAGCTGGTCGGCAGCCGCACGATCCGGCTGTACGCGCTCGATCGCGCCGTCAGCGATCAGCGCGTCAATCTTGCTCCGGCCTTGGTTCCACCTCATGCCGTGCGGTCCAGCTCGATCGGTACTCGTGGCTTATTCCGCACGTCAGCAAGGAAGCCGTCGTCTTGGGTTTCACTCGCCCAGCGATCCGGCAGGACCCGGGCGATGTGCACTGGAAAGTGCAGCAACTCTTCGGCTCGGCGGGCAGCCTCATCGAGGTCGTCGAGGTCTGCATTGCCCACGACCAGCACGTCGACGTCTGCAGGCGGCGGCCCGGGCTCACCGACGTAGCGCCGCGCCCAGGAACCGAACACGAATGCCTGGAGAACGCCGTCCACCTGGGCCAGTTCATTCGGCAGCACCGACAGCGGTCCGTAGGTGAGCGATAGCAATTCAGTCAACGGTCGGGCCAAGCGCGTTTCGGCCGCTTTGATCAGCCGCATGTTCCCGAAACGGCGCTCCTGGACGAAGCCTGCGGCGGCCAGGCGCTCGACCTCATGGTGGACCGCTCGGACGGTCGCACCGATGTGCCGGGCGGCATCGCTGAGGCTGTACTCGATGTCGGGGTGTAGGTACAGGAGCGCCAGTAGTTCGCCCTGCAGCTGTGACCGCAGGATGGGCAACAACGCGGACGTTTTCATAACTCGTAAAGTACTATACGTGTTATGTAACTATCGGGAGGCTTGCCGGCGATAACGTCAGGCGGCGCCGCCTCTGATCAGCGTCAGTATCGGTTTTCCACACGAGGCGGCCGGCCCTGCCGGTGTCTGCTCGTCGAGCATGTCGTAGGCGGCCGACCGGATGGTGACCACGTCCAGCGGGCCCAGGTCGTTCACCCGCCCCAGGTAGTCGGCGATCTCCTCAGGGCTCATCCCATCGTCTAGGCAGCCACGAATCACGTTGCGTTGCAGTATGTTCAGCAGCATTTGTCTCACCTCTCTTCAGTTCGCCACAACCATCACTGGACATTGGATGCCTGCCGCGGTTTCGAGTGCGGGGTCGGCGGTCACGACCGTGCAGTCCAGCGCTTCGGCCAGCGCCACGTAGCTTGCCGCGCCGGCGTCGAGGACCTCGCGCAGTTCCCACACCCGGGAGAGCAGTCCGAGCTCGCTGACCCGCCGGACCCCAAGATTCCGCCAGGTGCTTACCGCCGCCTGCGCGGTTTTGGCGTCGAGGTGCCCACCGGTCAGGCAGCGGCGCAACCCGTTGACCACCTCGACGTCGATCACGTCCGGGGCCCACACCCGATCGCCGGCCAAGACCTTGCGGGCCTGCCCTTCGTTGAGCAGCCCGGCCAGCGCAGCGGAGGCGTCCACGACGATCACTTCGGCGAACGGCCTTCATCGACCGCGGCAACGATGTCGGCAGTGTCCACGCTGAGGTTGGGTAACGCGGCCAACAGGTCGGCGTTGTCGGCACGACGTGCCGCTTCAGCCAGCTCCCGCACCGCATAGGTGTTCACCGAGACGCGCTCACGGGCAGCGAGCCGCTCGAGGCGTTCGACCACGTCGGCTGGCACGTTCCGGAGGTACACCGTCCCCATGTCGCACAATGCTAGCAGAATGCAACACGGGTCCCCTGCTTGCCCCCGTAACTGACGGATCCGCCCAGCCGCCTCGTCGTTCGACGAGGCCGGCACCAGCGCCCCGCCTCGACCAGGCCTCCTACGGATGCGGGAAGATTGCCTCGATACGCGGGCCATCAGTCGACCAGAACACCTTGTAAGGCGGATGCCCGATGACTGGCAGCCGCATTCGGATACCGGCCGGCGTCGTAATGGCCGTCGACAGCGACTGGGCCTGACCGGGAAGCCGGAAAATCAGCTCCACCGTGTCCAGCACCGCGTTGTAGAGGTCCGCATCGGCGCCCGCTTCAAGCTCGTCGAGCTGAGCATCGGCGACCTCGGAGTAGTCGCCCTCCACACTCACGTGCGTCGCGCTCGGGCCCTACGCACCGTGGGCGACGCCGCTGCGCGCGCTAACAGCTCACGCAGTTCTGGATCGGAGTCGAACTCATGCTGGGCCTCCGTGACCAGCCTTGCTGGCTGCAAAAGCAAACTGCCATCGGGATTTTCACGCATCACGAACCGCTGGTTGGGCCTTCCAGGCAGAACCGCTCGGCTGCGGGCGTCGGTCTCGACGAGGGCAGGTTCACTCACAGAAGCCACGTTAGCCCATTTTCCCACAATGGGCTAACAGCGCGGCTCGAGGTCTCCATCGGTAAACCGCGCGATAGCTGCACGGACGGCGGGCCGCCTGGGTGCGGCTACCGGTGTGCCCGGAGTAACACAGCCCGCAAGATGGGCAAACGACATGTCCCTAGAATTCGCGAGAGTTGGCACACCGCAACGCAGTCGGCCCACACCTAGGCTCGGATCGATGGACTGGCCGAACGCAGCCGCGGCACAAGATCGCCGCCGAAACATTGCCGACTTCGACGTCGACTGGCCATATCGCGACCACGACGCCGCCGACTTCCTATCCCTTGCCACCCCGCCCGGCACCATCGACGAGGACGCACTCCCCACCCAACTGGCCGCAAAACGGCGCAGCCGCGGCCGCCAACACACCACGTATCCGCCGATCGACTGGCGACACTTCACCACGCACCCGGGTTGGTGCTACACCCGATCCGAACGCCGCGCACTGCGGGCAGCCACCATCGCGTGGCCGACCGCACGCGAAGATCTCGCCAGTTACGCCAACGCAGACATTCTCGAGGCCGAGTGGGATGCCCGCTTCGGCGACAGCGACTACACCCACCGCGGCGCCGCCGCCCTTGTCTGGCGTGAACCCAACGCTGTCATCGCGGCCTACCGATCAGCCGAGTCCGCTCGTCACAGCCGACTCTGGAAAACCGAACTGCTCGACGCCTGCCGCGCCCGCATCGACGTCGATGCCCGCCTCACGCGGATCGTCACGGCCGCCCACCGCCTCTGGCGCACCCACGCCGACACTCATCTGCATGTCGGTGCCACCGATCCCACCGGATGGGCTGATCTCCTCGCGGCCATCGACACACTCACCGAATACGCCCGCGTCCTCAACGGTCGTGCCGATCACCTCGTCGCGTACCGCGAGATCCTGCGCCTCGACGTCGAGGACCGCTGGATACGACTCGAGTTCGGCCTGCCGCCCGACACCGGCGTTCTGGACCGCCGAGCCCTTGACCAGGAGGTTGAACAGGAGTTATGCGACTTGCTCGACCGATTGACCCGCACCATCCAGACCGCCGACGGCGATGTGCCACCAAAAGCCGAGGTCTCGAACTGACCGCACCCAAACAACGCCCGTTGCACAATGCTAGCAACGTGCTAGCATTGTGCTAGCGGACGTAGCGCTACCCGGCCCTGCCATCCCTGAGAGGAGGCCCGCAATGGCACAAAACGCACAGCTCGACGCCCTATTCACCAGTGACGTCGCAAACTGGGACAGCTACCATTCACCTATGGAGGGAAATCTGCCGCCAGTCAGCGCACCGCCCGAGCCTCCCGCCCCGTGGCCGCCCTACTACCCGCCTGCCCAGCCGGCACGGCGGTGGCTCCCTGTCGCGATCATCGTCGCGGCCATCATCCTCGCCGCAGCCGTGATCGGCGCCGTCGTCCTTTCGCGCAGTCCCAACACCGCCGCCCCTGCAGCCCCCGCCCCAACCGCGGTGGCGAGCGCCCCCGCGCCGGCAAACGTCGCTGTCGACAGCTCGACTTGCAAGGCCTGGCAATCGACCAAGCCCGCTCTCGACGCCATTCCCGCGCTACCGGATGGCTGGGACTGGAATACGCCAAATATCAACACGTATATCTCAAATCGCAATGCGGCGATCACCAAGGCGCTCAACCTGTTCGAGCCCAAGATCTCCGATACTCCTGCAGATGTTGCTGCGGCCGCCCGGGGTTACGTCGCGGCTAAGCGGGATGAGGTTCGTATGCTTGCCGATCGGAGTTTTACCTCGGCTGATGCGGTCACGGTCAACGCAGCCTACGCGCAGTTGGACCAGATCTGCTCGACAAAGTAGGACCCGTTGCCGCCAAAGCCGACAACCCCGCACGCATCTGAGATTCTCCAGAATTACTGGGAGGACTCACTTGAGCCTGGCGAGTTGATGCGGCGCTCGCTGGAGATGACGAAGCTCTCCGGTCAGCTCGTCGCCGCCGCGCAGGATGGTCAGGTCGACGCAGTACGGCTGCTCAACTATGGTCAGGGCGACCTGGCTGAGGTGATCTCGGGTACCTGGACGAAGTACTTCCTCACTGTGGGTGTTGTCGGCGCTCAGGTCGGTCAGGCGGCCGCTTGCCTGAGTGCATGGGCGACCACACTCGGCGCAATGCTGACCCAAATGGACACAGTCGTCGCGTGGGCCGAATCCGCCATTGAGGCCTTTGAGGCAGCCCGTGTCGCAGAGGAAGCCGCGGGCGTGGACGTCGACCAGCTGATCGAGCAAGTCAAGCAAGAAGCCAAAACGCAGATACAGGCAATCTCAGGTGCCGCCATGGGCGAACTCGCCGCGGTACCCAGCTGGGCAGGGAGCGTTCCCGGTGCCATGCAAAAGCCTGGGATGCCGGGGCCTGGTCAAGGTGCATCGCCCGGGAAAGGAAGCGGCGGCGCATCTGGGCCTGGCGAGCCCGCAGGCTCTCCAGGACGCCACGCAGGTGGCCGTGGCGGCGGTGGCGCATCCGGGCCCGGCCAGCCCGCCGCCTCTCCGACAAGCCATACGGCCCACGGCAGCGGCGGAGCATCGGCACCTGGTCAGCGGACGGCCTCGCCGGCAGGCCACACCACCGGTGGCGCTGGCGCATCCGGGCCCGGTCAAGCTCTCGCTAATCCCCATTCGGGTGGGGTGCCCAATGCAGCCTCCGCGCCGGGCGGGGCCTCCGCGCCGGGCGGCGCGCCAGGTGGTGGCAATGCAGTTCCCGGCGCTGGGGGACACACGCCGACCACTACTGCACCCTCGGGCGCAACATCCGGAGCGCCTGCCCCTGGCACCGGGACCAACGTAGGCGGGTCCGGCACGGGTGCGGCAGGAGCGAACAGTGGTGGCGCAGGCAGCGCCACTCCCGCCTCGCCAACACCCACAGCAGAGCCGATTTCGCATGCGTCAGCTCAGGCTCCTGCGGCTCAGGGGCCCGGCGCGGTACCTGCGGCTGGTGTTCATTCCGCTGTGCCGGGGATTGAGGCGGCGCCGGTTGCAGCGAGTGCCGCCGGGCCGGCTGCTGCTGCGCCCACGGCGGCGTCTGCGCCGTTGTCTGCTGCTCCGTTGAGTGCTGCGGCGGCGCCGCTGGCCTCGGCGGCGACTGGCGCTGTTCCTGCTCCTCCGCCAACGCCTCCTCCTCCGCCGGTCTCGGCGTTATCGCCAGTGGGGCCGAGTAGTGCTGTGCCGCCGCCTCCGACGATGGTCACACCTCCGCCTGCGACCGTGGCTAATGTGCCAGCGGCGGCGACACCGGGGCCTGCGCCGGCTCCTGTGCCTGGGCCCAGTCACGCACCTTCGCCTGGGCCTGTTCCGAGTGCGCATACTGTGGCGCAGTCGTCGACGCCGGTGTCCAATTCGTCGCAGCAGCAGCATAATCAGGATCCGATTGCGCCTTCGTCGTCTGGTCCTTCTGGTGGCGGTGCAGTGGGCCCGATCATTGCGCCGCTCACGGGTAACGATCCGTTGATCGTGCCGGCTGTGCTCGCCCCGCCGGCGAATCCCCTAGTGGCGTTTGGTGATCAGGATTTGGCAGCGGTGCGTGCGGTGGTTGAGGCCGCGGGTGGTGCGGCGCACGTGCATTGGGCTGCCGGCATGTTGGTGAGCAGTGGTCGGCGACAGGTCGTGGTGACATCCGATCGCGGCCGTGGTTGGGTCCCCGCCGAGTCTTTCTTGCCCGCGGACGTAATGAGTCCGTGGTCGCATGAGGACTCGTCGCGCTGGGAGGGGTTGATTGATCCGGCCCGTGTAATCGTCGAGTTTGCGGCGGCGTCTGACTCGCAGTTGACTGCGCTGGCGACGACATTCTCGAGCGCTCCCGCCGCCGCGGCGGGCGTCCCGTGGGCGCTGGTAGATGGGACCGACCGGGCGCATCCCGAGCTGCTTAGCGGGCCGGTGGTGACCCGCTTCGAGTTGCAGGTGTCGACCGAACGGCGACGCGCGGTCAAGCACATCACCGATTCGGTGAAGCAGCGCGAGCAGGTGTTGTGGTTGGCTTTCAACGCCGATGAAAAGGCTGGGTCTTCGGAGGCTCGGCGGCGGATGTTGTCGATCTTTCGTGATCAGTTGCGGCGCATCGACAATCCGCGGTGGGTGGCGTCGTTGCCATGGGAGCAGCTAGAAGAGGAGCATCACCAGCTCTGCGTCCAGGAGCGCGCGGCCCGTGTGGATGTGCGCGATGTGCCCGTCGGACAGGTCGACACCGAGGGTGGCGCGTGCCGGCGGTTGCTGGCGCAGGCGTATGCGACTGAGGCGGCGATGGCGTTGCGGAACCCAGTTGCGTTGCGGGCGTTGGCCGATGCGACGTATTCGTGGAGCATGTTGTTGGACTTACAGTTCACCGAACCCGCGCCGCCGGCGTTCGTCGCCCACTAGCCTCGATCTTTCATGTGGGTGGTGTTGGGGTTGATGGCGGCTCGTTGGTTGGTGGATAAGTCGTTGGGCGGCAGGGGTTTCCGGCGTTGCTTCTCGCCGGCGCTCCTGGTCCTTGGTCGCTGGAGTGGTNATCTTTCATGTGGGTGGTGTTGGGGTTGATGGCGGCTCGTTGGTTGGTGGATAAGTCGTTGGGCGGCAGGGGTTTCCGGCGTTGCTTCTCGCCGGCGCTCCTGGTCCTTGGTCGCTGGAGTGGTGGTTGTGAGTCAAGCGGTTCGTAGTGCGGTCCAGCCGGTTTCGATCAGGTCACTCCAGGGCCAGCCGCGGGGCAGGCGTAGGTAGTGGCGCCGTCCGGTGCTGATGATGCGTCCGGCCACCGCCAGGATCCGCAGGCGTAGTCGTTTGGGTTCCCAGCGCCTGGCGGGCCCGCTGGTGAATGCCAGGACTTGGGTCCAGACCAGCAGGTCAGCGGCGAGCAGGGTGATCTGCAGCCAGATCTGATTCTGATCGAACCGGTGGAACGGCAGGTTGGTCAGGCCGGTGTCTTTGAGGTTGCGGATTCGGTCTTCGGCACGAGCGCGTTGACGGTGGCGCACTTCCAGATCCGCGATCGACCATCCGATGGTGTTGGTCGCAAAACAGGTGATCCGCCACCCGTTATCGTCGGTGAGGCGCAACTGGGCACCAGGATGGGGGCGTTCGCGGCGGGCGATGACCCGCATCCCGGCGGGCCAACCCTTCAGCGTGTCGGGCAGATAGCGGGTCAACTCGGCCACCTGGGCGCCCTCACGGGGTGCGCCGTCCCCGTCGAGGGCAGCGCGCCAGGCCTGCCGCGGCACTTTCGATAAGGCCTGCACGATCGGGGGCATGCCGTAGAAACCGACGCTGTACTGCAGTTTCAGGTCGGTGATGTGGTGCAGGAAGTCTTTGACCCCACCGCCGGTGTCGGTACGCACCACCACCTGGGCTCGTTCGTGTTCGGGGAGTTGGGCCAGCGCGGCATCCAGGACCGCGATGTGGTCGGCGGCGTTGTTGGACCCCGCTGATCCTGGGCGCAGCAGCCCGGCGAGGGCTTCACCGGATCCGTGTTCGCCGTGGTCAACGAAAGCCAACATGGGGTGAAAGCCGTACCCGTACTTGAATGTCGGTGTCGCACCTTCCTTCTCGCTATGAGCGGTGAGCAGGGTGGCATCCAGATCGACGATCACTTGACTGCCCGCCACCGCGCCGACGGGCCGTCGCCGAGCCCACACCCGGGATCGGGCCGCAGCCCGTGCGGTCCGGATCGCGGCCAGGACGGCGTCCACGTCGGCGGCCAACGTAGTGATCAGCCGCGACACCGTCGCATCGGAGGCCACCGCCCCGAACAACTCAGGCTGGGCCCGCACCACCGCGATATCAGCGGCACAGTCGCCACCGAGGGCCACCGCGATCGCTACATCGATCAGCACCTTGGCCGGATCATGCACCGACCGTGGTGCCCGCCACGGCGCCAACGCCGCCGACATGGCCCTATCCAGTCCCGAACAGCGCAGTGTCTGGGACAACAAGAGCCCGCCGGCCGACGACACCAGCGAATCGCGTGCCGAATCCACCACCACCGAACACACCGCGCTACGCTTCACCTACGGAGTGCCTTTCCACTTGATGAAACCTTGACCCTCAGCAAGTCAATGTTCTCAAGCAGGACAGGCACTTCCGTGCATTACAGGGCCCGCGTCACCAGCCAATTCATGAAACGTCGAGG